>CAJWTO010000058.1 GCA_913047675.1 uncultured Pseudomonadota bacterium | reverse complement strand
GTCTTTATGCTTCTTAGACTTATCTAGCATATGAACCTGAAACCACTCTTCCGCTATACACCTAAAAGTATTTTCTGAAGACAGTTCTTTCGTAAATTTTTGTACTCTTTTGACCTCGGACGGATCAGTATCTTCAGACAGTAACTCTCTCGCTTTTAAATGACGTTTACGTGCCTCAGCTAAGCTCACATCTGGAAATACTCCAAGGGCTAAGGTCTTTTGCTTCCCTAGGAACCGATAATTGTATCGCCAGTATTTACCGGTTGGTCTTATCAACAAGCACAAACCGCCTCCATCAGCTAATTTATAGCTTTTCTCTCGTGGCTTGGCTTGCTTAACCTTCGTAGCTGATAACCGATGCACAACAATTCCTCCTTAAAATTGTTGGTATCTATTCCTAGGTCACAAAAGTACCAACAAAAGTACCATCAAATTGTTGGTACTTCTATGAATTCGGCTGGAAACCGTTGGAAACAGTATATCAGAAAAAATAGATATAATTTAATAGTTTACGGACGTTTTTGGACTTTTTCAGACCAAGAAATGGCGGAAGAGGTAGGAGTCGAACCCACCCGCCGCCTTAACAGCGGCTCAACGGCTTTGAAGGCCGCGCGCCCCACCGGGGACGACGCTCTTCCAAGTTATATCGTATCAGACAGAAAGGCTCAATCCAGAGCTACTTACTCCAAGCACCACTTTTATCTCCTCTATAACTAAGAGACTCATAAACAGCATCGATCAGATTTTGACCGCGTTCATTCATTAATATTCCGGTTCCCATTCGATTCATCGCATAGCCGAAACTCATAGCACAGTCAGGATCTGCGAACCCTACTGAGCCACCAGCACCCACGTGTCCGAATGCCGCGTCTGAGATGATTAGACTTGAATTAACGGCGTCTTCTCGGGCCCGGTTATCAATAGTTTTCATGAATCCTTGAGAAAAGCGCGTAGGGATTAGAAGTGTTGCATCTTCATGAGACGCTGCGCTAACACGACTCATATTTTGTACCGCATCTGGACTCAATAGAGAGTGACTACTAGTTTCACCGCCCATCGCTAGCGGCTCATACATCAAGGCTAGACCCAGACCATTCGTTATTCCACCTGCGGAACCTATTTCAGCGCGATGACATTCCGTTTTATTAGGATCCATTAGCGGGAAATCGCGTAAGAATAAGTGCGTAGGCGTTTCTCCACCGGCAAGTGCAGTTTGAACAAACCGAGTATTCATCCATGCTTCATCAGGCTCGGCAGCTATCATCGGTGAGATCCTGCTATCTACTGACGACGGTGCTCCTATCCAGAAATCCAACCCTAGCGGTTCTGCTACTTGTTTCTGAAAAAAATCACCTAATCGTACTCCTGACGACCTGTGAATTATCTCGCCCACTGTCCAGGCCATTGTGATTGCGTGATAGCCGCCGCGAGTGCCTGGCTCCCAAAATGCTTCTTCGTCAGCTACTCGCTCTACCATGTAATCATAATTATAAAAAGCACCCTCTTTCAGAGCTCCCCTCACGTGAGGCACTCCCAGAGAATGATCGAGAGCCATTTTAACGGTTGCGCTTTCTTTGCCCTTACAACCAAACTCAGGCCAATACTTTGAAATGGGGGCATCTAAATCTAACTGACCCCTGTCCGCTAATATATGCGCACAAAGTGCCATAGCTCCTTTCGTTGCTGAAAACACTGTACAGACCGTATCTCTATCCCAAGAGTCTCCGTTAACAGATCGCTTGCCTCCCCAGAGATCAGCTACCAAATTTCCCTCGATGGTCAGGGCGCAACTTGCCCCTAATTCATTCTTGCTAACAAAATTATCAACAAAGACATCTAAAACTCTCTCAAACTTCGGATCGATAGAGCCATTTATTTCGCCTTGGTCAGTGTCTATGTGCACATTCTTCATACCAAGCTCCCCCTTATAAACTATGATGTTTTTTCAAAATCTTTCTCGAAGAACCTTCTCGACGTGTAAAACCGACGCGATCAAAATACTCTAGAATTTCAACGACCGCATTACGACCTATCCCACAATAACTTCGGAAATCTGCCACAGTAAACTCATTTAGAGATCCATCCTGACACATCTTAACAACCAGCTGTTTAAGTTTCTCCACGGCATCTGTCGCGAAATATCGCCTTTCACTGATCTGTACTATGTAACCATCCTTAGCAGATCGTAGAAGAAAACTCTTCAGCAGCTTCATATCTATATTTAATGACGACTGTAACTCATGCACAACTGGCACCTTGAAATCTTTCACTGCAATAAGCGGCTCAACACGTTGCCACAAAAGCTCGTCAGTCTTAGAGCGCTTCGCTTTGAACGTTTTAAGTCGAAACAAACCTTCAATACGCTCTATTAAATTATCTCCAACCGCAGACTCTAGTAGCGACCTGATAAGCTCGAGACTAATATTGCCACCAAACTCATTCTTTATCATCGATTCCGATAACCCTACTTTATTTAATCCCGCTTTATGCGCTTTCTTCATCGCTTGAATAAGGCGATCTCGAAGCCCTGCAATTTGCTTAGCTGAAAATACTAAAGGCGACTCTCCCGCTACGACGTGTAACGAAGAAATTGCCATTGTTATTTTCAATAAGTTCTCTAACGTATGATTATTCGCCTTGGCAAACTCAGACAGATCCACGCCATGCGGACTAATATGCACTAGTGATTGCAGCGCAGCTTCTATCGAAGTCGCCGAGACTGCATCAAGCTGGGCAATTCGTTGGTCTCGGTACTTTGCTCTATAAGGCTTTGCAAATACCTCGACGACAACCCCACCTGCAAAAGTTCGACTCGCTGCCTGATCTCTCAACACAAATCGGTCACCACAGATCGCATGAATTGGCTCGTCAAGGATCAACTGAGCGAATGAACTATTCCCCGGCGCTATTCCGACACGGTCAAAAGTGATGACGCGTCCGGTAACGTCGGCTGCGCCTAGGTGTAAATGCACTGGCGTTCGATTAGCGAGAGGCTTACCTTCCGTAGAGAGCACCTGAATTCGGACATCGAGTCGCTTTACCACAAAATTCGCAGCACTCGAGACTACCCAATCACCTCGATTCATAGACGCAGTAACCTTTTTACTGCTCACTAAGTTTAGCGCCGCTCGCTGTCCAGCGACGGCTAGACCGACGTCTTCATTATTCGCACGCAACGACCGGACCCTAAGTTCTCCCCCACTTGGGATATGATTCAAGACATCATCTACCTCAACTCGTCCATCAAAAATAGTTCCAGTGACCACTTGGCCAGCACCCTTTAATGTGAAGCTTCGATCAATCGCCATCCTAAAATTATTATCAGCTTTCTTTAGAGAAGAGATATGTCTGAGGCCACGAAGCTCAGTTCTTAACTTTTCAACGCCGATATTTTCAGGGACAGACACGGGTATAACAGGTAGTCCTTTCAAACAGGTGGTCTCAAACAATGAAACACACTGCCCCTTTACCTCTTCCACTCTCTCCTCGGAGACCCGATCGATCTTTGTTAACGCAACGACTCCTTTTTCAATCCCTAGCAATTCTAAAATAGCGAGGTGTTCTTCCGTCTGTGGCATAGGGCCGTCGTCGGCAGCGACGATAAAGAGGACCGCGTCGATACCTACTGCACCGGCAATCATCGTTTTTACAAAACGTTCGTGACCAGGCACGTCTATAAACCCGGTTGACTTACCGTCGCCGAGATCGTGATATGCAAAGCCTAAATCAATTGTCAGACCGCGTTTTTTTTCTTCCGGAAGCCGATCGGTATCCACGCCGGTTAACGCCTTGATAAGCAGAGTCTTTCCATGGTCCACATGACCCGCCGTAGCAATAATCATTACGACTCTCGAGCAATCTTCAGCAAAGAGAGTTGTTGTAAGAACTCAGTCTCCAATTCTAAGCATCGAAGATCCAAGACGAGCGCATCATCATTTACCCTCCCTACTACTGGTTTGGGTAATTGCCTAAAGCTTGAAATAATTTTTCGGAGCATCCGGCTATTCTTTTTCTTAGGCCCTATTCTCAGACCTGCACTAGGTAAAAGATCTATAGGCATTGCACCGCTGCCTATTTGACTTTTCATTTCAGTCACTTCTACAGAATAATCGGGTCCTAATACTGTCTGTAACGGCTCACTTATTCTCTTGGCTACGGCCAGAATATCAGCGCGCGATCTAGTCAGTAGCCTTAATGCAGGAACTTTTTGGATAACTCTCACTGGATCTGTATATAACTTAAGTACTGCACCCAATGCTGCCATGGTAAGCTTATCAACTCGCAATGCTCGCTTAAGAGCGTTCTTTTTAATTCGTGCAATAAGATCCGCTTTCCCCGCGATAATGCCGCATTGCGGTCCGCCGAGTAATTTATCACCGCTAAAAGTAACTAAGTCAGCGCCTCGAGCTAAACTCTCCGCGACAGTCTCTTCTTTGGGTAAACCGTAGGAGGACAGATCAAGTAACGTACCGCTTCCTAGGTCATTAACAAAGGGCACGTTATGCGCTCGACAAAGCTCTGACAATTGTTCGTCCGGTACTTCAGAAGTAAACCCTTCAACAACATAATTGCTGGTATGGACCTTCATTACTAAGCCTGTTTTATTTGAAAGTACATGCGAGAAGTCGTCCAAATGCGTCCGGTTAGTTGTCCCTACTTCGACTAACTTACTGCCCGCGCGAGACATTACTTCGGGGATCCTGAACGAGCCACCTATTTCCACTAACTCTCCCCGTGATACTGGGACTTCCTTTCGTCTGGCCAGCGTATTTAAAACGAGCAGTACTGCGGCAGCATTATTGTTAACAACCGTCGCGGCCTCTGCGCCTGTGAGATGGGAAACCCATCTTTCGACCAATTTATCACGGTCGCCTCGCTTACCACTCCCGAGGTCGTACTCAATATTACTCGCCCCAGAAGACACGCGAGCTATTTCCTCGATTGCCTCGCTAGGTAGCGGCGAGCGTCCCAAATTAGTGTGCAGTACAGTACCAGTTAAATTGAATACCGACCGTAAGTCAGTTGTAAAGAAAATCTCAAGGCTTTGCCTCACACTACTTAGAAATTCGTGTATGCGAAACGGTGCTTCGTTACTTGTTTTTTGTAGACGTGCTTTTCGGTCTTCCTCTAGAGCTCTTCTCAAATGACCCGTGACAAGGTCACTTCCATATAAGCTACAGAGATCGTCACCCTCTGGTGAACGGAGTAATTCATCAATCGAGGGCAGGTCTCGTAAACGAGTGTTAAGATCACTCACCAACGTACCTCCCTGACGAGAAATACTTTATAAATTTCCGAGTGTGTTTGCCGCAGAAACGTATTGGTTGATACCGAGCTCACCCCGGAAATCTTCGGTTTGCTCGATAGCCATGCTTTCAATTTGAATACCAACTGCATTAGCGACCCGATCGAGCATACTAAAATTTGCCGCAGTAGCAGCCGCCTCGATAGTGGCTCCACTTCCCATCCGGCTATGAACCTGTTCGCGAGTTCTCTCCAGCTCACCACTGTCACTAGCGTAAATTGCATCTGCGTACGCCAATAGAATATCCGCATGTTCAACCTCTGTATCCACATCATTATTTACGACGCCACCAAGATTAAAATTACTACCGTTAGCCTGGCCACTTGCACGAAGTAGCTGGGTATGCCACGTAGTTCAGTAAAAACAATTATTAAGAGCGGAAATTCGCGCCGCGACTAATTCTAACTGAGCACGACTGAAATTTTCATCCCGAAAAAATTTAAAGTTTTGAAAATCATTCATGCCGACATACTGTGTCTGCCCTAATTGCATAACACCACTCGCTTCGCCTGGTACTAAACTCAGAGCGCTAAAAATGTTCGCCACAAAATCAGTCTCTCCGTAAAGTGCTGTCGCGGGCGCGCCACCTTTAGAACCAGCTGGGATAATTGGCACCCACGCATGATCTATTGTCGCAGTATCAGGCAATTCTCTGGAGGGAACGCCATCTCTGGCGTCGGCCAGTAAACACATTGAAAGACCTAACGAGCGGCAAAATGTGTCTACACTTATGGCCCTAGTTACGAGACCTACGATCTCTACGTACTGCTCAGCAAGTAACCCATTAGATACCAGCTCTAGATAAAAATTCTTATCTATCTTCTCCGATTCGCACGAAACCATATCGATTAATTTAAGAGCACCGGAAGGCAGATCAATATTTTGAACTTCGTCAACATAACCTAGAATCTCAAAGCCTCGCTCAGCTCTAGCTCGCCTGCTTAAAGCAACAATCTCTCGTCTTTCCTTAGCATTAAACCAAGTCCCCGGCGCACAAAACGACTCCATCGTCGCGCCATGCACCGCGGCTAAGTCAGAACGGATCGCGAATGAACTGTCACTATATATCTGGCTCATCTGGGATTATCTCCTTCTTAAAATCTACTTGTCATTATCGCTAATATTCGATTAATTGCCAGTAAATACAGGCTTTCTCTTTTCTACGAATGCTTGCATCGCTTCCTTAGAGTCCGCAGATTTACGCACCTCAGCTGTCAGATTTTGTTCATGCCTATAGCCATCTCTAAGAGACATCTCTTCTATCTGATTGAGGCCTTGCTTGGCCAGCTTAATAGCAACCGGACTTTTCTCAGCTATTTCACGGGCTAAATCAAGCGCAGTTTCAGCAAGTTCATCCTGAGCAACACACTCTTCCACGACTCCCAACCGATAGAGTTCCGGACCGAATACTCGTAAGCCAGTCAACATCATACGACGCAATTTAGAGTGAGAAAAAAGCCTTTGCGCATGTCTCCCACCACCTAATAGGCCTACATTTATCTCTGGCAAACCTAGGCAGCCAAGCTCGCTGGCTAAGAGTATGTCGCAGGACGCAGCTAACGCTAGCCCTCCCCCCAACGCGACACCATTCAGTGCCCCGATGACAGGTACCTGACACTCCATAATACTATGATAAGCCTCTCTTGCGCGTCGGCTATTCTGCCAATGGTCTCCAGGCTTTGGTACAGTAGCCATTCGTTCTTTGATGTCTGCACCGGCGCAAAAACATTTACCCTCTCCAGTCAAAATAGCTACTCGAACGTCAGCTCTATCACTAAGCTGGTCAAAAGTGGACGCCACCTCCGACAAGAGCTGCTGACTATGGGCATTCACTGGGGGATTTGCGAGCGTAACTAACGCCACCCCGTCTTCTACTAGTTCAGTTTTTACTACCTGTGCACTCATTAGATATTTCCCCTTATTTTCTCAAACTCAACGTTTTCTCAGATCTAATTTCGATCTATTATGGAATAATAAGTATCGATCACAAAAGGAATATTAAATGGTACAGGTTGCAACAGAAAGCGACGAAAGTGAACATGAAATCATTGACATGCTACGAGACAGTGCGGTTTCTTTTAGCACCGGAAATTTAGAAGTCTCACGATTACGCGAACTTCACGATAAAAAATGTTCTTTTGACAAAACTATCTGGCGTGAGATGTGTGAGCTAGGTTGGGTCGGAATCACTGTCCCAGAAAATCTTGGTGGATTAGGGCTTAGTGCTACCTGTCTGGGGGTAGTCGCTCGAGAACTAGGTAAAGTCGTGGCTCCTGAGCCACTAATAGAGGTCAGCAGTGCGGCCACCCTACTGTCTTATTTTCCTGAGAATCAAGATCTTTTGCTTAAGGTGATCACTGGAGAACTGCTCCTCTCATGTGGACTAGTCGAGGCTGGAGAATATATTGGCACCAAGGAAGAAGCCGTTGACGCGAGCTCGGTACCAGGGGGTTATCAATTAAATGGTCAAGTATTCGGGATCAGCAGTGCAGATCTGATAGATGGCTATATAGTATGCGCAGATCTCAAAAAGTCCTTGGCATTATTTTATGTTGAGCGAGATTGTGCCGGACTTTCATTAAATTTAACTGAGTGCGCCGATGGTACCTATAGCGGAAAGGTCACACTTAATAATGTCCAACTGGACGAAACCAGTCTATTAGCCGCCGGTGACTCGCTCCAAGAAGCGATTGACCATGTGAGAGATCAAGCGAGGGTAATGACTAGTGCCTATCTCGTTGGACTAGCGGAAAACGTTTTTGATATCACCATCGATTACCTAAAAGTGAGAAAACAATTTGGTAGTGCAATCGGAAGTTTTCAGGCCTTGCAGCATCGTGCGGTCGATCTTTTTATACAAAAATCATTGGCGTCGGCGGTAGTGGACGAGGTACTTTCCGAGTTTGAACAATTTCCTAATGTTCAAGATAGACTGCACGCGAGTAGCAGGGCCAAATATCGATCCAATGAAGCCGCCCTATTGATCACAAGAGAAGCTGTTCAGATGCATGGTGGCATGGGATATACAGAAGAATGTGATGTCGGCTTATACGTTAACCGAGCCCTCGTACTGTCTGCCAAGTATGGAAATAGTAGTTTCTTGGTCGAAAAATTTTGCGACTCGTCTGCTATGTTTCCTAGCGAAGTAATTGAAAGCGACGAATCTGTTTTAGAGGAAGGTCTACTTGATACAGATGAGCAAAACTGGGACGCGATGGATGATGAGAAATTTCGTAGCATTGTTCGGAATTTTTTTGAATCAGAGTATCCAACTGAAATGCGGTACCCATCCAAAAGGCCGCGATGGAATCAAATTAAATTTTGGTACCTCAAACTTTCTGAAAAAGGCTGGGTCGCGCCTGCGTGGCCTACCGAGCATGGAGGTATGGGACTTTCTCCAGCAAAGATGTTGATATTTATCGAAGAACAAGAGCGATGTGGAATAGGCCGATCTCCGGATATGGGAATCCAAATGGTGGGGCCTTTGCTAATAAAACACGGAACAGCTGACCAGCGAGCACGATATTTACCAAAGATCTTAGCCGGAGAAGAAGTGTGGTGCCAAGGATATTCTGAGCCCAATGCTGGCTCTGATTTAGCAAGCCTTAAAACTGAAGCTATCGCCAATGGCGATGAGTTTATCATTAATGGCCAAAAAACGTGGACTACGCTGGCGCAGGATGCATCCCATATGTTTTGCCTCGCTCGCACATCCAAAGAAGGGAAACCTCAAGAAGGCATAAGCTTCTTCTTAATTGATTTGGATCAGCCGGGCGTCACCATCCGCCCTATTAAAAATCTGGCCGGTGACGAAGAGTTTTGTGAGGTATTCCTCGATGACGTAAGAGTACCTGCGGATTGTTTAGTTGGAGCAATTAATGAAGGATGGGCAATAGCTAAAGCACTGTTGTCGTTTGAACGAATATTTATTGGTAGTCCAAAACAATCCCAATACGCGGTCAAACGCCTTGAAGTACTTGCCAAAGCCTCTGGCGTATTCCAAAAAAATACCTTTCGCGAAAAACTGACACGATTAAAATTAAATGTACTTGATTTAGAGTCTACTTATCAGCAATTTGCTGATATTGTCCGACGTGGCGATACCCTGGGGCCGGACGTGTCGCTGCTTAAGATCTGGGGTACCGAAACTTTTGCGAGACTCTCCGAACTGATGGTCGAAACGGCGGGAGCTGAAGGCGCAAGTATAGGAAAAATCGCCTTTGGAGACACTGAAGTGGATGTGATGTCACAATTTTATAATGCTAGGCCAGCTACAATTTATGGAGGGTCTAATGAGATCCAGAGAAATATTATCGCTAAAGGCGTCTTGAATCTTCCGAAAAACTAAACAACCTAGACAAAGATGGTCTAAAATAGAACAGAGACACGTATAAAAAAATAAGTATCGCCGGGGGGCACCATGTCAGACTTACAATTCAGCAGTCCCAAGTCAGTAAAAGAAGCAGTGAAAATTCTTTTCGCAGCTAAAGGAAAAGCGAAGGTGCTGGCCGGTGGGACCGACCTACTTGTGCAACTTCGAGCCGGAAGAATGACTGGCTCTATGATTGTTGATATCAAGAATATCCCTGAATTACGCTCCATAAAAAAAGAGAAAAACGGCTTTACTGTTGGGGCGGCAGTTTCTGGCGCTGAGCTTGGCGCACATAAGGCGATTAATAAAGCATGGCCCGGCGTGGTAGAGGGACTAGAATTGATTGGTTCGACCCAGATTCAGGGTAGAGCGTCGCTAGGGGGGAATTTATGTAACGGCTCGCCTGCCGCAGATAGTGTACCCGGCTTAATAGCAGCCGGAGCTACCTGTAAGATAGCGGGTCCTAAAGGACTGCGTACCGCGAAAGTAGAAGACATTGTTCTTGGCCCAGGGAAAACATCTTTAAAAGCTGGTGAGTTCGTTGTCAGCTTTTTCTTGCCTACTAGGCCCAAAAGGTCTGGAGATGCCTATCTAAGATTCATTCCTCGAACTGAAATGGATATCGCCGTAGTCGGTGCGAGTGTTAGCTTAACGTTAGATAAAGCAGGGGTTTGCTCGGATGCACGAGTTTCGCTTGGTGCGGTCGCGCCTAAGCCTCTCTTAGTAGCAAAAGCGGCAAGAGCTATCGTCGGAACCAAGGTTGATGATGAAGCATTAACACAACTTTCACTTGCCGCGAGCGCCGCGTGTGACCCAATTGACGACAAACGAGGTACAGTAGAGTACCGAACAAAGGTTGCTGGCGTTTTAGCGCGCAGAGCGGCAACGATTGCTCTTGAACGCGCGAGGGGAAATTAAATGACCAAATATCACGTAAAAACCATGATTAATGGTGATCCTGCAGAATTCTTATGTGGGACAGAGCAAACTGTCTTAGATTGTCTGAGAGATGAGTTAGGATTAACGGGAAGCAAAGAAGGCTGCTCATCGGGAGATTGCGGTGCTTGCAGTATTACGTTAGATGGCCGACTTGTCTGCGCTTGTCTGGTGTTAGGCGTAGAAACTGAAGGGAAAGATATTGAAACGATTGAAGGTGTCGCCGATGGGGACGATTTGCACCCTATACAAAAACACTTTCTTCAAGAAGCTGCATTACAATGCGGTATTTGTACGCCAGGATTTATAGTCGCTGCGAAAGCGCTATTAGCCGAAAATCCTAGCCCGACGGAAACTGAAACACGCTATTGGCTTGCCGGTAATCTTTGTCGATGTACCGGTTACGATAAAATCGTAACAGCTGTGATGAATGCTGCTGCAGAAATGAGAGGAGAATAACTATGGGAAATGAAAAGGACTACCTTGAATTAGTAGATGGTGAGAGAAAATTCCGTCATATAGGTACGAGACCGATCAGACCTGATGGAGTCGATAAGGTTACTGGACGGGCTAACTTCGGTGCTGATCTCACCATGAACGGGATGCTTCATGGGCGCGTAGTTAGGAGCCCACATGCTCACGCAAAGATAAAGAACATTAATTCCGCGAAAGCTCTAAAGCTAAAGGGTGTAAAAGCCGTAGTCACTGGAAGAGATTTCCCGACACTCGATCCTGCGGATAAAGCGGTTGGCGAAGTGACCGTAAGCTTCTTTGATATGTCGCGTAACGTCATCGCGCGCGATAAGGTCTTATACGACGGTCACGCTGTTGCCGCAGTCGCAGCAACATCACCCCAAATTGCAGAAAAAGCATTGTCGCTGATTGAAGTTGAGTACGAAATACTTGAGTCAATTCATGATATGAGAGATGGTCTTGAGGATAGTGATGAGCCCATCCATGACCGAGGAAAATATCACATCGGAGAGTCCAACGTCCAGAAAAGAGTTTTTCAGGAGTTTGGGGACATTGAGGGGATGTCGAAATCCGCGATTGCTAGCCATAGAAAAAACTGGTTTTTTTCGGGTGTCAACCATGCATTTACTGAACCGCATGCAGTAGTTGCCCACTGGGATCCTTCGGGTAGGCTAACCCTTTACACTCCACAACAAGTTCCGCACTATGTCCATAGGGCGTTAGCAGATGTCTTAGAAATTCCAATGCATCAGATTAATGTTTACAGAACTTTCGTAGGTGGCGGTTTTGGGGGAAAATCCGACCCATTTCCTCATGAAATGTGTGCTGCAATTCTCTCACGTAAAGCAGGACGTCCTGTTCGAATTAATTTCACACGCGAAGAGGTCTATTGGATAAATCGTGGCCGACACCCAAGTTACATCGAAGTCAAGATGACAGCCGATGATGAGGCACGAATCTCTGGGTTTGATATTGATGCACTCATCGATGGTGGCGGTTTTGCTTCATTTGGGCACGTAACATCCTACTACAATGGAGTTCTTGCAACTGCTCCATACGAACTTGGCTCATTTCATTACACCGGGGCTCGAGTCTGGACAAATAAACCAGCCAGTGGAGCTATGCGCGGGCACGGTGCAGTCAATACACGCTGTGCTGTTGAAGTCGGTCTTGATGAAATGGCAGAGCAAATGCAGGTCGATCCAATCGACCTTCGTCTTGCAAATTTACTTCCTCCACACAGTCGTACAATCTCAGGATTCCGTATTACCTCAAACGGCATGCGTGAAGCGCTTGAACGAGTTCGTGAAGGGTCTGAATGGGATTCTAAATTCCGTCAAATGCCATTAGGAAAAGGAATCGGAATTGGATGTGGCTTCTTTATCTCAGGCTCAGGTTTGCCAATTCATTGGGATCCGAACCGTTTCCCACACGCTACCGTTCACATGCAGATCGACATGGATGGCGGCGTGACCGTTCACACAGGAGCTGCAGACATCGGCCAAGGCTCTACCACAGCAGTTGCTCAAGTCGTTTCCGAGGTTCTTGCTCTACCGATCGAGATGATTCACGTCCGTTCTCATGAAAGTGATACGAGTCCAGTTGATTTGGGTTCTTATTCGAGCCGAGTAACGTTCATGAATGCTAACGCGGCAATTCGAGCAGCACTAGGCATACGTGAGAAACTTCTCAACGCTGCTTGGGAAATGTTGGGATACCATCCTGATGTACTCGTTTTGAACGATCGACGCATCTACTACAAACATGATCCAGCCGTCGGTGTTTCCTATCTTGAAGCACTTCACAAGGCACAAGAAGACAAGGGATCACTCATCTCCAGTGGTGCTTATCGTTCACCTCCTATGGGTGGAGTTCACAAAGGTGCAGCAGCAGGACTTGCTCCCGCTTACTCGTTTTCATCATATGTTGCAGAAGTTGATGTAGATATTGAATTAGGTCTAATCAAGTGTACCAATGTTTGGGCTGCTCACGATTGTGGTAAAGCACTAAACCCATTAGCAGTCAAAGGACAAATAATCGGTTCTTGCCATATGGGATTAGGGCAAGTACTTTCTGAAAAGATGGTTTATGGTAGGACTGGACATTTACAAAACGCCAATCTTCTTGAATACAAGATTCCTTCAATCCACGAGATGCCCCATGTTGAACCGATTATTGTCGAATCCAGCGACCCAGAAGGGCCGTTTGGGGCAAAAGAAGCGGGAGAGGGGCCTCTTCTACCAATTCTACCAGCAG
>CAJWTO010000057.1 GCA_913047675.1 uncultured Pseudomonadota bacterium | reverse complement strand
CAAATCGCTCACTGTCATTTAAAGCAAGTTGCAGAGATTCAACAAACGCCAAACTTGGAAACTCCATCGCACACCTCTTCCAAAATTCCTAACCATCTAGCTCAATATTTTCATCTAGATACTTTGCCATGCGCGGGTATAATTAGCCGCCAACACGACAAAACGTCAACTTCACTATACCTCGTTAAAAAATCTTATCAAACAACTGCTGGGGACCAATCTTTATGATTGGAACCAGTTACCATGAAATCCTGGCGGAACAATATGCGGTATATGTATTTTAGCCACAGCATCAGAAGAAATAAATTGAGCATCCAGGATAACCAATTCGGTTACTTGGCGAGCGACGTCGACTACAAACCCCATGAGCCACCCCTCGTCTTCGGGTATAACATCTTCATAGTTTAATTTAAGATTTTTGCTGATAAACACAAATTCCCCCGGGTAACGATCAGGACCAAAATCATGCTGAGACACCTCTGAAGTCTCTGTATCTACCTTAAAAAGACTAGTCCCAGAAGTAGTGAGATTCGAGGTTTTTAAATCTGAAGGTAAGGATACAGAGTAGACATATCGATGAGGCTTACAGGTATACCCCTCATTAATCCTGGGGAATTCTTGATTATGATCGTGAATTACTCGCCGACTGACACCACTGTCTCCTGCGTTCATAGTCCAACGTTCTAGTCGAGACTTCTTAGAGTCAGGACCAATCTTACTGGTTTTAAACATTGAGTCGTGTGTAACTACATCTACTACAACTGACCCATCTGGATTTTCAAACGCATTGACTGGATGAAAAACGTAACATGGATCAACATCAAACCACACCGTTTCTTCGCCTCTGCCAGCGCGCGGGCATAGCCCGACTCGAGCTCGATGCGATGGGTTCCATTTGTAAGGGAAACCGTGCCCCGCGAGAGCAGCACGCACGGAAAATGTCACTGGCAAATCAAATACTAATACATAGTTGGTTGTAATCGCACAATCATGGATTGACGGTCCATCTACTACCCGAATTGGTTCTCGACGGATGACTTTCGCTTCGGTATTCACTACCACGTGCCAAACGGTATCTTTAACTAGAGCGTCATAGCAAATAGCATGCAGTTCTTTGGTGGAAGGGTCTAGGTGTGGGTGCGCCGAGAATGAACCCTGCAGTGCATTATCAAAGGGGTTATGCTTGATAGTTTCTAAATATTCGTCAATTTCCACAGGGTACGCACCGGCTTCAACTATTGCAAAAAAGCGCCCGCCAATTTGAATAACATTAGTATTGGCATTATCAGCGACGCCATTACGAGGACCGGGAGCGCTCGCTTCCCCCAGAGTCTTGCTCACGGAGTGCGATCGTATCCAACGATTTCGATACCAGCTAGCTTTACCTTTCTCAATGCGAATACCGTGCACCATACCATCACCCAAGAACCAGTGCTGACGATCACCGGCACTAGAAGTTATAGGATTCGGTCCGATACGAGAATAAAGCCCGTCTAAAGTTTCAGGAATTTCACCAACAACCTCTAGGTTAGGTAAGGTTTTCTCTTCTTTCATCGGTCGATGAATTCCGGACACGTAAGGATTGATTTTCCTTATCCGTGGCGACATCCGTTGAATCAATCCAGCCACGGCTTGTACCCCGCTAAATTTCAACGACCGTATTTTCTCTTCAATTACACCCATACCAATTTATTTCTACCAACGCGCTTTTGTGTTATTCAATTTCGAGGTCAGTATGTGCCTAATGAAGGACTCTGCTGCCATCCTCTTATAACGACCGCGCAAAACTCGCTATATCATTTATAGTTGCGTCTGTTACCTCAGGAATCGCGTTCGGAAATAGAACATCCGCGGCATGCACCGTGCCATTAACTGTTCGTCCTCTAGCATCGACACCGGCCTGCATCAGCTTCCGAAAATAAACAAGTCCCTCATCCCTCAGCGGGTCAAGCTCGTTCACTGAAATAACATGCGGTGGTAACCCTTCTAACTCCGCAACGCGAGCATGGTAGGGCCAGCACAACGGGTTTTGTGCATTCTCACGTGACGGATCATAGACAGCGGCTAGCACTCCCATCGATTGGGCGCTTAAAAAGTAACCATCATTTTCAAATAAAGAAACTAACTCGCTGGGCTTAGTGCCATAGTTCCCGTAAATATAGGGACACAGTGCGTAGGTACCCTGAACTTTATCTAGCTGTCCCTCTTTTTTAGCGCGAAGTGTAAGCGCAAGCGCAAGGTTTCCCCCTCCAGACTCTCCGGATAAAATAATTTTAGATATACCCAGCTGCGTCTTGTTGGTATATACCCAATCTAATCCGGCCATAGAATCTGAAAGTCCCGCGGGAAAAGGATGATCACCCAGCGCACCAGCACCGTTGCGGAACTCAACCCCAACGACAACCATACCTGTAGCGCTTAAGCGATCCCGCCAATGAGAATAGATCCCCATACTGCCTTGCAATATGACCATCCCCCCACCATGAGTGTGATAAATACAAGGCATAGCGTCAGAGGAATGCGCCGGTTTATGAATATATAACTTAATGTCATTCCCATCCGGTCCTTGAATAACTTCTGTCGACCGCTCGATCCCCTCAATAGGGGCTACGTTGTTGGTAATGGACTCATCAATTTGATGAAAAAAACTCTCCGTCTCCGAGCTGAAAAGCAGCTGCTCATCTAGACTAGATGAATGATCTATTGCCGACGTTGGTTGAGCTCCATCTAATCCGAATGGTTCGAGCACTTTTATAATGCGAGGATCTACTCGATTATCCTCGCGTAGAACCTTATCCTTGTCGCCTAAAAGGCCCGGCAAACTGGGCATATCCGGTTTACTATTTTGACCTGACATATCTACTTTCTCTCCCACAAAAATTGAGTTTATTCTTCATAAGAATTCAACAAGCTTTGATAATCTTGTACAAACTTCTCTCCCTCAGACCCTATCATAAGATCCCCTAGACTCTCTAGCTCGGCTCTGGCCTTATCTATCGTTCTCCACGGTACTTCCTCAGATACCGTAAGTCGTTTTTGGATCTTATCTTTCATAGCACTTTTTACTTTATCCGAAAGCAATTCTGAATGCTCAAAATACAGAATTCGCTGCGCTAAGCGCTTCATTCTCAAATCATCTAACCCGCGCAACACTTCAATCTTATTCTTACCCGATGCGTGGTGAAATTTTTCCATCAACGAGGCATCAGTGCGATTTACAAATCCTTCATAAATTTTAAGTTCGACCTCATCCAGGGTTTCTTCTTCTGAATCAGATTCATCAACCATCGCCTCAGAGACTCTCAGTCGGAAATCAGTGTTTTCGCGAATCAAACGAGCTTTCACTGTGAGATCTTCCGACGTCATGTCGCTAGGTAAAAGATGCTCGGGCGTATCATCCATTGGGACTAAGATAGGCTGTCTGTTCGTATATACTTTTCGAATCGGAGACTCCTTACTACCCATCACAGTACGCAAACTCTCCGTATCTAATTCAAAATACTTCTCAGGATCATGATTAAGGTCAAAGACACCATGCTGATTTTGCATAAGAGGGTTAATTCCGCAGGGAGTAACCACGTTACCAGACATTGTGCCTCCTTGGTTCCCGCCGCAAAGGACAAGCACTTCTTGCGATGACAACATATCCTGCACACTTTTCTTATCGCCTGTCGCAAGAAGCATATCCCAAACATGGGGAGCTTCATCCAGCACCCGCTTAGCCAAATAGATAGTTGCCTCTACATCTGCCATCGCGTCGTGCGCCTGCAGATGCGGAAATCCATTCTTAGGGGCTAACTGATCAAGCATGAATCGAGCCCGGCCTTTGCCATCATAAACTGGAAATATCGTATCAGGTGCGAGAATATGGGTCGCATGCATCAGTCTTAAAATATCCCCCCTGGTACTCCCATTTGTGTTGGTCAAATAGCATGGATGTAAGGTTTGATAAAATGCTTGGCGCAGAAACTCCTCATCAAAACTTATCGAGTTATAGCCGAAAAATATCGCTGGCGACCAAGAGGATAGCTTCTTATAGATAGTGCGTATGGCTTGGTAGTGAGTCGGCAAACTCTCATCAGTTAAACTTGAAGGCGAAACCCGCGTTACCTGAAGTGCGCGGGGCGACGGGATAATATGTGTTTGCAGGCGACACCGAACCTCAAGTCTATCGATCTCCTTAAGTTCGCCGTCAGTTAAAATGGCACCAAATTGAAGAATTTGATCAAACTGTTTGCTAAGGCCACTGGTTTCAAGATCATAAAATACGTAATTTTTGTTGTCTTGCTCCATTCGCTAAGACTACAACACACTAATATTAAAAACGAGCGCAATTACAACAGGCAATGTTTTGACACTCAAAGACGTCCGTTAGACAGCCCGTTATGAGCAGGAGATAACGCTATGTGACATTTGAGCTGAATAACAACTTGCGCCCACTTACAAAGAGGACAGTCATCAAAACAAAGCTCACCACCATAACTGGTCCAGACGGATAATCAATAGCAATCGAAACTAGCATTCCAGTCAAAACTGACAACACGCCACAAGCCCATGCCACAAGATGGGGACGAGCGGTGTTATAGGCAGCTAACGCAGGTAGAATTAAACTTGAAAAGACCAGATACACTCCAACCAGTTGAACCGACGAAGTCAAAGCAAGCGCGAAGATTAAATAAAATGCTATCCCTGTCCTAACCTTTGGGAAAGAAAACCAAAGAGTTAAAATGAACACATAAATCAAACTGTGAGAGAGAACATGTTGCCAAGTAACAAAAAGCACCTGACCTCCTAGCAAATGAGTGAGGTCCTCTCCACCGTGCGTGCTATTGGCGAGAACGAGTAATACCATAGACGCCGCTAGTACAAAGGAAACGCCGATGATAGCTTCAAGGTTGTCCCGAGCGACTGACTCCATTTTATGAAAGAAAAGCCCCGCCAAAACTGCCAGAGTCAGCGCAACAAATTGGACCAAGACGGCCGAAGGTTCCTCAAAAATTATGGCCGCGACTATCATGCCCAACCCAGCGATCTGGGCTATTGCGAGATCTATAAATATTATGCCTCGCCTCACGACTTCGATACCCAGAGGAGCGTGAGTTAAAGCGATCATGAGACCAGCCACCAACGCGGGCCCCACGAGAGCTAATATTTCACTATCGAACACTGTTTAAAAGTTCTAACGAGCGATCAAATAGAGCAAAGATATCGCCACTTTCAGAGTCACCACCTACCGTATACGGCACGACTAGATCAGGAATGCCCCGCTTCGCGGAAATCCACTTAGCT
The DNA here is from genome assembly GCA_913047675.1 of uncultured Pseudomonadota bacterium. Lineage (GTDB taxonomy): Bacteria > Pseudomonadota > Gammaproteobacteria > UBA4457. The sequence goes on along the minus strand of CAJWTO010000057.1, from coordinate 8,411 downwards.
CCTTTATCGGATTCATATGGCGCTCGGAGAATCGCTCGTACGTTCTGCGACTCGACCTGGTTTAAAACCTTTTTTAGATGGGATGCAGTAGGAGGCAAGCCCGGTCTTGGTTCTAGACTAGCCACTTCTTCGAGCCCAAAAAATTTGATCAGATAAGAAAGGGACTTGTGATTAGTAATTATCTGCATTCCTCTAAGGTCCTTTCCTTCCTCACGCCATCTAATTATCGCTTGGCTAAGCCTAGACTCAAAGGCATCATAACGTTTTTGGTAGAACTGAGCATTCCCTGGATCAATTAGCGTTAATCGATTCGAAAGCTCTTTCCCAACCAAGAGTAAATTTTGAGGATCGAGGTGGACATGAGGGTTACCATCAGGATGCACATCCCCCATACTTCGATCAATCACGGTCGGGATCTCTATTAGGGGCACGTATTGATATGCCATAAGATTCCCAGGACTCCCAGGTTGAACTCCGACACTAGCTCTTTCTAATAACAAGGGCAACCAACCTACTTCTAAGTCCGCCCCAGAACAAATAATTATGTCCGCCCGTCGAACTTTAGACATTAAACTTGGACGCGCTTTAATATAATGAGGGTTTTGTCGCGCGTGAGTTGCTGAAAACGTTTTCACTTTATCTCCGGCGATCTCTGACGCGAGGGACGCCCACTCAGGCTCGCACGCGAAAACCTGAAGCGAAGCCGCAGCACTAAAAGAAGCGCAGCATAAAAATGCTGCGCTCATAGTAAGTAGAATTTTACTAAAAAGATCTCTCATTAGTACTTGTGAGCAGCATGAGCACCAATACTCATGATGTATTGAAGCATAAACTGATCATCATTCTGACCTTTTGCTAACTCTTCTCTATTGTATTGAAATCTTACACGACTGAATTCACTGTTAGTCCAGTCGAACATCGCAGAATAAGCTTTTGGATCATAACCGTCGCCGTCAAGATGACTACCCGCTAACCCAGTAGGCACATTGGCCGCGTCTAGCTCGCTGTATCGAGCGCCAAAGCGCCAGCTACGTGCAAACTTGTAAGTTCCCTGTAGATACCAACCTTGGGAGTTATCATCCATCAATACGTTCGACGCACTAGTTTCAGTATCGGAATAAAAGCCATCTTCGGTTTTCCAGAAGAACTCACCTTGTAATGCAAACTCTTGATTCGTCGAATTACCAGTGGGGGCCCACGTGTACCTAACATCAGCAATGTACAGGTCTGTTTCTCCGAGAAAACTCACCTTTTCGTGGTTGCTTTCACGACCCGTTGTGGACTTTCCAGATAAGACAGAACCGCCGAGTCTCCAGCTTTGCTTCTCACCAATGTCGCCACCGACTCGAGCATAGGCGGTCCAGGCATCAATGCCTTCGCCATCACTGCCACCAAATGGGTAGTCATCACCGCGGAACATACCACCACCGACTTCAGCATAAAAATCAGTTGGTAGTACATAAGACGCCTGTAGGCCGTCATCATTATATCCCCCGTCCAAGAACACTCGATATGGGAGAGGACGGTCTGTGAAGTCATCTGTGTGCATGTGATGCTCGTTCATATAACCAATAGTTGCCAAAAAGCGTCCTGCTTTAAGAGACGCACCAGTTGGGAGTCCAAGGCCGGGCATAGACTGAATGAACGCTTCTTCTAGCTCAATTTCTGTCTTGCCTTCGTGCTTAACTATAGCCGCCGTCAAACTAGCAAGGAATTTATCATCAACTGTAGATGAAAAATTAAGCTCTGTGTGATCGATCGCGAATCCTTCTCCACCGCGCTCACCTTCGTGACCTACCGCAAATCCTGCGATCTCGCCTTCGGCAGTTTCATGCTGGGTGTATACCCCGTTGAACACTAAACCAATTGATGGATTAAAAAGATTCTTCTTAACTTGACGACTATTCGTCGCAGGTCTTTTAGGCGCATAAGTCACCGCGACATCGCTATCAGAAGCAGCAGCCCTAGAACCTTCAGCAGCTTTTGCTACTACAACTTCTTCAAGTTTTGCTTCCAACATTAAAATACGTTCTTCATGAGCAGCTTTCATTGCAGCAATTTCCGCACGCAAGGCTTCAACATCACCGCCGTGCCCGCCAGCGCTCGCAGCAGAGCTTGCACCGAGCAAGAGTAAGCTCACCAAAAAATATAACTTTTTCAATTTCGGTCTCCAGACTATTAAAGTAGCGTTATGATATATCATAACGATCGGTAATGATACAATATATCATTACCATAAAAAATAGAAAGAAAATTCAACAAAAATAGATACATAGCTAACAAACTTAACTAGAACACTTATTGTATTCTAACCTCGGAGCTAAATGCAAATCGAGACATTAAAAAAGACACATTAATATCGAAAAAATACAGCTGGCTAATCAAGCTAGTCCACGGGCGAAACAATCAACTTCGTAGTTAGACGTCTGACATAAGGTGTTACTAATAACAGAATAGGGAAACTAACCGCCCAGCTATTCCCCCAAGCGCTCATCCAAAGTAAGAGAAAGCCCTCAGAAAAACCAACCGCTGTATAGATCGCGACGAAAGTCGACAGACATGACATAAAGACGGAAAGAAGAAAACTAAATAAAAGAGATTCAAAGCGTGCGGGGATCATTTATGTCTCCATCAAATAATAATTGCTAGTGCACCGATAGTTATCCATTTCACGCAACTAACATTACCCCTCTTCCAACAACAGTTCTGAGCCTAATGTCGGTAGCAGAAGCCTGCGCTCTGTTTATGCCAGTCGTATAGACTATTATAATCAAATTACAATTCTAAAACTTTAAAATCTTCGTAGCCCATATTCATACCTAGCCTATTTAAGAATTAAGAGACTCACATGCAGGACCTGTTCGCTGACACTCCCGTACAAGTTGATTTAAAAGAAAGTAGCGCGATTTTATTTCGCAACATTCTTACACCTGAACGCAGTGATTCAATATTTACCAGCCTAAAGGAAAGTACTCCTTGGAAACAGGACGAAATAAATTTTATGGGGAAAGTTAGACCTGTGCCTAGATTAGCGGCGTGGTACTCAAAAACTCTTCAAAGTTATTTCTATTCGGGCCTCAAAGTCGCCGCGCACTCTTATACCAATTTAATAACTGAACTTAACAACATAGTTGAGGGCGCTACAGGTTTTAAGTTCAATAGCGTACTTATCAACTTATACCGCGATGGCAGTGACTCCGTTTCATGGCACGCCGACGACGAGCCTTCGCTTGGATCCTCTATCACTATTGCATCGCTATCGCTTGGGGTGTCGCGCGATTTCCAGCTCAAAAGAAAGGACGGACAAGGCAAAACAATTACTGTTGTGCTCGAGAACGCGAGTTTGCTCCTGATGCAACACCCAACTCAACGCTATTGGCTACATCAAATACCTAAAAGGCAAAAGATAGACGACGAAAGGATTAATTTAACCTTTAGACAACTAGTGTAGCCACTCCGTATCAGTGTCTATGCAAGCTGTCTACCAACGCGCAGACCGAGCCTCCAACGCATGTCCCGTCGAACTTTGTGGTGCCCCCACACGCTCCGTAATTCCTCTATCAGTTGCGGCACTGGGTCAGCACCAATTATTTTCTTGTACTCGGATACGGCCGACCACGAGCTAACATAGCCTATCAGATCCTCTAGATCCCACGATAAACAAATGTAAAATGAAGGGGCCTCTACTTGGTGGAACGGAAAAGGAATGCTGGCATAAAATTCATCGACCCAACGCCGCTCTTCCGGCCAGTACGGACCTATAACATCGCAATAAAATCTTCGGACACATTCATCAATCATACGTCCTAATTGCGGAGACGCTGATAAGAAGCTATAAGTCCATGCCGCAATCATACCTCCTGGCTTTAAAACGCGCGAAACTTCGCGGTAGAACTCTTCAAAATCAAACCAATGAAGTGCTTGGGCTACAGTAATCAGAGAGACGCTTTTGTCTTTTATAGGCGCTTTTTCTGCTAACGCCTGCGAAAATAGCACACTGCTCGTGGTTGGTCGGTTTTTGAGCTGTTCTATGCTCTGATCGGTAGCTATGACACTTAGACCTTCATCAAAACACATAGCAGCCTGTCCATTGCCAGTCGCGCAATCCCAAACTAGTTCACCTGGTTTCAAATACTTCGACAAATACTGAAAAAGCTCGGGAGGATAAGTAGGTCTGTATTTCAGATAGGAATGAGACTGTTGTGAAAAATAGTCTTTGGCCATCAGTACCTCTTCGGCGCCTTCACGGTCGACTTTTTAAGAAATAGGTTAACTCCCAACTCTCGAGTCTTGGTGCTCTTCACAGACATCAGACTGCGCCATCACACCGTCTACCAAGAAGGGTTGTATAGTATCAGGAGCAGTGTCCCTTCTCATTTGCCGGTACTCTAAAAAGATCTCATGGCTTACCCAGGCGTTAAGTGCCACTAAGCAATTTTCTCGATCAATCGCCTCAAAGCCTGAGACAAAAATGTTTCCGGTATATGCGCTAGATGCCGGAAGCCCTACTTCCTGATCTCCCCAAAATTCAGCTACTTCATCTTTAAACTCTGCATTTTCAAACTGCCACGTGTGAAAATTTGCGATAGCGCCAGGTCCAGGCGCAAAGAGCAGATCTCCTTCTTTATTGTTTTTAGTAGGACTCGTTTTTAATTCTCGCAAACGCAGCACCGTCTCTGGTTCACACATAGGCTTGAACCAATCTGGAGAAATCTCTCTTCGATGATTTAAATAGTTATCCCAATCCTTCGCAGTCTCCCAGCGACTAAACATATATGTCGTATGATCATTGTCTCTAGCAAGATAGGGACAAGCAAATAGGTTACCCTTAGCTCCTCGTGCAACCGGCAATCCGTCGGCGGAGCCCGCTAGCTCGTTAAACGCAGCATTCATCTCACCGCTTTCAAATACCAAAGTGTGAACCACTGTAATCTCATCCTGACGGTTATTAGCAACTCCAGACATTTTTCTCTCCCCTTAAAAATTTCAGTTAGCTATTTTCGCTCCGACTCATAAATCAGCCTTCCATCTAAAAATACACCTCTTTCGATGGACCCATCAGCGCGAGTATACACGCCGCGACCGCTCTTTTTGCCAAGCTTAAACTCCCCCACATATTTGTCGCCATTAGCGTAACTGTAAATTCCCTGACCGTGAAACTTACCGTCCAAAAATGCTCCTGCGTATCCTTCACCATCACTGTAAGTATACTCGCCCTGCCCCTCGTATAGGCCATTAACAAAGTCGCCGACATACCGGCTTCCGCTATTAAGTTCAACTGAAGCAGAGCAATTATGTAGTGCACCATTCTCAGGACAATCTGGCAACGCAAAAACGGATCCCATTACTAATAACAGTCCTGAAAGTAAAGATCCGTTCCTTATCATTTTATTTCTAGAAAACTGAATACCCAAAGTCTTTTCTCTTGATAGTCGAAACTGGTAAAGCATCAATATAACTAAAACAGAAGAGTTTCTAAGACCCATTATTGCGCGCCAACTGTATAATTCATGTCACTGCCTATGTAGACCAACAGACACGCCAACAAAACGTTCAAGCCTATTTCATCGAGTACCCCTCCTATCTCAAACTTTAGGACCCGCACTATGAGCTATCCTGTATGCGCTTTACGGCGACAGCCGAATCAAGAACGGTCTTTGTAAAAGGTATTGGGCTCCAGTCAAACAACTGCCGCGTCGCGCTGTTGTCGGCGGTCAGGTCCATGTCCAAAAAGCCAAGCATCCCTTTCGCTTCCCGATCAAAAATCGCAGCAATACGCAGCAAAAGATTAGGCGCTACCCGAGTACTTGGTCCCTTGTAACCTTCATCCTTCAAGATCTGCGCTACTTCAGCAAAGCCGTGCGGCTCGGAGGTGGAGGCGATAATGCGTTTACCCACGACATCCGGGTTAGTGAGAGCTTTCACATGCAATAGGGCTACGTCCCGAACATCAACCGCCGGGCAGGCGGTGTTAGGTACCATCGGAACCTTACCGCGTAACATCTGATCTAACATGCTCATCGATTGACCAGAAATATTCCGTCCCACGGGAGGGCCAAAAACAATCCCTGGATTTATACTCACCATCTCCATTTCATTGCCTTCACCCAGATCAGAAATGAAGGCCCATGCGGCTTTCTCGGCTAATATTTTACTCTTCGCATAAGTGCCAAGATCAGGGGAATCAGTGTCCGCCCAATCGTTAGGACTAAAAGTCGCATTTTTGAGACTCCCCATCATTGCCAGGGCGGAGCTGGTTAGCACGACACGCTTTACCCCAGCCTTTTCAGACGCTCGTAATACTCGAAGAGTTCCGCCAACGGCGGGCGTTATTATTTCGCTTTCGTGTTTCGGGTTAGCCACTACATAAGGTGAGGCCACGTGCATCACGTAATCACATCCCGACACTGCCGCCTCCCATTCCGAATCCAACGTCAGATCAAGCTCAACAATTGATAGCCGAGAAATGTCCACGGAGGTCTCAGTCAATGTGTCAATCACCTCTCGCTTCTTGTTAGAGCTTCGTACTGAACCGCGAACGGCAAAACCCTCTTCCAATAATTGTGTCGCACAATGGAGCCCAATATATCCCGATATTCCTGTCAGCATTACAGTGCCATTCATGATGTCTCCTCAAAGAAAGAAAGTATCAAATTCCCCATCGGTGCTTTGAGCATAAACCTGGAAAGGCTTGAACAGGACACGAGTTGTATGGGATTGTTATCAGTATGACTATAACACTAATTATTTTAACTTTCGCTCCGCCGCTCCTGATACTCGCGTACGTTATACGCGCAGATAAATTTCCTGAGCCTATTGATGCCGTGATTAAAGTATTTTGCCTAGGGATCGGCATCACATTTTTTGCTGGAATCTTAAACAGTATAGTCATCCCTGAAGGCAGTAACCGAGCCTATCTCGCCGGAGTGACAGAGGAGTCGCTAAAATACTTGGTCCTTTTATTCTACGTAAAAAAACAAGCTTACTTCGACGAAGCGATGGACGGCATTGTCTATGGAGTGCTTGTTTCCTTAGGCTTCGCCACCTTAGAGAATTATCACTACGTTATCCGTTTCATCGAACACGGACAGGAGATCGCTATATTAAGGGCCTTCTCAGCAATACCTTTACACGCCATGTGTGGTGTCATTATGGGTTTCTACTTTGGTATGGCTAACTTCTATCATGTGGGACAAAATTATATTAAAGCGTTATTGGTACCAATGTGCGTGCATGCCGCCTACAACTTTATTGCTGGCTATTCGTTTTACCTAACTACTATCTTCATTCTCATCCTATTTTTTCAAGTTAAAAATTTACACGCCACATTCATCGCGCTACAACAGAAAAAATTCATCGAAGGTGAGACTAAGATATGAAAAGAATACTGATAAACAAAGTATCTCTATAAATAGAAACTTCTCTGTAAAACTGGTGTCATCAGCCTACGAATTTAACCAAGGAGGTTCCCATCCATCGTGCTGAGCTTGGATAACGAGTTCCACCACCGCATTTGTATCTGACAGAGCCTCATGATGGTTAAGATCAATGCCGAAATATTGGCATAACGTATTCAATTTATGGTTATTTACGACAGCGGGTTTTGGCCAAGTCTGACGCCCTATTTGTACAGTACAACACCACTGCTTCTCTGGAACTGTTAACCGGTAGTAATCGCAGCAACCAATGAAAATACCTCGATCAAATGGCATGTTGTGTGCAATCAGATACTCCGTACCACCCATAAATTCGCAGATATCAGGATACAATTCCCTAAACGTATTTCCATTTTTAACATGTTCATAGGATATTCCGTGAACATGCGTAAAGCTAAAAAACCTATCGGGCGGACGAATATAATGATTGAAAGTTTCGCAAACTTTATTGGCCTTAACCGCAATCATGGCTAACTGACAAGCGCTGAAACGATCGTTATTTGCCGTTTCAAAATCCAAAGCCACAAAGTCAAAATCACTCATGCAAATATTTAAGGCCAATCAATTCAATTAAGTAAAAAAATGAGAATGACAATTGGAAACCTTGGATTTTACACATCAAAAACTAAACGAGGGATCAGAGCGCCATAATCATCATATGTAGGTGTCCCCAATTTTCTTAATACCATCTAGCCCAGTGTTGTAGCTCACGGCTCTGGATATGCCGAAATCAGCTAGGACTTTTAATTGATCAGAACCTTCGCTTGGATCCCAGACAGCTGTCAACTCGATGTCGTCAGAATCCCGTCCCTCCTCTTCGCAAGCTTTTCGCAGGCTTTCTAACTGCTCAGGAAGCGGCCTTTCTGGGGGCTCAGTTAAATCAGCACCGGCACAAAAACCAGGACCATCACCACGTAATATCCCAACCCTTACGCTTGAATCGTTCTCAATTTGATTTAGTATTCGTGCTAATTC
>CAJWTO010000056.1 GCA_913047675.1 uncultured Pseudomonadota bacterium | reverse complement strand
AACCCAATAATTGCAGTCGGGTCATCAGAGGAAAATTTTTCGATCAACGAAATTCCCAGGCCTTCCATTTTAAAACCTCCAGCAGAATCTAATGCCATCTCGGATTCTACGTAAGACACTACTTCCGCTCGAGTCAAGGTTCTAAATTTAAGTGTTGAAGTAACAATGCCTTGTCGGATTTCTTGGTCATAAAGTCTTACGATAAATAGGCCGGTATAAAAACATACAGATCGTCCAGAAAAACTAAGTAATTGTGTGATATTGTTTTTTTGAGTTAGAGGCTTCCCGATTTGTAGACCATTAAATTCTCCGAGTTGATCGCTTCCTATAATAATCTCATTGCTTTTTGGCTTTACTGCCAAAGCTTTCTTGCGCGACAAACGAGTAACGGTATCTTTAACGCACTCAGAGTCGTGTTGAGCTTCATCAACGCATGGGTAGCGCACTTTAAAAGGAAGGCGTAGCCTACGCAGTAATGCCTCACGATTGGGTGATGAAGATGCAAGAACAAGGTTGATAGGTTTGGTTTTAGTCACAACTCATTTGTAATAGGTGCTAGAGTTACTAGTCCTATCCATCTTTACCCCTCCTGTAAAAAGTTTATAATAAGCCATGCACGCGTTCCTTCCAAAGGTAATTGACTACAACAAATTTGTTGCGCGCGGAGAACTAGTGTCCGGTATGCTAAAGCGGAATGCATTTACTCGAAATGAGGGGATTTTCAGTTTGGTGAGCGACGTATCCGTAAAGCTTTCTTTTCGTCAAAATGAAAACGGCGAAGTGACTTTAAATGCTGATGTGTCAGCTGTAGTTAGCGCAGATTGTCAGCGTTGTTTGGAGTTGCTTGAGTTTGAGATAAAAAAATCTAGTGAATTCTCTATCCGTGAGAATGACGATAAAAACGGCGGAAACTTACCTCTCGAGGACGGTAGGGATATTTTTTATGCTAATAATGGTAAACTAGACGTTCTGGGGCTGGTTGAGGATGAGCTTTTACTGGCTGTGCCTATGATCCCCAAGCATGAAAATATAAGCTCGTGCGGTGCTATGGACCATGAGCACGATAGTAAAGGTATCTCCAATGTACGTAGACCATTTGCTGATTTGCGTGAGCTGATAGACGCTAGCGATGAAAACTAACTTTAAAATGAGGCTTGATAACTAATGGCGGTACAAAAAAATAAACCAACTCCCTCAAGACGAGGAATGCGCAGGTCGCACGACAGTCTTAAGAACGCCGCACTATCCGAGGATCCAACAACAGGGGAAACTCACCGCCGGCATCATGTTGGAGCTGACGGTTACTATCGCGGAAAAAAAGTAGTTGATGTAAAAGATTAAATTAAAGCGATAACTTGCTTTATTTCTTGGGTGCCCTATGGTGCTTCTTCTAACAATGTTTGTGTAACTTCATAAGCAGTGCTAGGTGGACTGATAGATGAGTATACTTCTTAGTGTCGATGGTATGAGCGGAGATCACGGTCCTTCGGTTACTGTAGATGCAGCTGCTATATCGCTAGATAAGTATTCCGATTTAGAAATTCAACTAGTTGGGCAAGAAGAGGCTATGCTGCCTTTCTATCGCTCATCAAAGTATAGAGGCAGTAGTCGTTTAGAATTAAAAAGTGCCACCGAGGTCGTTTTGATGGACGAGAAACCCGCTGCTGCGCTGCGTAACAAGCGTGACTCATCTATGCGAGTTGCTTTGGATCTCGTTAAGAGTGGCGAATGTGATGCTTGCGTCAGTGCTGGGAATACGGGCGCGTTGATGGCAATTGCAAGATTCGTACTTCATATGTTGCCAGGGCTAGATAGGCCTGCGATTTGCTCCGAAATGCCGAGTAATAAAACTCCCACATATGTATTAGATTTGGGCGCTAACGTAGACTGTGATGCCGAAAAATTACTCCAGTTTGCCATCATGGGCTCTGTACTTGCGGCAACTTTGGGTGGCAGGGAAAACCCTACAATTGGCCTTCTTAATGTCGGAGAAGAAGACATCAAAGGAAATGAGTTCGTTAAAAAGGCTGCCTTGATGCTTTCCGCTAGTGACTTAAATTATATCGGATTTGCGGAAGGGAATGATATTTTCACTGGGATGTTCGATGTAATTGTTTGCGATGGGTTTGTCGGAAATATTGCACTGAAAGCTAGCGAGGGCGCGGCGCGGATGCTGAGTACACTTGCTAAAGAAGAATTTCAACGAAGTTGGGTAACTAAGCTGGGTGCGCTTTGCGCTATGCCAACACTTAAATCCTTAAGGAGGCGAGCGGATCCTGGCGCCTACAACGGAGCTAGTATGCTTGGCTTGCAAAAAACCGTGGTCAAAAGTCACGGTGGAGCTGATGCAGCTTCATTTAGCCATGCAATAGAAGTAGCGTTGCAGGAAGCAGATAAAGATGTACCAAAGATGATAGCGACAGTTTTAGAGAATTCTTCAATCGGCAAAGATGCTGAGGAGGCGCAGTGACCATGGCAGGGAACTATGCTTTTCTATTTCCTGGACAAGGATCTCAGGCAATCGGAATGATGGCTGAGCTCAGTCATGAATTTCCGGTGGTGGGTAACAGATTCCAAGAAGCTTCTGATGTATTAAAATTTGATCTATGGAAATTAGTTTCGGATGGGCCCATAGAGCGGCTTAGCGCTACTGAAAACACCCAGCCAGCCTTATTGGCGGCTAGTGTTGCCACTTGGGATATTTGGAGTGAATGCGGAGATCACTTACCTAGCATTCTGTGCGGACATAGCTTTGGCGAGTATTCAGCTCTAGTCTGTGCCGGCGCTATCAACTACCAAGATGCGGTTAAGCTAGTCGCTACTAGAGGTAAATTAATGCAAGAAAGCAGCCCCGATGGAAAGGGGGGGATGGCTGCAGTCATCGGCCTTTCGAAAGAACTGCTAGAAGATATATGTAGGGCCGTTAGCTCTATCGGAATCTGTGATTGTGCTAACTTCAATGCTCCTGGACAGATTGTTATTTCTGGGGAAAAAAGTGCTGTGGCAAAGGCGTGTGAACAGGCTAAGGCGGCAGGCGCAAAAAGGGCATTGGAACTTCCTGTTAGCGTGGCTGCCCACAGTCGATTAATGATCCCTGCTGCAGAGACATTTATGGAGCATTTGTCATCTATCGAGATTCGAAGTCCGGAAATCCCTGTAGTGCACAACGTCGATGTAAAATCACACAGAGATCCAGCTGAGATCCGCTCTGTCCTTAAACAACAATTATATTCGTCTGTGAAATGGGATAGTACTATAGAGTACTTGGCGGACCTAGGGTACACAGATTGCTACGAGTGTGGGCCAGGGAAAGTGCTAACAGGTCTAGTAAAACGCTCCGAGGCTTCGATAAGTTGTATCCCTTTAAGCACCAGTGACGTCATAGAATCGGAAAATAAAAAAGCAACTATAGGGCCTAAATAATGAGCGAAAAACGAGTAGCATTAGTAACTGGGGCAAGTAGAGGTATCGGGGCGGCAATAGCCGATAATCTAGTAGAGACTAATCATCAATTGATAGGCACCGCGACTTCGCGAAATGGGGTCGATCAGATAGAGCGTAATCATCCAGGGCATAAAGCGTTGGTTTTAGACGTGATGGATGAAGATTCAATAAAGAGATTTTGTGACGAGTTAAATAGTCTAGGTTTGTCACCGTCTGTTCTCGTTAATAACGCAGGAATAACTAGAGATAACATAATGTTACGCATGAAACCTAATGAATGGAGTGATGTTGTTGCCGCAAATCTTAATTCTGTGTTTTTGTTAACACGACACTTTTTAAAATCGCTTGTAAAACAAAGATTTGGCCGAATAATAAATATTACTTCAGTTGTTGCTCATTCAGGAAACGCCGGACAAGCGAATTATGCTGCCGCGAAAGCTGGAGTTATTGGATTCACTAAGTCATTGGCTCGTGAGGTAGCTAGTCGAGGCATCACTGTGAACGCTATCTCTCCAGGCTTTATCGATACTGATATGACTGGAAAATTAACTGGGGCTCAGAGAGAGGCTATACTTGGCCAAATCCCAGTTGGAAGGATGGGGGAGGCGAAAGAAATAGCTGCTGCAGTAGGGTTTCTAGCATCTGATGATGCCAGTTATATTACTGGGGAGACCCTGCACATTAACGGAGGAATGCATATGCTTTAGCACCAAATGAGTGTTAAAATAGTAGATATTGTTAATTAACGAATTAGAAAAACTTCAACAAACTGTGAGCTGTGGCTTGCAGTTTGCTTGGTTTACACTACACTAACACCCGCCACACCTTTGGTGGCCTTAATCGGAGGATTACATAACAATGAGTACTGTCGAAGAACGTGTGAAAAAAATAGTCGTTGAACAACTAGGCGTCAAGGAAGACGACGTCACCAGTGCAGCGTCGTTTGTAGACGATCTAGGTGCTGATTCTCTCGATACTGTCGAGTTAGTAATGGCGTTAGAGGAAGAATTTAAAACTGAAATTCCTGATGAAGATGCTGAAACTATTACTACTGTTCAGCAGGCTGTCGACTATGTTAATAGCCATGTTTAGGTCCTCGCTAGATAGTTTGCAATATTGAACGTGCAGGATAACTGCGTATTGATTAGGTGGTTGGTCCCGTCTACTAATTGATATAGAGAAGGATAATATAGTTTGAATCATCGTGTTGTAGTCACAGGCTTAGGACTGGTTGCTCCGAATGGAAGTACCGTCGATAAGTCCTGGAAAAATATAAAAGAGGGTGTAAGTGGAATTGCTCCGATCGAGTCATTTGACGCCTCTGGTTTTTCAACTACTATCGCGGGAGAAATCAAAGACTTCGACGTTGCCGATTATGATATCTCGGTAAAAGATGCACGAAAGATGGATCCTTTTATCCATTATGGATTAGCTGCTGCGATTCAGGCGATAGAAGACTCGGGCTTGGAAGTATCTGAATCAAATTGTAAGCGGATAGGGACAATTATAGGTTCGGGTATTGGGGGCTTGCCTGGAATCGAAAAAGGATATCAATCATTCGTGGACGGCGGACCTCGACGTATATCACCGTTTTTTGTGCCCAGTAATATCATTAACATGGTATCGGGACATCTCTCGATAAGATATGGCATAAGGGGCGCTAACTATGCAGTAGTGTCGGCTTGTTCGACAGGGGCACATTGCATCGGACTTGCTGCTAGAACCATAGAGCGGGGCGAACAAGACGCTATTATTGCGGGTGGCGCCGAGTATTCTACATGCCCGACCGGAATTGGGGGTTTTGCTTCGGCTAAAGCTCTTTCGACCCGTAACGATGATCCTAGTAGGGCGAGTCGACCCTGGGATCTCGAGCGCGATGGATTTGTACTTAGCGATGGTGCTGGAGTAGTGATGCTCGAATCATTAGAGCATGCTGAAAGCCGTGGGGCCGAAATATATGCCGAGTTAATAGGTTTCGGCATGAACAGTGATGCTCATCACATGACCGCACCAGCGCCCAATGGAGCAGGAGCTGCGGACTGCATGAGATTAGCCATCGAAGATGCAAAAATTAATTCCGAGGATGTAAGCTACATTAACGCCCATGGAACCTCCACGCCCGCTGGAGACCTTGCTGAGACACAAGCTGTTAAATCAGTATTCGGCGACCACGCGTTTGACTTAGTGATGAGCTCCACAAAATCAATGGTCGGTCATATGCTCGGGGCAGCAGGTGGAGCAGAAGCCATCTATTCAATTCTTGCGCTGAAAGAACAAGTAGCGCCGCCCACTATTAACCTCGAAAACCCGGACCCAGATTGCGACTTAGACTATGTGGCAAACTCTGCAAGGAATATGCCGATAAAGGTGGCATTATCGAATTCCTTTGGCTTTGGCGGAACCAACGGAACTCTAGTCTTTCGAGCTTTGTGAATTACAGCTAGACGATCTTGAGAACAAGTACAGCGAGGTCTAGGTAGAACTGATGCGTGTCGGTTACCCAATGTGAAGACGTCCTCGATTTTTTCCTTTCTCCAAACTTGCATAACATACGTAACACTTGGCATTTTACTTTTTGGTATGTGGGTAAACCTTTCCTTGCAGTCCCCGCTGTCAGTGGATGATAAGTTAGAGTTAGCAATCGCACCCAGCGATAGCGCCACAGTTGTCATCGAGACTATGACGGATCTAGGTCTGCTCGAAGTCGAATTACCAATGAGAATTAGACTGAAATTGCTGAACTTAGAGGAGTCGCTGCAGGCCGGGGTATATACAGTGGCGCAAGGGGATACTGCAGAAGGCATACTTAAAAAAATCATCACCGGGGATTCTAAATTATTTAGTGTCACGCTTATTGAAGGAAAAAAGGCGAGCGATTATATAGAACAGTTAAAGCAAACAGAAGGTATCGTACCAACAAACATAGATATCCAATCGGGCATTAATTCGGTTGGCGCTGATCTCCCTACGTGTGCGTTCAAATCTCAGCATATGGAGGGTCGATTTTATCCCGATACTTATTTCTTCTCGCCAGGCACAAAGGACATACAGATACTAAAAAGAGCGGCTTTCAGGATGTGTGAGATTTTAACAGAGGCTTGGGTTTCAAGATCGAGCAGGTTATCGCACATGAGTATGTATGAAGGCTTGATTTTAGCCTCAATAATAGAGAAAGAATCTAGCTTAATAGACGAAGTAAAAACTATTTCAGGCGTATTTATGCGAAGATTAAGCTTAGGCATGCGTCTTCAGGCCGATCCGACAGTGATATATGGTCGTGGGCCAGATAGGAGTGGTGAGTTGACTAAGGAAGATTTACGTACGGATACCCCTTACAACACTTATACAAGGTCTGGTCTCCCTTTAACTCCTATAGCGAACCCTAGTAAGATATCTATTCATGCCGCATTTAATCCTGATCATGGAAATGAGCTCTACTTTGTTGCAAAAGGAGATGGTACCCATCAATTTTCTGCTAAATTAGAAGAGCATCAGATGGCTGTAGACAAGTATCGGGAAGGAAGCAATAGATGAAGAACTATGAGTTTATTACATTAGAAGGGATAGAAGGCGTCGGAAAGTCTACAGCCATCCAAGTTGTTAAAAGAATCTTAGAGGAGAAGGGTCGCGATGTCGTAATCACTCGAGAACCAGGGGGAACCGCTATAGGGGAAAAAGTTCGCGACATACTTTTATCTACACAAAATAACGAAATGAGTCCTGTGTCTGAGCTATTTTTACTTCTTGCCGCTCGGGCACAGCACCTCGCGGAAGTAGTCTCTCCAGCGCTAGCATCTGGGAAATGTGTAGTTTGTGATCGTTTTTTTGATGCAACATTCGCATATCAAGGAGCGGGAAGAGGGCTCGACATATCGATCATAAAATCCGCTACAGATCTAATCTCACCATTTTTTATACCAACTTTAACATTGTTGCTTGATGCGCCCGTTGAAGTGGGTTTTCAACGAATTAAGAATAGAGGGCACACAGATCGCTTCGAAGAGCAAAATAGGGTTTTTTTTGAGAGAATTAGGGCGTCCTATCTGAATAGGGCGCGACTAGAGCCTAAGCGATTTTGTGTTATAGATGCGTCACAATCACTGGGAGAGGTTAGCAACAGCATTGAACTGATTCTGCAAGATAAATTTGACAGCTAATGAATTTACCCTGGTTAAACGAAATAACGGAACAACTGCGACAGGACGCTATGATAGGTCGGTTAGCGCATGCGTACATTGTTAGCGGCCCCTCGGGTACTGGGAAAACTTTATTTTGTCAGCACTTCGCTAAAACATTACTGTGTATGGACAAATCTGAGACTAACAGCCCATGTGGCTCCTGCGCGAGCTGTTCAACTTTCGAAAATTCTAGTAATCCTGACCTATTGAATATCTGTCCAGCCGACGCGGGGAAAAGTATAAATATTGATCAAATAAGAGCAGTGAACGAGTTTTATAGCTACAAACCTCATTATGGAACGCATAAGATCACACTGATACACCCGGCGACAAGTATGAATACCAATAGTGCTAATGCACTGCTTAAAATACTAGAAGAACCCCCTGAAGGCGCTTTAATCATGTTAATAGCGAGCAGTGCAGGACACTTGCTACCCACGATTCGATCGAGATGTTTAAATTTACGAATCCCTCAGCCTAATTGGGATATTATATCAGCCTGGTTGAGTGATAAGCTCTCGATATCGCTTTCGTCGTTAAATAATCACGCCACAACACTTTATGGCGGTCCGTTAGAAATGCTTGAAAGTATCAATCTCGATAACGGCGCAACATCTCTGTTTGATGGGCTACTCGCTGACTTGATGTCGCTATCTAATGGCAAATGTAATGCTATCGAAATCGCTAAAAACTATAATGGCGCGGGAATAGAAAGGTTTCTTGATGCGCTCGAATTAGTGATTAGCACTACTTTACTTGCAATTTTTCAGCAATCCCCATCGAACTTGAAGTTATCTAAAGCATCATCTGAAAAAATAGTTTATTTGTCAGGAAAGTATAGTGAAGTTAAATTATTTGAACTTGGCGACTTGATAAAGACGTCTCGTGAACTGCTGCTTAGGTCGCAAGGAGTGCGTGCTCAGGATATAATTGACGAGATTTTCATCTCTTTTATGGTCAGAGAATAATATGCGACTTGTTGATTCACATTGCCATCTTCCACTCATTAGCCCCGATATTGGTAGTATTGATGATATTGTCCTAAGGGCTTCCCAGTCAGGGATAGAGCACATGCTGTGTGTCTCAGTAGACCTTGAATCGTTCCCTACTGTGCTAGCGACTGCTGAAAAATATCAAAATGTATCGGCATCCGTTGGAGTACACCCTAATACTGAAGGTAAGGTTACTGATCCTTCGGTGGAGCAAATCTTAATGCATTGTGACTCTGAGGTTGTTGTTGCCGTGGGAGAGACAGGTCTTGATTACTACAGAAATGACGAGCCTCCCAAGAGTCAACAATCTCGATTACGGAATCACATTACGGCAGCGAAAGAATGTGATAAGCCTCTCATAATACATTGTAGAGACGCCGCTAGAGACCTGATTGAAATTTTGCGAAATGAGCAAGCGGAGCAAGTTGGTGGGGTGATGCATTGCTTTGTGGAAGACTGGGAGACCGCAAAAGCTGCTATTGATCTTGGCTTTTACATTTCGTTTTCAGGGATCGTGACCTTTAAAAATGCCACACAGCTTAAGGATGTGGCAAAGCAAGTACCGGCTGATAGGCTACTCGTTGAAACTGATTCACCTTGGTTAGCCCCGGTACCTAAAAGAGGGAAACAGAACGAGCCAGCATATGTTTGCCACACTGCTCAATACCTCGCTGAGTTGCGTAATTGTGATAGTGAAGAATTTGGTGAAGTAACAACCGAGAACTTTTATCGTTTATTTCCGCTAGCTAAAGCTCAAAAATCAGAAAAATATTAGTATGACAGGACCGACCCGTCAGCTGGATGCCGTAATGTCTCATCTGTTATACAATATGTCACGACAAAAAGAGTTTAGGGACGGCCTGAAATAGGTAACTGAAGACACTCAGTGTTTATGGCGCGCTAATTCTCAGTAAACATTAATTTAATGTGAGGTTTTTACATGACTGCAGCAGGGTTAAAATTTCGTGATGCAATGATAGAGAGTTCTCCTCTTCAGGTTGTCGGGACAATAAATGCTTATACCGCTTTAATGGCCGAGCAGATTGGACACAAAGCTATTTATCTTTCGGGTGGAGGTGTGGCAAACGCTTCTTACGGTCTCCCTGATCTGGGGATGACCTCTTTAGATAACGTAGTAGAAGATGTAAGTCGAATAACAGAGGCGTGCGAGCTCCCATTGCTTGTAGATGTAGATACCGGATGGGGTGGCGCGTTTAATATCGCGCGTACCACGAAGGCTATGATTAAATCAGGCGCAGCAGCGATGCATATGGAAGACCAAGTCTCTCAAAAACGTTGCGGGCATCGCCCTAACAAAGCTATCGTATCCACAAGTGAGATGGTCGACAGGATAAAGGCTGCGGTAGATGCGCGATACGATGATTCGTTTGTCATTATGGCCCGCACAGATGCTCTGGCAGTCGAGGGTCTAGATTCTGCTATTGAGCGCTCTAGTGCTTTTATAGATGCGGGAGCGGATATGATTTTTGCAGAGGCAGTTACCGAGTTAGACCAATACCAATCATTTGTTTCTTCTCTCGGAGTTCCGATCTTGGCTAACATAACAGAGTTTGGGGCTACGCCACTGTTCTCATTAGAAGAGCTTCGCCAGGTCGGAGTCAGCTTAGCTCTCTATCCTCTAAGTGCTTTCAGAGCGATGAATAAGGCCGCGGAAAACGCCTACCGTACCATACTTGAAGTTGGTCATGCGAAAGGGCTTGTCGACTCAATGCAAACCCGAAGTGAGTTATACGAATATTTAAACTACCACGAATTTGAACGAAAATTGGATGATCTTTTTAAAGCGGATTAGCCTTAAGAATAACGAATTACCAATAGTATTACGGAGTATTCAATATGACGGAAAAAAAGCTAAGCGGAGCTGGGCTCAGAGGTCAGAGTGCGGGTGAGACTTCACTTTGTACGGTCGGTAAAACTGGGGCGGGATTGACTTATCGCGGCTATGGAATAGAAACTCTTGCTGATAAGGCTCAATTTGAAGAAGTCGCCTACTTATTACTGTATGGTAGCCTACCTAAACAGGATGAGTTGGATAAGTACAAGGCTAGGCTAAAAGGAATGCGTGGTTTACCCGCTGAGCTTAAGTCAGTATTGGAACTAATTCCTAAAACAGCCCACCCAATGGATGTTATGAGGACTGGTTGTTCTATGCTGGGAAATCTCGAAACCGAAACAGAATTCTCGCAGCAGTCTGATCGAATTGACCGAATGCTCGCTATCTTCCCTTCAATTATCACCTATTGGTATCGTTATAGTCACGACGGCGTGCGCATTGAGACTGAAACTGAAGACGATTCAATTGGTGGGCATTTTCTTAACTGCCTACTGGGGAAAAAGCCGTCCGAATTACACGAGCAGGTCATGAATGTGTCTCTTATCCTTTATGCCGAACATGAGTTTAATGCCTCCACTTTTACAGGTCGTGTATGTGCTTCAACTTTGTCTGACATACATTCTGCAGTTACTGGCGCGATAGGCTCGTTGAGAGGCCCACTCCATGGAGGCGCTAATGAGGCGGCCATGGAGCTGATTGAAAACTGGTCATCTCCGGAGCAGGCAGAAAATGAATTAATGGGTATGCTAAAGGAAAAGGCCAAAATTATGGGGTTTGGCCATGCCATATACAAAGAGTCCGACCCGAGGAACGGTATAATAAAAGAATGGGCGAAAAAGTTATCTGAAGAAGTAGGGGATACTACACTGTACCCAGTCTCAGAGAGGGTAGACGAAGTGATGTGGAGGGAGAAAAAGCTTTTTCCTAATGCAGACTTTTATCATGCTTCGGCGTACCATTTTATGAATATTCCTACCAAATTATTTACACCAATTTTTGTTTGCTCCCGACTAACAGGATGGGCGGCACACATTATGGAACAGCGTTCCAACAATAGAATTATTCGACCTAGCGCAGACTATACTGGGCCAGAATCCTCCGACTGGGTCGATATAGAAGACAGGATCTAATTCATTATAGAGGGCTAGATAAACCCTAAAATATAAATAATACAAAAAGTATTTTAATCAAATTAAATGGAGAGCTTAATGAGCGCCAACGTTGACTTAACTGACCGACCAGCCCCAGACCAAGAACTCATAAATATAGCTAATTATGTGTCGGATTACGATATAGATAGCTCGGAGGCATACGACACCGCAAGAAATTGTCTGATAGACACCTTAGGATGTGGGTTACTTGCTCTACGATTCCCCGAATGTACCAAACATCTTGGACCAATCGTACCAGGAACTTCAGTAAGAGGCGGAGCGCGGGTGCCGGGTACTTCGCATGAGTTAGACCCTGTCAAGGCTGCTTGGGATATAGGATGCATAATTAGATGGCTTGATTATAACGACACCTGGCTTGCTGCGGAATGGGGACACCCTTCAGACAACCTTGGGGGTATATTAGCGACTGCAGATTACCTAAGTAAATTGGCAGTATCACAAGGCAAACAACCGTTAACGATGCGTGATGTTTTGACAGCGATGATTAAGGCTCATGAAATCCAAGGTGTTTTAGCACTTGAAAATAGTTATAACCGAGTAGGGTTAGACCATGTGCTTCTAGTACGAGTGGCTACCACTGCGGTTGTGACTAAAATGCTTGGAGGAACAAAAGATCAAATTATAGACGCTGTATCCCAAGCATGGGTTGATGGATGCTCTCTACGTACTTACCGTCACGCACCGAATGCAGGTTCTAGAAAATCCTGGGCCGCTGGAGATGCCACTTCTCGAGGAGTACGGCTAGCCATGATGACGATGAAGGGAGAAATGGGTATCCCCACAGTCCTGAGCGCACCAACGTGGGGCTACTACGATGTCCTATTTAAAGGTGAAAAATTTAAGTTTCAAAGAGATTATGGCAGCTATGTGATGGAGAACGTGCTCTTCAAGATATCTTTCCCTGCCGAATTTCACGCACAGACTGCGGCAGAAGCAGCGGTTAAACTACATCCTGAAATTAAAAACCGTCTAGATGAGATAGAGAAAATTCAAGTTACCACTCATGAATCGGCAATACGAATCATCAGTAAAGTAGGGCCTATGGCAAATCCTGCTGATCGCGATCATTGCTTGCAATATATGATTGCGGTTCCTTTGATCTATGGCGATCTCGTTGCTGAACACTATGAGAATGACTTTCATTCAAGCGACCCTAGAATTGATGAACTCCGCGATAAAATGGATGTGATTGAAGACAAGAGATACTCCGCTGAATACCATGATCCTGAAAAACGCTCTATAGCTAATGCATTACAAGTATTTTTCAAAGATGGGTCTAGTACTGAGAAGGTAGAAGTTGAGTACCCGATTGGACACCGACGTCGTCGCGGCGATGGAATACCATTGCTTGAAAAGAAATTTTTAAATAACTTGCAGACGCGATTTCCTAATTGGAAGAGCGAAAAAATTATGGAGCTATGCCTAAACCCAGACAAGCTGGAAGCTAAACCAGTGCATGAATTCATGGACCTTTTGTCGATAAATTAACGTCAATTAGTTGGAAAGTCTTTTCAAGGGGCCCAGAATTCCTTCTTTTTAATTAATCTCTGGATAAAACTGGGGAGACATAAAAACCTGCAAACATTGCTGCGACGAAAGCTGTAAGTTCTATAGAGCCGGTGACAAGAGACGCTATGGCTGGCCCGGGACAAAGTCCCGAAATTCCCCAGCCTAAACCGAAACATATGGCGCCCAAAACAAGACGAACGTCGATTGATTTCCTGATCGGCAGATTGAACTCTACTTCATAGCGCGGCTTATCACTCATAAAAACTATTCTATATCCAAACAAGGTAACAAGAACTGCGGAGCCCATCACAAAAGCCAATGAGGGGTCCCAGTGCCCAAAGACATTCAGAAATCCAATTACTTTGATTGGCTGTGTCATTCCAGAGATAATTAGCCCGGCAGAGAAAATACTGCCGACAATGAAATAAATTACTAGCTTCATATGCCTGTACCCGTAATCTGAGAGGCTAAATACACAGTTAAGATAGCTGTAAATATGAAAATGATAGTAGCCGCGGCACTGCGCTTAGAGAAGCGAGCGACACCACAAACACCGTGCCCGCTTGTGCAC
>CAJWTO010000055.1 GCA_913047675.1 uncultured Pseudomonadota bacterium | reverse complement strand
ATTTTCTATATGTTTCTTAATGCTACTGTTAATAGAGTGGAGAAGTCCTCTAGTCCGCTATCGCGATGTATGGACAATTCATCGGCTCACAAACATACTTTTTTTGCTAAGTACGGTAGGGACTTCTCGATTACTGATTTCGATGTCAGCTGTTAGTGCTGCGATTTTTGCTCAATCGAATAGCTTTGGATTTTTCAATATTTTTCAGGTGCACGCCGGAGTGTCGTTTATTATTACGTTGATTGTTTTGGATTTCCTGATCTATTTACAGCATATCATCATGCATTTAGTACCGTTTCTGTGGCGCTTTCATCAAATACATCATGCTGATGAGCGCTTAGATACAACTACTGGATTTAGGTTTCATCCAGGAGAGATATTTTTTTCAACAGTTTATAAGTGGTTGATCGTATTTCTGCTGGGACCTAGTATCGTAGCGGTGGTGGTTTTTGAAATTATATTGAACAGTTTTTCGCTTTTTACGCATAGTAACTCGAAGCTACTATCTCGATACCAAGTAATATTAGAGCGCGTGTTTATTACTCCTCAGACTCATTGGATCCATCATTCGATTGCGGTGGTCGAAAGCCAAAAGAATTTTGGCTTCTGTTTGTGCTTGTGGGACAGATTGTTTAAAACCTATGATTGTTATTCATTGGCTGAGGTAAAACGACTTAAGTTTGGTGTAGCAGATATGAATGCGAAACGGAATAATTTTAAGGAGATGCTATTGCATCCATTTCGAAATATACATGGCTCGAATTATTTATTACGCAGGCGAGGAAGGGATTAGCTGGCACTTATGTCGCTAGGTAATTTTGCGCACGTTGTTTCGATCCAATTCTCTGCGTCTTTGATGATATTTTTCCTACTGCGTCCTACAGTTGAGATTGGAGCTCCAATAATGACGTCAATAGTTCCAGGATGTTTTTTCACGGTATTTTTTTTCCAGAAAACTCCGGCGTTATGCGCTACCGGTACAATTGGACAGTCAGCTTCTAAGGCGAGAGCAGCGCCAGTCTGCGTGAATCGCCCATTTTCCCCTACTGCAGTACGTGTGCCTTCGGGAAAGAACAGTACCCACCATCCGTCCTTGATTTTTTTTTGACCTACATCTAGGATTTTTTTTACAGATTTTGCGCCCTGTTTCCTATTTATAGCGATTGGGCTAAGACACGCGAGACCCCAGCCAAAAAAGGGGATCCTCAGTAGCTCTTTTTTTAGGACTTGAGTCTGCTTCGGAAAGATCATTTGCATCGCAATCGTTTCCCAGGCGGATTGATGCTTGCACAAAATGACTCCCGGGCGATCAGTTATATTTTCTATACCCTTTACTTCCCAATGCAAATTACACGTTATTTTTAGCCACCATAGCGCCAACTTAGACCATGTTATGATTGTTTTGTATCGTGGAGTGGGTGGCAAGATGAGCACACAAGCGCTGATGATTGCAAAGAAAACCGTCAGAGGGATTAGCCCCGCATAAAATATCCAAGATCTTATCGTTGTAAGCATTGCTCAGTGACTTTTTGATCTACGAAGAACATATGGTTAGAGCTGGATTTTGCCAATGTCAGCGATTTTACCGAACAGGTCTTGAAGATCGTATAAAAGTGCAACTCGATTCTGTTGTATGTCTTTTTCTTCACAGATAATCATGACGCCTTCAAAAAAAATATTAACAGTATCATTTAGCTCCGCGAGTTTTTTCATGTACTCCACATATTTTCGTTCGTGAAAAAGAGTTTCAAGCTGGGGTCTTAGTGAATTAATTTTCTCCGCAAGCTTCTTTTCACTATCATCTATAAGTAGTTTCTCGTTCCACGCACCACGACTTTTTTCTACCGATTTTTTCAGAATATTGCTTATACGCTTATTTGCAGCCGATAGGCTGAGAGCCTCCGGTAGCTCACGATATTCGTTTGCGGCTTTGATCCGGCGATCTTTCTCCAACGGACTTATTATTTTTAGGCTCGGTACAGAATTGAAAGTGTCGATTGCTAGGCCAGCGTCGAGATAGTAGGCACGCATCCTATCGTCGATAAAAGTCAAAATATCGACAGCGATTTTGTCTGGGAATGAAATATTATTGAACTGCTTTGCGGTAATTAAAATTAAGTTTTGAAGATCAATTTCGATATTGGATTCCACGATTATCCGGAAAACTCCAACTGCGGCCCTGCGCAGGGCGTAAAAATCTTTATCACCTGTTGGCGCCAGACCTACTCCAAATAAACCGACTATGGAGTCAATTTTATCGGCCAGAGTTATACATCTTCCGGTTGGGGTGGACGGGATAGTATCGCCCGAAAACCTGGGATGATAAAACTCTTTTATGGCGAGGCAGACTTCGGGATTTTCACCATCTTTTTCAGCGTAGTAGCCTCCCATAACACCCTGTAAATCAGGAAATTCTCCGACCATTTCTGAGAGTAAGTCACACCTGGCTAACTGTGCGGCTCTATTGGTATCTATTTGCTTCGCGTTACAAAGCTCACTGATCTCGCTAGCAATAACAGTGACACGCTTAGTTTTATCTAATAATGTTCCAAGTTTTTTTTGAAAGGTCATACGGCCAAGATATTCTTGATGACTCTCCAAGGGCTTTGAAGTGTCGGTCTGGAAGAAGAACTCTGCATCGGCTAGTCTCGGTCGGATTACTCTTTCGTTCCCTTGTCTCACAATATCTGGATCATTACTTTCGATATTGCAGACGGTCACGAAGTCATTAGTGAGTATGTCCTCATTAGATCTAACGGGGAAATATTTCTGATGCTTTTGCATAGAGCTGATCAAGACTTCATCAGGCAAAGACAAGAAATGTTTATCAAAACTACCCATAACTAGTGTTGGCCACTCCACTAGCCCAACAACTTCATCCAAAAGATTATCATCTAATTCGATTTTTGCATTGATTCGTTCATTCATTTGGCGAATTTGATCAGTTACACGTCTTTTTCTTTCTTCGAATGAAGGAATCACACACCCTTTAACGCGCAGTTCTTCTTCGTATAATTTTGCGCTCGGAATCACAATTTCTCTCTGGCCGTGAAACCGGTGACCTCTCGTGACGTTGTTACTGCTTATTCCCATTAAGGTTGCAGGAACGAGTCGGTCACCATGTAAAATCACCAACCATTGGATAGGTCTTACAAACTCATCTTTCTTGTCGCTCCATCTCATCTTTTTTGCTACAGGGAGAGTTTTCAGTGCCTCTAGGATGAGACCAGGTAAAATTTCGTTTAGGGCGACACCTTCAATTTTCTGGGAGTGATACAACCATTCCCCCTCAGAACTCTTCGTTGTAGACAACTCGCTGAGGTCAACACCACAAGAGCGAGCAAATCCTGTCGCTGCTTGTGTCGGCTCTCCTTTTTCATCGTACGCATGTACGGTTGATGGGCCTTTTCTTTCGTCTATTCGATCATTTTGTTTTTCGGCTACATTTTTTATAACTACAGAAAGCCGCCTAGGCGTCGCATAAGCAATACTCTCTCCAATTTGCACCCCATTTTTGGTCAGAAGTTGTGTAATGTTGTCAGAGAATGCAAGGTACAATTTTTTTAGTGATTTAGGAGGTAATTCTTCGGTTCCAACTTCGATTAGTAGTGATTCCATTATTTGAGTTCTCCGTTGCTTTTACCAATTGGGAACCCGAGTGCTTTTCTGGCCTCATAGTACGACTCCGCGATTTCTCTGGCGAGAGTTCGAACCCTTAGAATGTATCGCTGTCTCTCTGTGACTGATATCGCTTTCCTTGCGTCTAATAGGTTGAACGTATGAGATGCTTTTATCATTTGTTCATATGCTGGTAATGGGAGATCAGCTTCTATCAGCCGCGCGGTTTCTCTTTCGCACGTGTCGAACCAATTTATCAAAGAGTCAGTATCCGCTAAATCAAAATTATATTTAGACATTTCAACTTCATTTTGTTGATAAATGTCACCGTAAGAGATGACTCCATCATCTGACTTACTCCAAGTTAAGTCATAAACTGAATCTACACCCTGAAGATACATCGCTATCCTCTCCAAACCGTACGTTATCTCGCCCGGAACCGGCGCACAGTCTATTCCTCCTACTTGTTGGAAGTAAGTAAACTGTGTAATTTCCATCCCATTTAGCCAGACCTCCCAGCCCAAGCCCCAAGCACCCAATGTGGGGGATTCCCAGTTATCTTCAACGAAGCGAACATCGTGCGTCTCCAAATCAAGCCCTAAGTTTTTTAAGGATTGAAGGTATTGTTCTTGGATATTAGTTGGAGAGGGTTTAAGCAATACTTGAAATTGATAATAGTGCTGTAGTCGATTCGGATTCTCGCCATAGCGTCCATCCGTTGGCCTCCGAGATGGCTGAACATAAGCAGCTTTCCAAGGCTCTGGCCCAATAGCTTTTAAAAAAGTAGCGGGGTGGAAAGTCCCAGCACCCATTTCCATATCATAGGGTTGTAATATCGCACATCCCTGTCCTCCCCAGAAGTTTTGGAGTCTGAAGATCAGATCCTGGAATGTCTCCGGTACCACTATTTTTTTAGTCATGTCTGCGCAAATACTGTTTGGTTAGCTTTATTATAAGCTTAAGCGCGTGAATTAGGCATTTAAAACTGTAAAATCGGAGATTAGAGGACTTGCTTAGGCTCCGTTAGGTTGTTTTAGATATAGACTAATTGTCGCGACTGAAGAAAAATCAACTGGATTTAGTCTGGTTGTTCTATTGCCTGAATTAGGTCGTTGAACTTTCTATTAATCATCCGCCGCTTGTAAGCCGGAATTTCATAGGCCCAGCCACGTACTTTATTGTTTATTTTTTCTATCGT
Organism: uncultured Pseudomonadota bacterium; assembly: GCA_913047675.1. Classification (GTDB taxonomy): domain Bacteria; phylum Pseudomonadota; class Gammaproteobacteria; genus UBA4457. The sequence goes on along the minus strand of CAJWTO010000055.1, from coordinate 9,288 downwards.
ACTGTTTGGTAGTTCTTTCTTATCTTTACCAAGATAAGCTTCAAACACGGTATAGTGCTTATTCTCCCAAATATAATCTGTGAGAAGTATTTCGAGACCGCTAAAAGTTGTAACGGTAGTTTTTTGTGCTGGTTCTAGGTCGGTGACTGCATTCGCTGAGATGACATCATTGAGTCTTAGGTCTATCAAAATTGCCGGAATACTTGATACAATTGTTTTAGATTTCATTTCAAATGATTCGGGAATATCTTGGAGAGTGAAGAAATCTTCCGATTCGGTATTTTTAGAGATAACGATTTTCTTTTCTTCGGGAACATCTATCGTCAGTCGTTTAATACTTTTGCTGTCCAGATCAATGATTTGAGGATCGAGCCATTCTATAGGGTTAGTCGACGCGGTGATCTGTCCAGCCACTAATTGTGCTGCAGTTTCATCGGTAAGTCTTATATAACGCTTGGCTTTTTTAGCTCCCTTAGGGCTTAGACCAATTAGTAAAGAGACGAGTTTTTTTTCGCTAGTGCTTACGGTAATCTGGCTTGCCTGAGAGCCTTCTACCGATAGATTATTTACTCCTAGTTTAGCGTATTTTTCGACTGAACTAGTTTTAGCCTCGAGTATTTTCAAGTTACTGAGCTCGAGTGCTAATTGTTTTATACCACTAGTAGTGGCTGGGTAGTTGTCTTTATTATGCAGATACCAGACGCCATCAATTTTTTTAAGGATCGATTTAAATCTTCTATCTTCAATCGTTACCTCGGTTATTTCGTTTACACTATCAATTAGCGCAGGGAACAGACTGGTTTTCATAATTTCTGACTGAGGCTTATTATCTATTGAAACCTTCCAAGCGGTCGCAGATATGCCTAGTGCAATAAAAAAAATGATAATGATTTTTGATTTAAACATTTTGCGTTTTACGTTTTATTACGGAGTCGAAAGTGCTTTAGCCCATTAGCTACGATCAAGGATAAAAATATTAATAAGGGCACTAAAGCAGTATTAGCAAATGTGAGAACGCTACCTAATCGATCGATATTGTCTTGTAATTCGTGTTGCACGGCTCTCAATTCTTTTCTAGTGTTTATTTGTTCAGATCTAAATTTTTCTACTTCAATTTGCTGTTCCGCACTAAGAATTAATTCTCCTTCTATTTGTTGTCCTTGAATTCGAGCAAGGTTTTCTTCGGCTAGTTTTAGCTTTTCTTGTAGAGCTTGCTCTTTGTCTCTAAACTGTTCGTCTGCTTCTCTTTGTATGTCGAGAACGACTTCGAAGGGACGAGTATACTGCCCTCTACTTCTTAGACTGATCAGGTCGTCATTGCCTCCTAAATTATCCACTGCATTCACCAGAAAATCCGCATTATTTGCAAACGCCTCAGGTATTCTCATTCCTGCAAACCCTGAGAATCGGACCCAAAATCGGTCTGCTAGAATATCTGTATCTGACACCAGGATAAGGTTGGTTGGATATTCGGACGTCAATAAATGACTTTTGTCTAAATCATGATTGCTTTTCACGTCTTTTGGCTCAACTGAAGGAGGGGCAGAGAAACTAGACGTGTAGTTGCCAGTAACTCTGACCGCTATTAAATGATTTTTTTCGTCAGTACTAAAATCGTCAATGAGAGACGATGGATCATTTGCAGTTATAATAGAGTCTTTATCAATCAATCCAGACGAGGGACTGGCGGTTAAAAGTGGCGTATACGTCAGATTCTCCTTAGGGTCTATTTCTAGACTGCCTGCGGTACCTACATTTACTGTATTCAGCTGGTTTGTTGTGAAGTCCTCCTTATTCAAAGACTCTCCTTGGAGCTGGATCCACGGTAGGTAGTCCACCTCTCTCGGACCTCGAGCGGTATTGAAATTTACTCGGACAGCTGACGACGGATCTCCAATGACATGACTATCATTTAAGTTGATTCCTAAAGCCTCAAAAATGGCATCAAGTCTCGATCCTAGCTGAGGCATGACCCCGGGGGTCTCAGGGTTAGGTTGGGTAGGATCCTGCTCGGCGAGAGGGTCCACAAAAACTAATGCTTTGCCCCCTTTGACTAAAAATTGGTCTATTGCATATTGAGTTTCGACAGATAAATCTTTCGGATGAACTAATATCAGCGTATCTATCTCATCATCTATTGAGGAGGTATCTATAGGGAGTCGTTTTATTTCATGAAATTCCTTCAAGAACGTGATCGCTGTGAGATCTGGTTTGACGACTTGGCCAGTTTGTGGGTCGGTTTCTGAAAGTATCGGCAGATCTGTAATCAGTCCGATAATTCGTTTCGTGGGATCGTTCAGCTTGTAGATTATTTTCGTTAGATCATATTCAAGCGCGTTCTCTTGATCTGGGCTAAGTACTTCAATCACTTCCCGATCGTCTGTTGTGTTGGTTGCTACTAGTCCCAGGTATCCCACTTCGCCGTTACCCCCGAGACTCAGCTGTCTTATTCCCGCGCCTACAGCCTCGTCTTCAGCTTCGGAAAACGGAGCCGGATCGATTACGTAAAGTTTTATTTTCCCGTTACTATTAGCGACATATTCATTGAGTAGATCCTTAACTCGTTTCCCATAATTAGCCAATTGAGGCAGCCCAGCCAATTGCTCAGATGAGAAATACAATCGAATTGAAAGTGGTTCATTGATATCAGAAAGTATATTGTAAGTCCCAGGCGCCAGAGTATAGAGTCGGTTTTCCGTCAGATCGAGTCGTGCTGAAGTCAGTGTCTCGTTACTTATGATATTCATTCCGAGGAACATAGTTGTGGCTAAGATTAAACCGGTGACAGAAACTAATTTTCGATTCATGATATTTTTTCGTAAATACTTTTTTTTAATTATTTGACTGTGATTTTTGTTAATTACTTTTATTCACTTCAATTGCTATCACATTAAGGTATAACCAAAAGATGATTAAGCTCGCGAAAAAAATTATATCTCTTAGATCAATTACCCCTTTTTGAATTGAGTCAAAATGGGTGAGAAAACTAAAAGACGCTATTACATCTACAATACTTTGCGGGGCCCAGGAGGCAAAAACATCTAGAACCATTGGAAAGCCACTCAGGTTGAACACAAGACAGATCATAAAACTAGTGACGAAAGCAATCACTTGATTTTTTGTTAGCGCGGAGACGCATGAACCTATTGATAGAAATCCGCCGGCCATCAAGATGCTACCTAGGTAGCTTGCAGCAATTACAGTATTATCAGGTTGCCCAAGATAGTTGACCGTGAGCCAAATAGGGACGGTACCTAATAGCGCGACTACTGTGAAGCACCACGCTGCAAAAAATTTACCAAAAACACTAGCACTTAGAGAGATCGGAAGCGTCAACATAAGCTCTATCGTTCCAGCTTTTCTTTCCTCAGACCAGAGCCTCATAGAGATGGCCGGTATTAAGAACATGTATAACCAGGGATGGAACTCAAAAAAGGGACCTAAATCAGCCAAGCCCCGGTCATAAAAGCCACCAACATAAAATGTGAAAACTCCGTTTAGCACCAAGAAAATTACTATAAATACATAAGCGACAGGAGTGTCGAAGTAAGATCTGAACTCTCGTTTAAAAATTGGGAGGAAACCTCTCATGATCGAATTACCTCACCACTCTTGTGTTGGTTAGTCAAAGAACGAAATACTTCGTCTAGGCGTCCTGGCTCGATGTATAGTTGTAGTATCTCACATTCGTAATCGGCCATTTTGGCTTTTACTAGGGCGCTGATCTCTACTTCAGATGTCTGCGGGATTAAGGTCACTCGAGCAAGTTCTGCCTCAGAGATATGTTCGATGGTTCTTACCCCTTCAAGCTCCTCTAATATCTTGGTCGACTTTTTAACATCTTTATTATTTATTACAAGCGTTATTGCATTGTGGTAGCGAGACTTCGAAGATAACTCAAGCGGCGAACCACTAAATATAACTCCCCCATTACTAATTATTATGGCTTTCGTGCACACGGATTCCACTTCCTCGAGAATATGTGTGGATATCAGGATTGCTTTTTCAGCTGCCATCTCCTTTATTAGAGCTCGGATCTCGTGTTTTTGATTAGGGTCTAAGCCATCGGTTGGTTCGTCGAGTATTAATATTTCAGGATCATGTAGTATAGCTTGCGCAATCCCAACTCGTCTTTTAAAGCCTTTTGAAAGAGTGTCTATGGGCTGATAGGCCACCCGTTCCAGATGGATCTTGTTGATGATTTCATCTACTTTGGAAAGCCTTGCAGATTTTTCAATTCCTCTTACCTCCGCAATAAAGGACAGAAAGTTTAAGGGCGTCATTTCCCCGTAAGCAGGCGCACCCTCGGGTAAATATCCGATACTCGCTTTCGCCTCTATAGGATTGACGCTAATATCATTACCAGATATTTTTATTGTTCCGCTGGTCGGAGTCAAAAAACCAGTGATCATTTTCATAGAGGTCGATTTACCTGCTCCATTTGGCCCTAGAAAGCCTAATACCTCCCCTCTATTTACAGAAAGTGAAATATTATCGACGGCTTTTATTGCGCCAAACGATTTTGTCAGCCCGATTACCTCTACAAGTGTCTCAGCCAATGTCATCCTCTCTCTGTAATTAAGTCTGCGGGCATATTATACCGTCGGAGACTATTTTTTTAGTTATTCAAAAATATTTTTTAGATAATTTCTACTTTAAGGCCACATGCTTTTCAGGATCAAGAGTTACACGGTTAAAAATTGTTAATTAGCATTTAAGGTTTACCTATGAAATTGCTTCGCTAGCGCTTAAGACCGTGCTTTAGTAATCATTACTTTGTGTATAATAGCCATACTATGAGCGTAAAAAACGAATTCGATGTAATTGTTATTGGTGGCGGACACGCCGGCACTGAAGCTGCACTTGCTGCTGCCCGGATGGGCTCGGAGACTTTGTTACTAACTCAAAATATTGAAACTCTTGGGCAAATGTCCTGCAATCCAGCGATTGGCGGTATTGGTAAAGGCCATCTAGTTAAAGAGATTGATGCTTTGGGCGGGTACATGGCGCGAGGAGCAGATGCATGTGGTATTCATTTTAGAACGTTAAATGCGAGTAAAGGTCCTGCTGTGAGAGCAACGCGGGCCCAGATTGATCGTCAGCTCTATCGAGCTGAAACACGTAGGGTTTTGGAGAATCAGAATAAGCTTACTATTTTTCAACAGTCCGTAGATGACCTAATCTTTGAACAAGGGGTTTTGTGCGGGGTGTCGACTGAAATGGGTTTGCCATTCCGGGCCGGAGTAGTTGTTCTAACCGTAGGCACTTTTTTAGGAGGCATTATCCACGTTGGAGAATCTAATTTCTCTGGTGGTAGGGCTGGTGATCCACCCTCGAACCCTCTTTCTAGAAGGTTGAGAGCACTTGATTTGAAAGTTGGCAGATTAAAAACTGGTACGCCCCCAAGGATAGACGGACGGACAGTTAATTTTAGTATGATGGAGATTCAGCAGGGGGATTCACCTAGGCCAGTATTTTCTTTTTCTGGAGACAGGAATTCACATCCGCCGCAAACAGAATGTCATATTACCTACTCGAATGAACGCACGCACGAGATAATTAGAAAAAGTTTAAGCAGATCGCCGATGTTTAACGGTAATATTGAAAGCACAGGGCCGAGATATTGCCCCTCAATTGAAGACAAGGTTGTTCGATTTGAGGACAGAGCCAAGCACCAAATTTTCGTAGAGCCAGAGGGGCTCAATGTTAGAGAAATATATCCTAACGGAATTTCTACTAGTCTACCTTACGATGTGCAAGTTGAATTAGTTCAGTCGATCAAGGGCTTTGAAAAAGCGGTCATAACTAGGCCGGGCTATGCGATTGAATACGATTATTTCGATCCAAGAAGCCTCAATCCTTGGTTAGAAACTCGCGATATAGATGGCCTATTTTTTGCGGGTCAAATTAATGGTACCACGGGTTATGAGGAGGCTGCGGCCCAAGGTCTGTTAGCGGGCGTCAATGCCGCTCTGCGTGTACAAAAGAAAATAGAGTGGTATCCCAAACGAGACGAAGCCTATCTGGGGGTCTTAGTGGATGATCTAGTGACGCGTGGTACCGATGAACCTTATAGAATGTTCACTAGCCGCGCGGAGCATCGCCTTTTGCTGAGGGAAGATAATGCGGATGCTCGGCTGACTCCAGTTGGTCGCGAGCTTGGGCTAGTAGGTGATATACAATGGACGGATTTCCAGAAAAAACAAGAGTTGATTGCACGGGAGCAGCACCGGTTAAATGATATCTGGATTTCTCCCGATGATAATAAAGGCGAAAAATTTAAGCTTTTGATGGGCCAACCGCTTCGAAAGAAGCAGCGGCTGTCTGACTTGCTAAAAAGGCCCAATATTGATTATAAATTTCTTATGACGTTGCCTGACACTGGGCCAGGAATAGATGATGAAAGGGTTATCGAGCAAATTGAGAATGTAGCTCTTTATAGCGGGTATATTAATAGACAGTTAGAAGAGATTGAGCGTCTTAAGTCACTAGAAAATATTGCGATGCCTTCTGATTTTTCCTATGCGGAAGTGCGTGGCCTCTCGAACGAGGTTGTACAAAAGCTTACAGAGATTCGCCCCAGCACGTTAGGTCAAGCGTCACGGATCTCAGGTGTGACACCAGTTGCTATTTCTTTGTTGGCAGTCTTTTTAAAAAGGGCTGGCATCACTGTAGCGCGATCGGCTTGAAGCATATTAAGTATTCTCAAGATTACCTCGAATTAGTTTTAAGTCTCGGTGAACGCGTCAATGTTGATCTTGATGAAAGGCAGGCCGAGTCGCTCGTCAAATACGCTGAATTAGCCATTGAGTGGAATAAAATAGCTAATTTAACCGGCGCTAATTCGATTGAAAGCTTCATTACTGGCCACATAATTGATTGTCTTGCAGTAGTTCCTTTTCTGGGTCATGGATCCCTTGCCGACATCGGGAGTGGTGCGGGTTTACCCGGCGTAGTACTTGCAATATTTGAGCCCGAAAGATATATCACTCTAGTTGAGCCTCGTGGTAAACGCTCAAGATTTTTACAGCATATTAAGATGCAATTAGGTTTACGAATGCTAAATATTAAGTCTCAACCAGTAGAGCAATATAATCCGAGCCGATCACTTAGATATGTTATTTCTAGGGCATTTGGGCCTCTTAATGAATTTTTAAAAAAAAGCATACACTTGGTCAGTTCACAAACGGAGGTGGTTGCGATGAAAGCAAGCGTTAATTCTCGCGAACTATCGGAGGCTACAGCTATACTGGGCCCAGCACGGTGCGTAGAACTGTCGGTGCCGTTGTATGATAGGCGCACTCTTGTGTTTATAAAAAAGACTTAATGAAACATAGTACTGCTACAATACATTTATGCCATAATCTCGAACATAACTGAAGTCATGCGAGTAGATAAAAGTGTCGCGAATAGTTGCCATAGCAAATCAAAAAGGAGGCGTGGGAAAGACCACTACCAGCGTTAATATAGCGGCTTCGATGCATGCGACTCACCGAAAGACGCTACTGGTAGATCTCGATCCACAAGGAAACGCGACCGTCGGAAGTGGCATAGACAAGAACGCCTTAAAATTTTCAGTTTTTGACGTGCTAATGGATGAATCATTAAACATTCGCGATGCTATTCTAGGTGAGGTGGCGGGTGGCTATGATTTAATAGCTGGTAATAGTGATCTAACCGGAGCGGAAATCGGCCTGTTAGAGCAAAGTCAGCGCGAAACTCGGTTAAAGCAAGCATTTAAGCCGATCTTAGAAGATTACGAGTATATCTTTATTGATTGTCCTCCCTCGCTAAATATGCTCACAGTAAATGCACTCGTGGTAGCTGATGGATTAATGATTCCCACCCAATGCGAATATTACGCTTTAGAGGGTTTGTCGGCTCTACTGGAGACGATGAAAAAAATTAAGCGAGTGTTGAACCCTGAGCTAGAGATAGATGGTGTTTTAAGAACTATGTTTGACTCTCGAAACAATCTCGCCCGAGAAGTGTCCGGGCAACTGATGGCTCATTTTGGCGAAAAGGTCTATCGAACGATTATTCCTAGAAATGTTCGTCTAGCAGAGGCTCCCAGCCACGGTATTCCGGTGCTGATGTATGACAGCTCGTCTGCCGGTTCATTAGCATATTTATCGCTAGCGGGTGAAATGTTACGGAGTAAAAATAACGCATAATTCGTACAAAAATAGTGTTACAGGTGGGTAAATTATGGGTGCAAAAAAAAGAGGACTTGGTCGAGGGCTTGATGCCCTGTTGAGTGCGGATACGAATAGAGACGTATTGTCGATAGAAGACGGCAGTGAACTGAAAATGCTGGATATAGATTTGGTCAGGCGCGGACGGTACCAGCCTAGAATTAAGATCGAAGAGAATTCGCTAAATGAATTAGCTCAGTCAATTAAAGAACATGGTGTCCTGCAACCGGTTGTTGTACGAAAGTCGGAAGATGGCGGTGGCTATGAATTAATAGCTGGAGAGAGACGGTGGAGAGCGAGTCAGCTAGCTGGATTGCGAGTGTTACCAGCAATTATAAAAGAGATAGATGAGAGTGACGCTATGAGCGTTGCTCTTATTGAAAACATTCAACGTGAGCAGCTAAATCCAATTGAAGAAGCCCTTGCCTTAGCACGATTAGTTAATGAATTTAGTATGACTCACGCACAGGTAGCTACTTCAATCGGTAAGTCCCGCGCGACTGTGAGTAATTTAATCAGATTGCTTGACTTAGAAGAACCATCTAGACAATTACTTGAGGATGGATTATTGGAGATGGGGCATGCGCGAGCCTTACTAGGGGTTTCTGGCCCGCTTCAAGAGGAGATAGCCTCGCGTGCTGCTGAAGGAAGCCTGAGTGTTCGCGCGGTTGAAGAGTTGATCAAAAAAAGTCGTGTCAAATCCGAAGAAAATCCCACTCAGGGTAGTCGTCGTGATCCAAATATAGTCGGTTTAGAAAGCTCGATTAGTGCGCGTATCGGAGCTAAAGTCGAAATTCGGCATAGGCACTCAGGAGAGGGTAAAGTAGTCATAAGTTATAATTCTTTAGACGAGCTCGAAGGAATACTGGAACATATAAAACTCTAATTGCCGGCGTGTCTTTGAACGATAGCCAGCTAAATCAGTCCCTTGCCACGAGACCAGAAAATCCGTTATACTCCCGCCGATTAGGTTACGTAGCAACCGAAGAGTTCAATGTACCGTGCTAGCAAATCCAGCAGACCATAGTTGGCGCAGAAAAATGTTCCGTATTGTTTTTCTGCAAGGCGTTTTGACAGTTTTGCTTGGCTTGGT
>CAJWTO010000054.1 GCA_913047675.1 uncultured Pseudomonadota bacterium | reverse complement strand
ATTCGGTACCTCCACAAATAGCAGCATCTGTGAGAGACAACGCTTTTAACAAACCAGCTACTAGTTTTCCAGGGTTTATATCGATGAGATCCGGCAGTACTTTGGCACCAAAGTACAATTGCCTCGCTCGTTCTCCAATTTCCTGAGCTAAATCCTGATATGGGACCATGAAAGCATTACTTGCACCAAAGAATCTGTCGTAGCGTTCTACATGTCTTGCCATTTTTTCATAAGCTGCGGGGGTGTGTGCCAAAACTAACTTTCCCCTCCTTCTCACGCCACAGTCAATTTGTTCATGATCAATTAAATCTGCTACAAAATCATGTGCTCGTTGGCCCTCAGTGATCAGCTCGTGGCGAGGTACACCATTAATATGAGCTTCCATTTCGCCATCAGTCGTACCCTCGATCCTCTCAACAACTAGACCCAAGTTTCGCGAGCACGCTCCGTAGCCCGGCCACTCTTTGTCGATCAAAGCAACTTGACTTCCGTTTCGAGCAAGCTCAAGAGCCGTACTTATACCAGAAAATCCTCCCCCTATGATTGCCACGTCTACCCGCTCAGGCAGCTCGGCTTGGCCCTCTGCGATCGGGAGTACATTTTCACACCATAACGACGTCGTTTTCATATACTGAGTTGGTATTTCGTAATGCTTTTAGTTTTTGATTCTCTGTTTTTTTATATTATAACCGTTATAATATAAAAATAAACACACATGGATTGGCAAATAAAACGCACAGATACTGTAGGTAACAATACATGCCAAAATTAGTAGATCACAATACACGACGAGAAGAGATCGCACGAGCCACTTGGACCGTGATACAAAAATACGGTGTCGACGGGGTCCGCCTGCGCGATATTGCCGATCAAGTAGGCTTTACAACCGGAGTTTTCTCTCACTACTTCCGTGATAAAGGCAGCTTGCTTCGATATGCATTTAATCTCTCTTTTGAACGTATAAATGAAAACATCGCGTTGTCCAACAAATCAGTCAGCTCAGGGCTAAAACAATTCAGAGATGCGCTAGTAGCACTAGTTCCAGATAATAGAAATCCAGCAAGTGTGGCGTTTGTATCAATGTGTTTTGGAATTCGAAATCTAAACGATCCATTGTTAATGGCCGATTATAAAAAAAAGAGGAAACAATACAGTCAGTTGCTGAAATCTTATCTATCTGACGCGGCGGCCCAGCACGAAATTCGCATGGGGCAAATAACTAGCGATACCTTAGGTTTATCATTTGCGGTCTTAGATGGTGTGTGCATTGCCGCGCTGCAAAACCCTTCAAGCTATCCTAGGAAAAGAGCCATTAAAATAATAGACACATTGATTGACGACCTCATCTCTCGAGATAGTCAAATGAGCTCAGTCAACTAAGTCATATAGAGCTGTATAAATTAAAGGAGAAAAAACGATGGGAGAATCAAATAAATTAATCCGACTTGACCCGAATAAACTAGCTGGTTTGGAGTTAGATAATTTTGCCCCCTACCCTTCCGAAACTGTATTGTCTGGTATATCAGAGCATGAACGTTGGCAGTTTGATCACGACGAACTCTTTGTTGGAGCGTATCAAGCAAAACCCGCTAAACTTGCGCTGAAAGATTATCCATACGATGAATTTATGTACTTATTGAGCGGAAAGATCGACATTACTGATAAGGATGGGAATCTTCAGTCATTTTTTCCAGGACAAGCCCTGGTACTAAAAAAAGGTTTTACAGGAACTTTTGAAATGATTGGAAACGTAAGAAAGATCGCAATTGTAGCTGGAGAGCAATATAGCCCACCGAAATAGACTGACTCATAATTGGTAAAAAATGAAAAGAGTAGTTGCCAATGGAAAGTAGAATGAAGTTTGTTATTTCTCAGGTCGCCAGATTCACAAGCTGCGTTATTTTGCTGCTGCATTGTGGTCCAGTTGCGTCTTTAGAACTCTACTCGAGCAATAATAAAAGCGCGACCGGTGAGCTCAAGTTTCTTGGAGGCTTACAGTACGGGACGGGATTAAATTTTGGATATGGGGCGATCGACTCACCGAGCGAGAAAAGTCGGGCGACGTTATCTCTTGCAGTCAAGCCCAGACTAGACCTCGTTTGGCAAATAGAAAACTCGGAATTTTATAGCACCCTTTCGATGGTCGCCGCGACGACAACGCTCGATGGAGAGCTTTCAGGTCAGATTGTTCGATCTGGAGATCAAGCATTTGATACTGACTCCACTAAAGTTGGCTGGCGTAATGAATTTATCGATCTATCTTATGGAGGCCAAGAATTCACCATTGGAGACGGTTTTGTAGTTGGTGATGGGAATTTTAATAAAGGCGCGGCCGATGGTCAGTATTGGATAGGAGCATTCACCGCGTGGCGGAACAGTGCGATTATAAGAATAGACACTTCCCCTTTACGATTTGACGGATTTTGGCTTCGTACTGACGATGACTTGGGCGATGCTCGTGTAGTTGGGGTTAACTTAGAAACAGCTGAAAATGAACTGGGCACACTGGGCCTCATGTACTTCGAGATCATTCAAGATGATAATTTTGCACTTGACGGAATGCGCGTGGCTAGTATCCGTGGTGCGGATATAAGAGTTCCTTTTCTTCAAGATCTAAAGCTGTTTGGTGAATATGTAATTGAACGCGGTCGCAGTAAAGAAACAGGCTTTAAAAATAATGGAAATGGCTGGTATATAGAAGGCAATTACGCCTTTAGCAGTTGGCCTTGGAAACCTACATTTATCTATCGTTATGCTCATTTTTCAGGAGACGAATCGACAACGAATCAAAATGAGGAGTATCGGGGATTATTTTTTACCATCTTCAAGCGAGATTGGGATACCTGGTACCAAGGTGAGGTAGCTGGAGAATTTCACTTATTTAATCAAAATCAAGTTACGCAGATGGCTAAAATGAAGGTTTATCCGGGGCAGAATTGGTCACTTGGTATTTGGTACTACTCCCATGATTTAGATACCAAGCAGTATTTCGGTAAAGTGGTTTCAGATTTAGACTGGGCAGAGGAAGTCAATCTTGGTTTCGAGTATTTCCCAAGTAAACAACTTTATATTTATGCGGGATATGCGTGGGGTATGCCTCATCAGGCAGCTATCGATGTTTTCCAACATAATCGTGACACCCACGTTGTCCAAACGTTTATTTCTTACACATTTCGCTGATGAAGCGTTTTCCCAAAGACCCTTGGAGAAAAACCAGAACAGCCATCAGGCTGTGGGCTGCTAACCCTTAAACAGCTTAAGACGCTTCGTTTTTAACAACTTCATCGCGCTTACTGTTAGCCTCATCCTGCTGCCGCTTTGGCGCGCCGTAACGAAACTCCATGATGGTTAGCACAAGACCCACCATCATAATGACGAATACAAAAATAGCGATGGGAAGTAAGTTATCAGAAATCATGGTTAGTCTCTCCTCGCCAATAAACTAGACAGTTTGAAATAAATACCAAACGCTAGAATGGAAGGCACCCATATTGCAGTGAATAGACCCTCTATTTGCTTGCCCTCGAACCAGAGCAGCCCCGATACCGCGAAAGATACCGCGACAGCCAGTAAGATGAAAAAATCCGATAGTTTGAACATACTAATTTCCCTACTTCTTAAGTTAATATTGATACGACTGAAAGGCTCGTTTAGTCTTCGTAAAAACCAACTGCAGCTAGTAAAAGACCGGAAATCGTAACTCCTGCTGGAATCCTTAGTCCAACAACACCAAAGACATCAATCATCGATGGTACAAGGCCAATAAATCCGAGGGGAGCCCAGAGAAAAAATGGGGTTGCAACAACTACCCCAATCCAGCCAGCCGCCCTTAAGGCAGACACTGCAGACTTCTCTTCATTGAATTCTGATACTTGTCATTCGTAGTCACTGTAATTATTTCCATTTCATTCTGAGATATCCGGCCTAGGACCATTGCTCCGATATTCGGCGGTATATATGTTTTTCGCGTTTCAATGTTCTAAATTAATTATGGTTATTATTATACACCAGTAATTACTTCCAGCTTCGGCTTCGTTAGCTGAACGCGAGCTCCTCGCTAAACTAGGAAGTGAGACTCGAACTCGCGACCCCAAGCTTGGCAAGGTTTTTCTAAACAATTGTCATCTGGGTTATCTTTTAAGAACTTTGAGAAGCTCATCAATCTTCCCGTCGAAACTTTCTTCACTCACAATAGCTTCTTTGACACAGTGACGTATATGTCTTTTAAGTATTTTCCCTTCGACTGATGAAAGGGCGGATTTTGCCGCAGAAATCTGATTCAGGATTTCCACACAATATTTTCTCTCCTCTATCATGCTTTTAATCCCCTTAATTTGGCCCTCAATTCTATTGAGATTTTTTAATTCTTCATCATGACATGGATTATTCATTTTAAAATACTCTCGGCAAGACATAGGTTAGCGTTGAAGCGGACACGAACAACACTATTGAAAAATAGTAAATTAATCGCGATCTCTTTCGCGTCTGCATACACGTTTTTGCCGCTGTTGTATCTATAGGGCAAGGCAATTTTCTAGTCCTATAGTTAACATAACCAGCGAGACAAATCATAATGAACGCGCCTAAAGAAATGTATACTTTGTATTTTGATATTTCAATCATCAGAGGGAATGTAGTCACTAAAGTTGCAAACGAGGCTCCTGCTCCAACTAGAACAAAAAGTGATGGGAGACCACAGCATATTAATGTAGATGCGGAAGCAAAAAGTGTGAAATAGTTAGTCAAATCATCTTTCATGGTTAATACAAGGTGTCTATTTTTACGACTTCTTGCCCGTTGTCCCTAATCGTCGTCGCTATACTCTTTTCATTAATTTTTGCAGTGGGTTTATATGCCATTAGAACTTTTCCAAAATTAAGATCTACATCTATTTTAAGTAAATCAGGATCTCGTTTAAAAGTTTTTTCGATACCGCGCGCACAAAAATCACAGACCATTCCTTTGACACTGACGACTAAAATTTTTGCCTGCTTTAGCCCTTCTGAAAAAGCGTCAAATCTTGCTTGGTCAACCTTTGCTGATGAGCCATCAGACATCTCTAGATGGACATGCGTATCCTCGTTCGCGTAAACATTTAGTGCGTTGAGGGACGTAATAAAAATTAATACTAAAAATAAAAGCTTCATTTGTTTATCCTTCATTTAGAATCTGTACATGAGATGAACATCCCAATTGGCACTATCGCTATAACCGAATTCTATTAGCGCACTGCCTTTAAATAACTTAACCAGTGGATATAAAGATGAGGTATTTGTATATGAGTTCTCTTTAACTTTAATCATCAGCCAGGTATGTAAATCCCCATAATCGCCGATATAAGGCGCGACTCCTGCTAGCAAGTATTTCTCCTCTATGTCAATTCGGTTTGTTTCGGTGCGCTTATAGCCAAAACCCGTGAAAATTCTTCTTGTCTCCCAGTCACCTTCGATCCCATAGAAATAATTGTCGAGTCCATCATTGGAAATACCAGTATTTAAGTAAAGGTTACCTTGCGATTTCTGACGATTTTTTCGGATCAATAGCCTAGTGTATCGAAGATATACATACTCATCATTCGACACCTTATCAGATACAACTTCGACACCAACGGCATTCCTCGAAGTAGGAGAATAATGAAGATAGACGGTGTCTCGCAAAGAATTTGATTTAGACATGAAGGTATAACCTCCGGGATACGATACAGGTCTGGCAAAGGATTCTACCGTGATAAAAAAGAGCAAGAATACAACATATTTTAATATACCCATAGGGGGTATAGTATACAGCATCAGATATGACAGAAAAATTAAATTTGATTAACAAAATCATCGGGCAATAGAGACTGCCACATACTGATTAAAATCTAGGCAGATTAAGTCGCGGTAAGAATTGTGAGCAGCACAATTGTAATTCCGACCGCCCACGACAGAAAAGAATAATAAAGAACAGGAGGCGCGCGATGCAATTCCATGAATTGATAGCCGATAATCCAAATCTTAGTCGCTCCAGCGATAATCACCCCGGTGGTCGCTAAATGTATATTTTCGGCATCTATAAAACCAAACCACCAGGCTAGCAAGGTCGTCCCGACAAGAAAGAACCATGCCCATGTCATCGTACTGAAGCCAAAATAAATTTTGTAATTACTCATAAAGTAATACTCGCAAATCTAAAAGCTCGGAAATCCGGACTATAATAAATACAACAAGGCAAAAAGCATGATCCAAAGGAGATCAACTAAATGCCAGAAAATACCACCACTCTCAAGAGTCCTAATATCCCGAGAATTCAAAGTTGGACGCTGACTGACCTTTAAAAGAAATATTAATACCACGACCCCCACTACCACATGCAATAAATGAATGCCTGTAAAAATGAAAAAATACATGAAAAAATCATTCGTTAGGGGGGTAAAACCTGCTCCAATTTTCGCCTCCCATTCGAAAATCTTGTTTAAAACGAAGGCTAAGCCGCATCCGATAGCTAGCTTAAACCAACGGGCGTTATCCGAGCCCTGACCATCGCGACATCTTTCGACTCCAATCGCCACAAACCACGAGCCTGTCAAGAGCAGGAGAGTATTACATAGACCAAAATACAGATTCAGGCTCTCTCGCGAAGTGGAAAAGACCTCAGCCATTTCTTTCTGGCCAATCGCGATCAATATAAAAAAGACAGAAAAGACTATCAGATCGCCAGTGACAAAAGCCCAGATACCAATCTCACCTGGTACTTGGGCTCTTGGTCGAGAAGTGCCGCTCACTATGCTTATTTGCTCTCTTCTTTGGCGATCTTAATCATCAGGTGCGACATCACTCCGATCCATATAAAGAAAGCGATAAAAGGCAGATACATCGCTATCAGACCATGCCACGCAAACGGCCCCTCTTTGAACCACATTATCATCTGCCCTGGCGCAAATAGTAATACCATCCACAAATTAAGATAACCTGCCCAACGTGGGAAAGGCTCATTTCCCTCTTCGGCAAAGAAAATCGAGAGTGCTACCATAACGCACCAGCCACCAAACACAGGAACGGAAAAAAGAGCAATGAAGTAAGCTAGGTCAGCCCACATTAAAACAATCGAAGGGTGATAAGTTTCTGGACGAAACACCATAAGCGCCCAAGCAAAAGCAACTATTAATGCGAGGGTCGTGCCAGCGGCGGTGAAAATTAACTGAATATACGACCAGCCCGGAGTTGTCTCGTAACGTCGGACCTGCATCGCCATACCCGCGCCAAACGATCCGAACAGCGCGAAAGAGGCAATGAGGAAAATGGAGCCTATCTGAATCGCTAAAAGATTGTCAGAAACTTTTGCCACCGCTTGTGCCGGTGAATCACTTGCGTTCAAAAGCGGTGGCAACATACCACCTAACCAAACTCCACCTATTATAAAAAGAATGATAGCTGCATATCCACTATAGCCGCCAAAAGCTAAAGCACTTCTAAAAAATCCATCACTCTCAGGTGATGATTGAGTATTAATATCCATTTTCTTCCTCCCAAAAAAAATTAATAACTACTATTTATCTAATCTAAAACTTTTTATACCTATGACCCCATCGCTAACTATCAATGTTTGGCATAAGAGCTCCTTGCACCAACGTGTTCAAATACTCATCAATAAATTCTGGACTACGTTGAGTAAGCTTCATCTGCGCAATCATAGGGCCCCCACTAACTACCATGTACGCTGCGATTTCAGGATTTACCCTCTCACGGAGCTCGCCTTTAGATTGTCCGTCTCGAACAACGTCAGCAAACCGAGTTACCATTTTATTTTGTAGAATCTCATATTGCGGCCATGTCTCATCGTGCATAGCTGTGCTCCAATCGAGCCAGATCTTTATCACATCTGGTGCCGACGTGACGCTCTCGCTAAACGTCCGCGTGACAAGCAAAAACTTCTCGAAAACTGAGTTACCATTGTCTAACGCCGATAAAAGTGCTTGTGTAAGAAAGGCATCAACCTCAGCTAACACATCACGAACTAACACCTCCCGAGTCGGGAAATAAGAAAAAACTGTCGGTACTGCAACACCGGCCTCTTCTGCAATCTCAGCGTGTCGAGCTGAACCAATCCCGCGAAGCGCAAAGACCTTCAACCCACAGCGTAGAAGCTGTTCACGCCTTTTCTCTGGCGAAAGCTTCGAGGCTCGAGAACGACGACTGGTTAGGACAGCAGAATTAGCGACCATTTAAAAATCTATCCTTGAGTTGACAATCTAGTAATGACAATTCTATCATTGAGTTTTCTATCATTACAAGCGTGGGCACCATATAGCACTAGGAGGGGAAATCGTAGTGATAAAAGTAAGTGAAGATCTCAAAACTAGCCGCCGATGGGTCAATAAGGAAATCAAGAACCTCGACCCTGAAACTGATTATTCCCTAATAATGTCAATGATCGCCCAGTATCAAATGGATGAATTCACCCTGAACTTTTTGGTCACTATCTTGACCTGTTATGTGGTGAAGCCCGCACATATGGGCGAAACCCTTATCATTACCAACAAAGCGATGCGTCACCCCAATCGAAGAATGCAAGATGCGCTAGATTTCTTTTGGACCTGGTATGCGACCGGCCCCGACTCCACTGAGACGAAAGAATCTGTCAATCGTCTTAACAAATTGCATTTTAGTGTTGCCAAAAAATTACCGGGTCATTTCGAAAATAGTGATGACTTTATTTATGTTTTAGCTCGGCTTGTGGTGCTTCAAGACCGTTTGCTCAAAAAACTGGGACTGAGCGGGATGGATCCTCAGATCAAACTAGCGCAATTCAATTTCGCCAAAGCACTCTCGAAACATTTTCGTCGGGAAGGTGACAAGGAATTAGAAGGCTTTCCTGAGAAACTAGAAGAGTTAGAGGACTTTGTCGATCGTTGGGAGGGGAAAAATCACGTTTATTCTCCTGTCCTAACTGATTTAGTGCTGGCCTTAATCTACGCGTTTGGAGAACGATGGTTTCCCAAACCACTGCATGCTCTAGGGCGTTGGATCGGTATCTACTCGATGGAAGATAATTTCCTGACGCATATGCGAATAGAACCTTTATCAGGATTAAAACGTGTCATTACCCATTTCACACTTAAAACGTTGTTTTACTACAAAACCAAATTTGCGGCGGACTCTAAAGTCTCAGCCTACGCGAATAGACAAACTTTAAGTTACGGGGAGCTAAGAGAAATGGATAAGACAGCTGTCCAACGTATTTCTGATCTGGGCTGGACACAAGGCGGCAAAGATGCCATGGGACTTGGCGAGACAAATAGTGGCTGCCCGGTCATGAATCACGCGATGCCTGAAAAGGAAGAGTCACTGTGAAGGTAATTGTCGTTGGAGGCGGTCCAGCTGGCTGCGCAGCAGCCTACACCTTGCTAAAGGAAGGTCATGAAGCCGTATTATTCGAAGCCAGTGACTCCATTGGTGGGCGTACGAAGCAATTGCACCGAGAGGGCTTTAATCTCGGCACAGGTGCATTATTTCTTATGGGCGGTATTTACCCCCGCACCATGGCACTTTTGCGTGAAATGGGTCATATCAAAAAGCTCGTGCCGTGGAAAAGTACCACCGAATTAATGGATGACGACGATTCGCGGTACCCTGTGCAGCTTGGTAAGTTCTCTAGTTTTGCTAAAGTGCCGACACTAAAATTAATTGATAAGCTGCGCTTGCTGACCACTGGCATCAAATTATTTTTCTCTCGCACCGCAAAAAATCCATTTAACGGCTCTCAATTGGCGGCCTATGATCGCGGTGAAAACCTCGAAGATTGGACGCGAAATAATCTAGGCTCACGTACCTATGAATATGTCATGCGCCCAATTATGGATTTCCTATATGCTGTACCGTTAAGAGAACTGTCGACTCCTTTCCCAAAAGCATTAGTTAGGCAAGCTCATAAGATCTCCCTGTCTACTCCTCCGGAAGGTATTGGCCAAATTAATGACTGGCTATTAGAAAACATGTCGTCTGACGATGTCCATTTGTCGGCACCTGTCGACCACCTAGCCCGTGATGGCGCTGGCTGGAAGGTTTTTGCCAATGGGAATGTACATCAGTGTGATGCCGTGATCATCGCTACTGAAGCGTTTATAGCCGCCAAGCTTTTGAAAGAGTTTATATCAATTGACGCCTACCAACGTCTGATGGGAACTCATTACACTGAGTACGCCCATGTTGCTATCGCCTATGACGAGGATCCGTGGCCAGATTATCCGGTCGATGCCGTCTTACCTGTAGGGGTCGATGGTGAGCGTGATGTTGGTGCGATGGTATTGCACGGTCGTCGACAACCGGCCAGTGTCCCCGATGGCGGTCAATTAGTTGGAGTCTATTTCAATACCCCGCCACTAGCTAACATGAGTGACGAGGAAATTAAAAACCGAGCGATTGAACAAGTGCATGACGCTTTTGGCGAAGCCCCACGACCACGTTTTGTGCATTTGTTCCGTTATGAAAAAGGTCTAACTATTGCTAAACCGGGACATTATGGAAGTCTCGACAAAGTACACGATTTGCTCCCCCCAAATATTCGTTTGGCCGGCGATTACTTTTCTCAAGCGGGTGTCGAAGCAGCTATATACAGCGGCGAACATGCGGCCAAGAGCCTTTCTAAGTAGTCAGTATTAATAGTTAGCCATCGAAGCCGACGAAAGTTGTGGCTTCATCCACCGTTTTCCGCTCCGAAACAACTCGGTTCGCTGGGAACGTTTCATCAGGCCAGCCAAGCGCGATCGCTTTCATAATAACCTGGTCAGCAGCTATGCCCGCACATTCGCGAACTACCGGCGATTGCATTATTCCCTGACTATTGATGACAGCTCCCAGTCCCCGTGACCACGCGGCGTTTACCAACGCAGTAGTTACTGCACCACAATCAAAAGCAGTATCATCACTGTCCGATAGAATTTTATCGTATGTGATAATTATACAAACTGGAGCATCAAATTGACGAAAACCGCGTAGCACCCAATCTTGGCGAGCGTCCTTATCCTCTCTCGCAATATTCATGGCGGAAAAGAGTTGTTTAGCGACCCCTATCTGTCTTTCTCGATGTTCTCCTTGAAAGGGTTCTCCGATTCTAAATTCTCTGGAATGAGGAACTCCTGCAAGGTTCCTTTCAGTATTTCCTTCTCGAATGTTGTCGAGCGGTTTGCCGGATATGACATAGAAATTCCACGGCTGTGTATTCATTGATGACGGAGAGCGCATTGCCAGAGAGAGAATTTCTTTTAAAAGCTTTTTACTGACGGGTTTACTCTTATAGCCTCGAATACTCCGCCGACCTAGAATGACATCATCAAATTTCATATCCATTTTTTCGCTCAATTCTTTACAGTTAGATGGAGGTACAACATTATACAGGTTAGATGTTAGGACTTTTGTTCATCCGCCCAACTTGACCTCAAAAACAATCGTTCTATGCAAATATCGGTCACTCAGGGTATGGTGTCATATGCTCAAAATATAAAGACTATATTACGAGGATCGCATTATGAGTAAAAAATCAAAGCAAATGCTTTTCAACGCGTTCACCCAATGTAGTATTTGCCATCATTCCAAAGGCCAATGGAAGAATCCTATAGACGGTTCTAGTCAGGGATATAAAGAAATTGAGTACTGGGTCAATCTTGCAAAAAAATTAGAGGAAGGTTGCTTCGATGCTCTCTTTTTAGCAGATATACATGGGACGTACAACGTGTATAAAAACTCTCGCGAAGCCGCAATCAGACACTCTGTCCAGTTTCCAAGTAATGATCCAACACTACCAATTTCTGCGATGGCTTACGCGACAAAACATATAGGCTTCGCATGCACTTACAGTACCACCTATTTCCACCCTTATCAGACTGCGAAATTATTCTCTACACTAGATCATCTAACCCGCGGACGGGTCGCTTGGAATATAGTCACGTCCTACATAGCTGATGCTAATGAAAACTTTGGGCTGGGCAACAAATTGATGGACCATGATCAACGCTATGACAGAGCTGATGAATACATGGATGTAGTCTACCAACTTTGGGAACACTCTTGGGAGGAGGATGCTATCGTTAAAGATATTGAAAATGACGTACATACAGATCCCAGCAAGGTCCATGAAATCAATTTCGAAGGCGACTATTTTAATGTGATAGGCCCTCACATGTGCGAACCATCCGCACAAAGAACTCCTGTTCTTTATCAGGCAGGACAATCATCCCGAGGGCTAACATTTGCTGGTCGCCATGCCGAGGGAGTTTTTGGAATGTTTCCTAACATAGACGCGTGTAAAAAGTCAGTGCTCTCCTATCGTGAAGCGGCTTTTAATCAAGGTCGCGCTAAAGATGATATAAAAATTTTCCCCGGAGTAACCGTTGTGGTGGCTGAAACGGATCAAGAAGCTAAAGATAAATTTGAAGAAGCGAAATCCTATACCAGTCCTGAAGGATCTCTAGCCTTGTTTTCCGGATGGGCAGGTATTGATTTAGCAGAACTAGATTCAACGGATAATTTAGTCGAGATGAAAACGGACGCAATACAAGGGCTTTTATCCGCTTTAGTAGTGATCGACCCAGAGCGAGAATGGAGCCTTGAAGACGTCGCTGATTACATGGCTGTTGGAAGTCTTATGCCAAAAATCGTCGGTAGTGCGTCGTCTGTCGCCGACGAGCTCGAACAGTGGATCGATGAGACCGATTGCGATGGCTTCAATCTAGTACCGGTTAATCAGCCTAGTGGGTTCGCAGATTTTGTTGATCTCGTTGTACCAGAGTTACAAAAAAGAGGACGCATGCGAACCAGATATTCTGGCAGCACTTTACGAGAAAACTATTTCGGGAACGGTGAAGCAAGACTTAGGCCAAAACATCCCGCGCATTCGTCGTTACCCGAATGGAAAAAAAATTGTGGTTGATTTAAGCAAACACACAATCGATTAATAATTTCAAAAAATAAATCTTGTTAAAACAATGCACTTATCGGAGTCTTAAGTGGAGCGGGAAACGAGACTCGAACTCGCGACCCCAACCTTGGCAAGGTTGTGCTCTACCAACTGAGCTATTCCCGCTATAAACTAGATCTCCGATCAAAAATGTATATTATTTCACACACCACCTACAAGTTGACTGAAGGTCAGTTATTGTAACTTTGCCCTCCTTGGTGTCAAGAAACAAAGGCCACAGCCTCGAAACTTAATTACCGTTCACTAAACACACATGCAAGCGCAAAAAACTTGACGTCAATGCATAAAGAAAGCCGTGTACATTCAATTGGTAATTTGCAATATTGATTACTGGGAGTAACCAAAAATATCTTAACTCATCCCAAAGGGGGAAACTATGAACATAGATAAATTAGCACCTATTTTAGCTACCATTGTAGCGGTTCTAGCATGCATTCCAGCAGCGGCAATTGCACCGTGGGCGCTTGTGTTGGTCTTGATCGGCCTTGTGCATGGGCTTATGAGTCCTGTAAAGGACCATGCATCGTTAGCAATGGTAATAGCTGCGGCAGCTCTTATGCCACAGATAGCCGATAATTTAGATAACATTCCAGCTATCGGTATTCACCTTAATGCTTTGATTGATAATATCTCAGTAGCGATTGCAGGATACGCGGTCTCATCGCTAGTACAGGATATAAAGGGCAGAGTGACAGCTGACTGAAATAATTTCTAATCAACACTTTTGCTAGAAGCGCTTACAGCGCTTCTAGCAAATAAAGCTTTCTCTGCAGCCCTACCAATCCAGCAAAGGCCAAGCTGCCCTTAGATACAGCACCATAGACCAAAATGTCATGACACTGGCAAAATAAAGACACCCCACACCTAATAACCAGATCCACGCGGGCAATAAAACAGACTCTCCGGCTAACAAAAGTATAATAGAAATCATTTGCAGCGCTGTTTTCCACTTACCTAACGCCGATACTTTAACAACCTTGCGTGTTCCGAGTTCTGCCATCCACTCTCGTAATGCTGATACAGTAATTTCGCGCCCTATAATTACTGCTATTGGTAGGGCAAGAACGAGGTCAGGATTTGCTTGCAATAGGACAACCAAGACGGTGACGACCATGAGCTTATCAGCTACAGGGTCTAAAAAAGCACCAAAAGGCGAGACTATGTTCAAGCGTCGTGCTATATAACCATCTAGCCAGTCAGTGAAAGCCGCTAATCCGAAAATCGCTGCGCTGATAAGTGGGGCATGTAGATACGGCCAATAGTAGCAAGCTACAAAAACCGGTATTAACGCGATTCGAGATAAAGTGAGAATATTGGGAATATTATTCATTTCAGTAATTTAGTGCGTCGTAGATGCGCTGGGCCAAACTGCGACTGATACCGGGAACTTTACAAAGGTCACTGACACCCGCGCGGTTTATTCCGTGTATCCCTCCAAAATGTTGTATCAATTGATGCCTCTTTTTAGCGCCTATTC
>CAJWTO010000053.1 GCA_913047675.1 uncultured Pseudomonadota bacterium | reverse complement strand
CGATGACAGAGCTCGTAAAAAATCTGTCGAAAAAAAATATTTTTGCAAATAATATCGAACTCAGACGGGCTTTTATAGATAAAGACAGCCACGCAGACAAAAGACTGACTGAGCGATATGGCGAACCATTCACAGGCGAAACGCTACGTCTAAGAAATTCAATTGGAAATGGAAGAAGTATTGCCGCAATAGAAGCAAGAGACAGGTACAGTTGGATCAATTCGATCTTAAGAGATATAGAGTCCATCAAAAGTGTGCAAGGATCAAGCGTATTTAGATTGGTAGACCGAGCATTTAATCACCCGCTTATCGGAAGTTTGCTATTTATTCTTATTATGGGCGCCGTCTTTCAAGCTGTGTTTGCTTGGTCGGCCCCTCTAATTGACGGTATCAGTGAATTGACTGGACGGTTGTCAGTAAAAGCGGAAGACGTTATTGGGCCAAGTTTGCTGGGGAGCTTCGTAAGCAACGGTATAATCGGCGGCGTAGGCAGCGTGATAGTTTTTTTACCGCAGATCCTAATACTGTTTGCTTTTATAATTGTGCTTGAGGATTCTGGCTATATTTCCCGTGCGGCCTTCTTAATGGACAAACTCATGAGAGGTATGGGTCTTTCGGGGCAATCGTTTATACCCATGCTGTCAAGCTTTGCATGTGCGATACCTGGCATTATGGGTACTCGCATAATAGCCGACAAGCATGATAGGTTGGCGACAATATTGGCGGCTCCGTTTATGACATGTGCCGCTCGATTACCAGTGTACTCCCTCCTAATCGGCGCGTTCATTCCTAACCATCATATTTTTGGAGGAATCATCTATCTTCAAGGTCTTGTTTTACTGGGGTTATATATATTAGGGATCGTTGGAGGTGCTTTAACGGCGTGGTTAATCAGTCGTATGTTTTGGAAAAGGACGAAATCTGGATTTCTTCTAGAAATGCCTCCTTACCGACTACCGAGCTTACGTTCTATAAGCCTTAAGCTATGGTCTCGAGCGACGACTTTTCTAAAGCGCGCCGGCACCATTATCTTCGCAGTTTCGCTTGTTATTTGGCTTTTAGCGTCATTTCCCCAGAACAGTCAGAATACCGAAACTATTAATGATGGTACGCCGACGTTAGCAGATAGTTACCTCGGGAAAATGAGTAGAACGGTAGCTCCTCTATTTACTCCTCTTGGTTGGGACTGGAAGGTCACTGCAGCGGTAATAGCCTCATTCCCCGCGCGGGAAGTCGTAATTGCAGCGCTAGGTACTATTTATTCCGTTGACACTGAAGCGGATGAGGAATTGACCACCTTAAGCGAAAAAATCCAGGCCGAAACTCACGCCGACGGTCGACCCGTCTACACTATTCCAATGGTATTAGGCCTGCTCATATTTTACGCATTGTGCCTACAGTGCATGGCGACTGTCGCTGTCATTAAAAAAGAAACTGGCAGTTGGGGCTGGGCCAGCTTTTCATGGGTTTACATGACGGGCCTAGGGTACATTGGCGCTCTGTTAGTCTATCAAATTGGTAGCTCAAATTTACTGTAGTTTAGATAATAAAGTATTATTTTGTAGATATCCTGCACGCGCCGCATTATTATTCCCAGCCAGCATAACTTAGCAGTGGAGATTGTTTCATGCCTCAAACCACCGACGACGCGCGAATCGCCGGTCTAAGCCCTCTAATCGCTCCAGCGATTTTAGCCGAAGAGTTGCCTTCAAGTGACATCGCAACTAAAACAGTCGCGAGAGCTCGTGGCGAAACTGAAGCCATCTTGAGCGGTAACGATGATCGATTACTAGTAGTTGTGGGTCCTTGTTCTATCCACGACACTGACGCTGCGTTAGAGTACGCAAGCCGATTAAAGCCTTGTATTAGCCGTCTCAACCGCGAGCTCGCAATCGTAATGAGAGTTTACTTTGAGAAGCCTAGAACTACAATTGGATGGAAAGGTTTAATCAATGACCCTACCCTAGATAACACCTTCGATATTAATAAAGGGCTCCGCATGGCTCGAGGTCTACTTTTGAAACTTGCCGAACTCGATGTCCCGGCGGGTAGCGAGTTTCTAGATGTAGTAACGCCTCAATATATTGCAGATCTGATCTCTTGGGGCGCCATTGGGGCTCGCACTACCGAATCGCAAATACACCGAGAACTTGCCTCTGGCTCATCAATGCCTATCGGGTTTAAAAATGGTACAGACGGCAGCGTACAAGTTGCCATAGATGCGATAGGAGCAGCTCAGCATCCGCACCATTTCCTCGGTGTAACTAAAAGCGGTAACGCCGCTATCGTAGAAACGAAAGGTAATAATAGTTGCCATCTCATTCTACGCGGCTCTAATCAAGGACCAAACTACGATAGAGGATCAGTGAAAGTGGCTGCGGATACAATGCGTGATGCCGGAGTCAATAGTCGTATTATGATCGATACTAGTCATGGGAACAGTCGAAAAGATCATCTTAAGCAACCTTCGGTAGTCGCAAGCATATGCGAGCAAGTCGAGTCTGGTTCGCACGATATTTTTGGTGTAATGCTTGAAAGTCATCTGAACGAAGGTAAGCAAAGTCATGATGGTTCCTCTAATTTAGTTTATGGTCAAAGTATTACTGACGCCTGTATGTCTTGGGAACAAACAGAACCCTTGCTAGAAAAACTTGCGGCCGCTGTAAAAGTCAGGCGCACGGCGTGATTTTCCATACAACGGTCTTCAAGACTAATAATTAATTAGAATAGGCGATTCTAATGTCAAAAAAATTACAATTTGGCTTGTGGTACTCTTTTCGAAATCCTAATCAATGGTCTGTAAACTCGACTGAACTCTATACGAAACATATTGAGCAAATTATTCGTTGCGAAAAAATAGGGTATAACGACGTTTGGCTAACTGAGCACCACTTCTGTGAAGACGGTCACGCACCATCTATTTTGCCTCTCGCGGCAGCCGTCGCGGTAAAAACTAAAACACTTCAAATCGGAACAGGTGTCCTACTTCTGCCACAACATAATGCCGTAAGAGTAGCCGAGGATTGCGCCACAATCGATATTCTATCAGGCGGTCGCTTCGAACTGGGCGTAGGTATTGGGTATCGTCCTGAAGAATTTACGGCGCTGGGCGTAGATATAACCAAGCGAGCAGAATTAATTGACGAAGGACTAGACGTGATCAAGCGACTTTGGTCTGGTGACGCGGTTACTTACACTGGGCAACATTATCAACTCGATAACACAAAACTATCTCCGCTTCCAACAAAACCTCACGGACCACCATTATGGGTCGGTGGGTTTGCGCCGGCTGCGCCTAAACGAGCGGCTCGAGTGGCGGCCGGTTATATCGGAACCGGAGAGATGGTCGAACAATCAAAAATTTACCTCGATGAATGGGATAGAATTAATCTAACTGAAAAGCCGCGGCTGGCTGGAGGGCACTTCTGGCTCGTCGCTAGCAAAAATCCAAACCAAACGTACAAAGAAATTGCTCCACACGTTCTCTATCAAATTAAAGTTTACAACGAATGGCTTTCCTCGGCTGGACAAGCACTTTTCCCGGAGATTAGCGACGCGCATCAATTAAAGGAATTAGGAATTTTAAATTGCGTAAGTCCTCAACAGGCGTGTGATCTTATAGGCGAATATGTAGAAGAAACTGGTATAGAGCGCTACTATACTTGGACTGTTCCTCCCGGGTACGCAGTAGATAAAATGAACGAATGCCTAGAAATATTCGCCGAGCAGGTAATACCTCACTTTCAATAATTAGCATATTCGATAAATTCTCGTCCAGGCTCGCTTAGATAGACAAATATTGCCAATATTCCCCGAAATTGCTAAATTAAATACCGTTTAGTTGCGGCTCTCTATGGTTGTGCGCGTGACGGCTTGGCGCTACCTCACAGCGATCGTTATTACTATAAGCTAAGGGTCGAATGCTGCAATCATGTTCCTGAGAAAAACAATATCAAACTTCCGAGTAATTACTTTAACGGGCATTACTCTCTTAAATATCATAGCGCCTAGCTCTGCGTCCGCGGAGGGAAAGTTATCTGATGTGTTGCAAGTAGGGCAATCACGTATCGATCATGCGGCAGCGACTCAAACACAAGTTAATGAGCTTGCAGCGAGCACAAATAAGCTTAAAAATAATTTTTTTGAGATACGGGAACTGGTAAGCGAGTTAAAGACTTACAATGACTTACTTTCAGCACAAATCTTACAACAAGACTTAGATATTGCAAATCTTAAAGAGTCAATAAAAAATGTATCGGTGCTAGAGCGCCAATTAGTTCCCCTAATGCTGAGGATGATTGAGACGCTTTCAATTTTCATACGGAATGACCTTCCCTTTTTACTCGAAGAACGCTTGGCTCGAGTAAAAACACTTGACGAATTGATGCGCCGCTCGGACGTTACAATCGCCGAGAAATACAGGCGCGTAATAGAAGCTTATGAAATCGAAACCGATTATGGGAGAACAATCCAAACTTACGTTGGCGTTCTAACTATTGAAGGAAAAACTCGGGAAGTTAATTTCCTCAAACTAGGTAGAATCGGCTTATTTGCCCAATCAACTAATATGGAGATCTCACTTTTTTGGAATTCTTCTGCGGGAGATTGGTCTAAGATAGATAAGCGCACCGATAAAAATGAGTTGAGAAAAGGTGTTAGAATCGCATTGAAAGAAATCCCGCCTAGTTTGATTACTATCCCCATTAAAACAGCTCTCAGTTCTGAAGGCGGGTAAGTTGAGATTTATTGTTCTCTGCGCTGGGGTAATTTTTTTAAATGATATGTCTGCGACTGAGACTTTTTCACTCGATACTTTGCTTGAAGGTATAAGATCTGAATATCAATCTGAGAAAATAGAAGATAGTCGTCGAATTGAAAATTTTGCGTTAGCAAAGAGCGATCAAGAGGCTGCGCTCAACGATATTAAAGTCATTCTTTCGGAGCAAGAAGATAAGGCGCAACGCCTTGAGCAAACGTTTAATAAGAATGATAAAGCTCTAATCAACTTAGAGTCGGCATTGACCACGAGAATGGGAACTCTTAAGGAGTTACTTGGCACCGTGCAACAAACCATCTCGGCCACTCAAGGCCAATTTGAACGCTCGATCACCCAGGTAGAGTTCCCAGATAGAATCAAAATGCTAGAAGATTTGGGGATGAAGGTCGCTTCTACCACGCAATTGATTTCAGTAGACGAACTAGAAAATTTGTGGTTTGAATTACAGAGAGAAATGACTGAATCATCAAAAGTCAAAATGCTCAGTGCTACGATATTAAATGAACGCGGAATGGAAGAAAAAACACTAATAGAGCGAGTAGGCTTATTTAATTTAATTTCTGAGGATAGATACTTAACATTTAACCCGCTCTCCGAAAAAATCAGTGTATTGGAGCGTCAACCCGTTGGGAAACATCTAGGCTATCTGGAAAAATTTTATGGGCGAACAAATGGTTATGCACAATTCTCG
The DNA here is from genome assembly GCA_913047675.1 of uncultured Pseudomonadota bacterium. GTDB lineage: Bacteria > Pseudomonadota > Gammaproteobacteria > UBA4457. The sequence continues at coordinate 10,101 of CAJWTO010000053.1, read as the reverse complement.
ATCGATCCAACAAGAGGACAAGTTTTAGAACTCCTAAACCGGATGCCGTATATAAGTGATCGTATAGGTCAAGGCGGACTTATAGGATATATAATAATCTTTTTAGGACTGGTTGGAGTTTTATTAGGAATCAACCGCTTTGTTTCTCTAGCAAGAATGAAGCGGGATATACTTTTACAAATTGCAAGTCCTCGACTCATTGAAACTAATCCTATGGGACGTATATTAATCGCTTACGAAGACTGTCGTGATGCCGATGCAGAGACTGTTGAACTTAAACTTACCGAAGCATTACTGCACGAGATCCCATTTATCAAGAAAAGGTTGATATTTTTAAAAACGATAGCGGTCGTCGCTCCACTTCTCGGATTATTGGGAACCGTAACTGGTATGATTATTACGTTTCAGTCAATTACGTTGTTCGGCACCGGTGATCCAAAACTAATGGCTGGTGGTATCTCTCAAGCTCTAGTAACTACCGCCTTAGGATTAATAACTGCAATTCCGATACTTCTCGCACACACCATGCTGGCAACTAGAGTATCTGCCATCAGTCACCTTCTAGAACAGGCCGTTACCAGTCTAATTGCTAGCCATGCAATCCCCAAGATCAATCACTTAGGTACTAGTACGGATGAGTCAATTATTAAACCTTGAGTGGATCCTACTCCCAATCTTAGCTCTATTCGCACAAGGAGGCGGCGTGATAATGATCATATCCGCAATTATCTTATTAATGTGGACTATAATCTTCGAACGCATTTACTTCTTAAGAAATCAATCTAGTCTCATCAAAGATTCATATATCTGCGAATGGAGAGAATTAATTACATCTTCAATGCGTACCGATCATAGATATCGTCACTTTTATCTCTCAAAATTTCGAAACGATTTACTACGTAATATCCCATTCATAGAAATATTAATTTTGATCTGTCCGCTGCTTGGACTACTAGGGACTATTACCGGCATGATTGATGTTTTTGACGCAATGTCCGTGTCGGCGAGCGGTGATGCTAGACTGTTAGCTTCGGGGGTATCCAAAGCAACTCTGCCAACAGTAGTAGGTATGGTCGCGGCTGTCTCGGGTCTCCTAGCACTAACCGTATTAAAAAACACGATAGGAAGACTAAATAGAGATTTTAGTAATAAACTACTTGTAACCCAAGTAAGTAAATCATTATAAAGATGAAAAGAATAAAATCGATAATAGATAATGAAGAATCTGAATCGGCTATAGATGTTACTCCAATGCTGGATGTGGTCTTTATTATGCTAATTTTTTTTATTGTAACTGCTACTTTTGTAAAAGAAGCTGGAATTGACGTGAGTCGGTCCGCGGCGGAAACCGCGGTAGCTCAAAATAAAGCCCACATACTAGTGGCAATCGACTCAAAAAATTCCATATGGGTTGATAAACGAGAAATTGATTTGCGCGCCGTCAAACCCAATATACGGCGTCTAATATCTTTGAACCCGCACGGAACGGTTTTGGTGCAAGCAGATAAGGCTTCCTATACAGATACTCTGATATCAGTTATGGACGAAATCAGAGCGGCTGGAGTTACAAATATAGCTATTTCAGCAATGAAACCTCGATAGACCTCAGCGCTATGCGATTGACCCCGGCTAACTCAAATTCGGACAAGATTTTCAAAGCTGTGCCTATAGCTTTTCTATGCGCCTTAATGACCACTATAGCCCTACTCTCATTGATTCAACTTTTGGTTACCGGATCCAATGGTACTACAGACCAATCAACACCGTTTCATTTTGTCGATTTCATTGGAAGTGCGCCGCAAGAAGATACGATGGAAAAGAAATTGAAGCCTCAAAAACCTAAACGAGAACAACAACCCTCTCGTAAAATCATCAATAAGATGACCACCTCGCAACTAGACTTATCAGGTAAACAACCAAGTTTCATTGCTCTAATGGATGAGATGAAGCTTTCAACTCAATCGATGTCACTCATTAAGTCTGAAGGAGATATGTTACCTATAGTAAAAGTAACACCAGTTTATCCCCCTCGAGCACTAAATCGCGGGATTGAAGGTAACTGTGTGATTGAATTTACTGTTATGGCAGATGGCTCTGTTGACGATGCTTCGGTAGTAACCGATCAATGTGATGCTCTTTTTAGTGGTGTCTCCCTACAAGCGGTTAAGAAGTTTAAATACAAACCGCGAATTGAAAATGGTATACCCATCACTGTGGCAGGAATACGTAACAAGTTCGTGTACCGTCTTGAGCAATAAAATGTCCTCGCCAACCTATTATGACCCTTCTATCTTGAAAAAGCTCATTGCGCTGCTAATAACCTTAATTTTTAACTTGCCAGTTATTGCAGCCGAAAGAATTCCCTCCATCTCTAGTGATTCGTACGTAAAAATTGCGGAAATACGGAAAACCTTAGACGATGAAAAACTTACCACAGGATTGGAATTAGCCGATCAATATTTAAAGAAGGAGTCAATCTCTGATTACGAAAGAGCTATTGGATTAGGATTAAAGGGTCAGCTCCTGTATGGGGTTGGTCAGCTAAATGAATCTATAGCTATATACCGAGAGATACTAATACTAGATGAAATTCCAAAGGTCTTACGTTCAAACTCCCACTTAATTCTCTGTCAATTAATGGTAGCCAACGGAGAATATGATGAAGCGCTCACTGAAATCTCAAACCTTCAAAAAGTGGCCGTAGAAAGTCGTGACGTTTTGGCAGTGTTAGAAAGTCATATTCATCTAATGCAGGGTAACTATTCTATAGCTTTGAAAGCTATATTAAGAGTTGTGAAGGAAAATCGAGCGAAAGGCCTAGTTCCTAAAGAAGACTGGCTCCAGATCTTGCATACCTGTTATTTCCATACCAAGAAATATTTCGAAATGGTAAAGATCATAGAGGAACTGAACGAAGCGTACCCTAAAAGAAAATATGCTCATAGATTGGCAGACGGCTATGGTCTTACAGGGCAAAATCAATCTCGCTTAATAATACTCGAAGCCTTAAATGATATAGAGCCTCTATCCAAAATTGCAGAGATTAAAGCATTAGTAAATCTGCATCTTTCAAGTGGCGCTCCCTATAAAGCTGCAAAAATTTTAAACAATGCTCTAAAACAAGAAATACTTGAACCATCGGAACAAAATTTAGTGCTGCTCGGTAATGCATGGTTAGAAGCTAAGGAAATAAACCTCGCAATTGATCCTCTTACACGGGCCGCTTCTTTATCGCCACATGGAAACCTTCATCTACGGATTGCCCAGATATTTATCGATGAGGAAAAATGGCTGGATGCATCTAATTGGATAAAGGAAGGAATCAGTAAAGGCAATCTCAGCTCTGTCGCCGACGCGAACATAATGCTGGGAATCATACTACTTAATCAGCAAAAACTATCCGACTCGAGGCGCGCTTTCATCAAGGCAATCGATACAGGCGAGAGAGCATTTTTAGCCAGCAGATGGCTTGAGTATATTGACCGTCTTTAGTTATTGTTGAGCGAAGCTTCTTAGGTCGTCTAAATTCTCTTGTATCTGAACCATTGACGCAATCTTAGTCGTCATTATCTTACGCACCGCCATGTGACTAGAGGGGTCGTTAATCGAATCTGCTCCTATAAGACTGTCATCTTTGAAATAGAATATAGAAAACTTATTATCCTCAGGTCTTCCAGCAGTCAGATATTTATCGTAGCCAGCATTGATGCCCGCTATCTGAAGTTTGGCGTCATATTGATCCGACCAAAACCATGGTACCTGATCATAGACTGCTTCTCCGCCCAACATTGTAGATGCTGCTACTTTTGCTTGGTCTACAGCATTTTGGACCGACTCTAGCCGGACTGGCTTGCCAGCAAATTGATTATAATGGACAGTACAATCGCCAGCCGCAACAACATCTGGATCAGAGGTAAGACATCGGTTATCGACTATAATCCCTCGGTCACAGTTAAGCCCGGCTTCTAATGCAATCTCATCATTAGCAATAGCTCCTATACCAGCCACGATAATGTCACAATCCAAGCTGTGCTGCTTATTAGCGTAAATCTCTAAAGTGTTATCACACACTTTCACTCTATCAATACGGTCGCCCATGTGCAGCGAAACACCATTTTTACGGTGTAAATCAAAATAAAATTCCGACAGCATCGCCGACACAACACGTCCCATCAGACGTTCTTCGGCCTCATAAACTGTTACGTCCTTGCCCAGTTTTCTCGTCACAGCGGCAACTTCTAAGCCGACAAATCCGCCACCGATAATAGCCACACGCTCAACTTCAGCCAACTTGTTTTTTAAAGCAATACTGTCATCTAGGCTGCGTATATAATGCACTTGTGCATTGTCAGCTCCTTCGCAATCAAGCCTTCGCACCCTTGTCCCAGTTGTTAAAGCCAACTTTGTGTAATTTAATGTTCGACCGCCTTCAAGGCTAACCGTTTTCGCTAACCTATCAATCGCAATCACTTTGGTCCTAAGCAACGGTTCGATCGATTGTTTCTCAAAGTGAGTCTGAGGCCTAAAAAAGAGTCGCTGCTCGTCGATTTCACCTAGCAAAAACGATTTACTTAACGGCGGCCTCTGGTAAGGCAGAATAGGTTCGTCACCCACTAGAATAAGCTGACCGGCGAACCCAGAATTTCTCAGTGAGTTGCATACTTGAATTCCAGCCTGTCCCGCACCAACAACAACGAAAACATCATCTTTCACGGCCAAAATCCTAAAATTGTTCAGACGGAATCGTTACAGTTAGATCTCCCATTTCATCCGTCATACGAATTTGACAACTCAGACGCGATCCGGGCAAGCGCTCCGCCGCGACACACTCCAACATATCTCCCTCCATATCGCTCAGATCTGGAAGTTTGCTCATATCATCTTCTTCTACATACACGTGACAGGTGGCACAAGCGCATCCTCCACCACATTCTGCTGGAATCCCTTCGATGGAGTTTTGCATCGCCGCCTCCATCAGACTCCAACCTACCGGGACTTCAATTGTACTCGCACTCCCGTCCGCCTGACGGTACGTCACTTTACTCATAGCTTTCTCTTTCTACATATTAGGATAATTAGGTCCACCCCCGCCTTCGGGAGTCACCCAGTTAATATTTTGGGTGGGGTCTTTAATATCACAGGTCTTACAATGCACACAGTTTTGCGAATTAATTTGAAGTCGAGGACCACTGCCCTCTTCCACGTACTCGTAAACTCCTGCGGGACAGTACCGCGCTTCTGGCCCATCAAAAATTTTGTAGTTAGTATCGATAGCGACTGAGGCTTCTTTCAAGGTCAAATGGCACGGCTGGCCTTCTTCGTGGTTAGTATTTGAGAGAAAAACAGACGATAATTTATCGAATGTGAGCTTCCCATCTGGTTTCGGGTAATCAAGTGGCTTACATCTTTCGGCTGGCAAGAGGCCTTCGTGATCAGCTTTGTGCGCGAATGTCCACGGCGCACGCCCTCGCAAAATATAAGTATCAATAGCTGAATAAGCCATTGCAGGAAATAAACCCCAGTGAAAGGACGGCTTGATGTTCCTGACCTTCTTTAACTCATCCCACAGCCAAGTCCCTTCTAATCGTTGCCTATAACCCGTAACTTCATTGCTAATCGATTGGGTGTCTTCCAAACTTTCAAAAATTGCTTCAGCTGCCGTCATCCCAGACTTCATTGCGGTGTGCGTGCCTTTAATTTTCGGCAAATTTAAAAAACCTGCAGTATCCCCGACTAACATCCCTCCAGGAAAGGTTAGTTTAGGTATTGATTGGAATCCTCCCGCGCTAATGGCTCTAGCGCCATAAGCAATTCTTTTACCTCCATCAAAAACAGAGCTTATCGCAGGATGAGTCTTAAATCGTTGCATTTCCTCAAACGGACTAAGGTAAGGATTACGATAATTCAAACCTACGACAAATCCTATCGATACTAAATTATCGTCAAAGTGGTACATCCATGACCCACCATAGGTTTTCGTGTCAAGGGGCCAGCCAGTGGTATGGGTAATCTGACCTTTCTTATGATTTGAAGGTTCCACCTCCCAAAGTTCTTTGATCCCCAGGCCGAATACTTGCGGATCAGACTCAGAGCGGAGATCAAATCTCTCAAACAAAGTTTTAGTTAGGGAACCCCGAGCTCCTTCTGCAAAAATAGTTTGTTTTGCATGCAATTCCATACCGCGCTCGAAATTTGGACCTTCTGTCCCATCTTCAAGGAGACCCATGTCGCCAGTCGCCACGCCTTTTACGACACCTTGAGCGTCATAAAGAACCTCCGCAGCAGCAAAGCCAGGATAAACTTCAACCTCTAATTCTTCAGCTTGTTCCGCAAGCCATCTGCATAAATTACCTAAACTGGCAATGAAATTTCCCTTATTATGCATTTGAGGCGGAGTAGGCAACCTAAGGGCGCGTTTTTTGGTTAAGTATAAAAAGCGATCCTTCCCCGCGGGAGTATGCAGAGGTGCTCCTAATTCCGCCCAGTTTGGAAACAATTCGCTCAAAGACCGAGGTTCTATCACCGCACCAGACAATATGTGCGCACCAATTTCAGAAGCTTTCTCAAGGACACAAACAGATATTTCTTTCCCAGCAGACAATCCCAGTTGTTTGAGACGAATCGCGGCAGATAAACCCGACGGCCCTCCACCTACGATTACCACGTCAAATTGCATAGATTCGCGTTCCATGGCCATCCTTTCTTCTTGAGTGAGTCAGATCACAAAAATAAGTTATTATCCGTCTAAAGCGTCTACCATAGCGGGAACTTCTTTAAACAAGTCTCCCACCAGACCATAGTCAGCAACCCCAAAGATCGGGGCCTCTTCATCCTTATTTATCGCTACGATTACCTTCGAGTCCTTCATCCCCGCCAAGTGCTGGATAGCTCCAGAAATACCGACAGCGATATAAACTGTGGGGGCGACTACTTTACCGGTCTGTCCTACCTGATAATCATTTGGCATGTAGCCAGCGTCAACCGCGGCTCTGGAAGCCCCTACAGCAGCACCCAATTTATCCGCTAATGCCTCGATAATAGAAAAGTTCTCTGAACTTCCAACCCCTCTTCCACCAGAAACAATTATATCCGCCGCCGCCAACTCAGGCCGGTCAGATTTTGTGAGCTCATCACCCACAAATTTCGACAACTCTAAATTTGAGGCCTCACCAACTACTTCTACTGTTGCTGCGCCACCAACCGCATTAGCGGCCTCGAACGCGGTAGTTCGGACCGTAATCGCTTTTTTATCGTCTGTCGATTGGACTGTGGCTATTATATTTCCCGCGTAAACTGGGCGGACAAAAGTGTCAGCGGACTCAACACCGATAATGTCAGAAATTTGTGCAATATCAAGCAGTGCCGAAACGCGCGGCATAACATTTTTTCCTGTTGTGGTCGCGGCAGTCAAAAGATGGCTGTATCCTTCAGATAAGCTTACAACAAGATCAGCGAGATTTTCCGCTAAACCATTTGCATAAATCGCGGCATCGGCGTGGAGTACTTTCCTGACGCCATCGACGGTGGCCGCTTGTTCTACCACCGAGGCGCACCCTTCGCCTGCTACTAAAACGTCTACCTCGGAATCGACCTCAATAGCAGCTGTCACCGCATTCAAAGTAGCCGCATTCAACTCAGAATTATCATGTTCTGCTAAAACTAATACCGCCATTTCATATAACCTTTGCTTCGTTTCTAAGTTTTTCAATCAGTTCGTTTACATCCTCGACCTTCACTCCGCCTTCTCTTACAGGCGGTTCAGTCACCTTTAAAGTAACTAGCCGCGGTTTGATATCTACTCCAGTTTCCCCAGCTTCAATCACATCGAGAGGTTTCTTCTTGGCTTTCATTATGTTGGGAAGCTTGACGTATCTGGGCTCATTCAACCGAAGATCTGTCGTAATAACTGCAGGCATTTTGAGATCAAGAGTCTGAATTCCGCCATCTATCTCACGGCGAACAGTTAGACTCTCCGATCCATCCAGTTCGACACCACAAGCAAATGTTCCTTGCGACCAACCTAATAGCGCGGCTAACATTTGTCCTACCTGATTCGAATCGTCATCGATAGCCTGTTTTCCTACAATTACTAGCTCAGGTTGTTCCTTTTCAACCACCGATTTTAAAAGTTTAGCTACAGCTAGTGGCTGCACTTCATCATCTGAAGACACTAAAATACCTCTGTCGATCCCCATTGCCATAGCAGTTCTCAGAGTCTCTTGACACTGTTTGGGGCCAATAGAAACAGCCACAGTTTCGCTCGCAACCCCTGCTTCTTGCAATCTTATCGCCTCCTCAACAGCTATTTCATCAAACGGGTTCATTGACATTTTCACATTTGCCAAATCAACATCAGAGCCGTCAGCCTTAGGCCTAGCCTTAACGTTATAGTCAATAGCGCGTTTTACAGCCACTAAAATCTTCATCAAATTCTCCATACACATAAACAATCTATAGACACACAATATACTATCTACTACGACCGGCGTAGGAACTTAGTTCTATGTGCGTTCTTGACGATACTCATATTATCAATAAAGCCGCCGCCACAAAAGCGTAAATCAAATTAATGTGGCCGACTGGTGATCAAAAGTTTCACTTGATTAAGGCATTACGATAGGTTTGACCTATCGCAAATCTAAAATGGTATAATTCTGACCGAACCGCGTATCACAAAACATACACCTAAGGAAAATACTGTATATGACTAATTCTGCTGAAAAAAGTGCGAATCACAGCATGAGGGCAACGGCTGAAGCTAGGTTCAACTGGGAAGATCCACTTTATTTAAATGAATTCTTAACCGAAGAAGAAAAAATGCTTTCCGAAGCTGCCAATCAGTTTTGTCAGGACCGTCTGATGTCGCGAGTTCTTGAGGCACATCGGTACGAGCGTTTTGATCGTGAAATCATGACCGAGTTTGGCGAGCATGGATTCTTAGGCGCGACAATCCCCCAACAATATGGCGGCGCAGGATTATCTTACGTGGACTACGGGCTCATCGCCCGCGAAGTTGAACGCGTTGATTCTGGCTATCGTTCCGCTATGAGTGTGCAATCAAGCTTAGTAATGCACCCTATATACGCCTATGGATCCGAGTCACAGAGACAAAAATACTTGCCTCAACTCGCTTCGGGGGAATGGGTTGGTTGTTTTGGTCTTACAGAGCCTGACCATGGATCTGATCCAGGAGGTATGAGAACTAGAGCTAAGAAAGTTTCAGGTGGCTACAAAATCAGTGGAAATAAAATGTGGATCTCTAACGCCCCGATCGCTGATGTCTTTGTGGTGTGGGCTAAAACTGATGATGAAATAATTCGAGGCTTTGTGTTAGAGCGAGACATGCCAGGTTTAAGCACGCCAAAGATTGAAGGCAAGTTTTCTTTGAGAGCATCAATCACTGGTGAAATAGCGATGGATGAGGTACATGTTTCGGAAGAGCAACTTTTGCCAAATGTGGAGGGATTGAAAGGGCCTTTCGGATGCCTTAATAGGGCTCGCTATGGGATCGCGTGGGGTGCTACGGGTGCTGCAGAGTACTGTTGGCGAGCCGCGCGCGAGTATACTTTAACTAGAAATCAATTCGGACGCCCTCTAGCCGCTAACCAACTAATACAGAAAAAGCTAGCAGACATGCAAACCGAAATAGCTCTCGCCTATCAGGCCTCCTTATCTGTGGGCCGTATGATAGACTCCGGTAAAGGATCGCCCGAATCAATTTCACTAATTAAACGCAACAATTGTGGAAAGGCGCTCGAGATCGCACGTACCGCTCGGGACATGCACGGAGGCAATGGGGTGTCAGACGAATACCACGTGATACGTCACCTCTTAAATCTAGAAGCAGTAAACACATATGAAGGCACCCACGATGTCCACGCACTAATATTGGGGCGCGCTCAAACAGGAATTCAGGCATTTTTCTAAAATAAAGTAATAATTTAGTCACGCCGTTGCATTTTAGTAAGGAACTAATGCACAATGCGTCTTTTAGAACGAACATTCGTTCTAATTTCGAAAGTATATTAAGACACAGAAGGAATATCATGATTAATATTTACGTAGGCAATTTGCCTTATAGCGCAAGGAACGAGGATCTAA
>CAJWTO010000052.1 GCA_913047675.1 uncultured Pseudomonadota bacterium | reverse complement strand
TCAGACTATAATTTAAATAAAAATAATAAATATTCTACATTCATATTTATTATTTAAGCATATGTTTAAGTTGATTTTTTTATATAATTTTATTTGAAAAAACGCACTTATAATAAATTAGTAAATACACTCCCACTGTAACATCAACTATCGCACAAAACGCGGGATACCAATTGAATACTCCTGGATTCAGAAAGAAATGGTCGTGGTAAAAATCGTAAAATCCGTGACTCATCCACGCTAGAGCTACAATAATAAGTGCTTTCTTTGATCGCATTCGCCAAACTAGGAGACCAGTCATTATGAATGGTAAACCATACAAAAGTTCATAAAGAACCGCGGGACCATCCATCGCAAGAACTCCGAAAAGCATATAGTACACAGGGAGTGTCATTTGAAAGAGTGGCTATGCGACCGAATCTAAATTTTTGGTACGAATAAAGTAAATCGTTGGAAAGATAAATATTATCCCTATGATTAGGCCTGAGAAATTGGGTGAAACTGGCCAGATCCATTCCGAGTTCACCGAGAACTGTCCGTGCCTTTCATATGATTTTTTTTGCTAATAGAATTGAAGCATTAATAGCTTTTTTCGATTGAGGACTGTTTTTCCAACAGGTGGTTCCCAGCTTATCGGCTACTATTTCAGCGATATCGTCAGCCTCGTATTCACTAAGCTTTTGCAAAGAATGTATTCCAATTTCTTCGAATCGCTGAATAACGACTGGCCCTACACCTTTAACTCCCAACAGCGCTTTCCTTTCTTTTTTGACAAAATTCATCTGGTACCTTTTACTATCCATAGTGCTAGTTCGACTCGGAGTAGTATATAAACACTTTAGATTTATAGCGATCTTAACAAAGTTACCTCTTATCAAAGCCTCTGTAATTCCACCAGGGAGTTGACACCCAATACGGAACAGAAGTAGAAGCTTTCTGCAAGCGTGAGAGCTAGTTATCGTAGAGTGAGTAATATTGAAATAGTGTATCTTATAATGTAAGTAAGTACTTACAAAAATAATTAGTTTGTCGTAAAGAAAGAAGGGGAAATAACGAAGATATTATTGATTTGACTGTGCCTGAGTTACATAATCATAGCTTACTAAAAACAAGTTATAGACGCGAAACTTGCAGATAGAAGTTGTAAGGTCGAGGCAGTCACCTTAAAGAGTCGCACTTTGGGTATAAATATTGGCGGTAAATAGATTGCTTATGATTTTAAAGAACTTACCAGTCTTGTTGATGACCGCATTAACTGCTTTCGCAGCCAATTCCATATTTTGTAGGTTGGCTTTAGAAGACCTCTCCATAGATGCAACATCTTTTACTTGCTTGCGTTTATTATCAGGTGCTTTAGCGCTCATTATTATTTGTCTTTTTTCGAGTAAATCTTGGAAACTTTCATCGCCCAAACCGCTTCCTGTCTTTTCTTTGTTCGTTTATATGATCTGTTTCTCCTTCGCGTATATAAAATTGAGCGCTGGAACAGGAGCGCTATTACTTTTCGGTTTTGTTCAGATCACCATGGTGGGGGTCGCACTAATTCAGGGACAGAAAATGTCTGCTGTGGCTTGGTTAGGTCTTAGCCTTGCTATGTTGGGTTTGGTTTACTTAGTGTCCCCTGGTGTTAGCGCACCGGATCCGTTATTTGCAATTTTGATGGCTCTAGCGGGCGTGGCCTGGGGGGTATATTCTTTATGCGGCGCTAAAGTAACCGATCCGACAAGTTCTACGGCTTCCAACTTTATGTACGCTAGCGTCCTCGCAGTTTTTGTTAGTATATTCACCTTCGAATCAGCACATTTTACTACTAAGGGTATAGCGCTTGCCTTAGCCTCTGGTATCTTTGCCTCAGGTATCGGTTATGCAATTTGGTACCGAGTCTTACCACTCATACCGGTGACTTCCGCAGCTAGTTTACAACTCAGCGTCCCAGCGCTAGCAGCTTTTGGTGGGATAATATTTATTGGAGAGTCTCTAAGTCTACGACTTTTGATCAGTGTATTAGCGATTATTGGCGGTATTGCGTTAGTCATTCAACAGAATAGGAAAGCATCTGATGGCTGATTAGAATCGGCTAATTTTCTGACGCATTAGTTTTTTAGATTGATCTTCTGAAATTATTTTAAATTTAAGGTTTTGTATGGACCCTGTAAGTCAAGGCGCACTCGGAGCAATTTTTGCGCAAACTGTCTCGAATAAAAAAAAGCTGTTAGTTGGATCTATCATAGGCTGCCTTGCCGGGCTTGCCCCAGACTTAGATATATTTATTCGATCTAGCTCTGACCCATTGCTGAAATTAGAATTCCATAGACAATTTACGCATGCTTTAGTTTTTATTCCCATAGGGGCACTACTGGTAACTGCTTTCGCAAGGATTTTGTTTAGAAGATTTTTGAATTGGAAAGAAACTTACCTTTGTTGCTTCCTGGGTTACGCCACTCATGGTTTACTTGATGCTTGTACAAGTTACGGCACGCAACTTTGGTGGCCATTTTCAGATACAAGAGTTTCATGGAACAATATTTCGGTAATAGATCCATTATTGACTATCCCAGTTATAGTCTTCGCCGTTATTACGATTTTGAGTAAAAAAAAATCTATATCTTATTTAGGTATTTTTTACATATTTGTTTATTTAGGATTTGGTTTTATTCAAGAAGATAGAGCAGAGGCAGTCGGTAAATCTATAGCTTTGATGCGAGGCCATGAAAGTAATCGATTAACTGCGAAACCGAGTTTAGGGAATTTATTTTTGTGGAAAACAATTTATGAAGATAAAGGTTTTTATTATGTCGATGCAGTGAGGTTATTTCAGGAGAAAGAATATTGTGAAGGTACCAAGATTAGAAAGTTCAATAAATTAACTGACTTCACGAATTTAGACGCAAATAGTCAGCAATATTTAGATATAGGAAGATTCGACTGGTTTTCTCAGGGTTATCTCGGAATCAGTCAGTCGAAAAATGTTATTACCGATGTGAGGTATTCCGCGGTACCGAATGAAGTAGATGGTTTGTGGGGCATAAAAGTCGAACCGTCAAAGAAGTCATCTGAACATATTGAATGGGTGGTTAACAGAACCGACTATGAAAGAAAATGGAAACGGTTCCGAAGTTTACTTTCGGGCGAGGGTTGCAACAAAATAGGCGAACAGAGCTGAATTGATTATAAAGGATATGAAACTGGAAAGATTATGATGTAAACATCCGAATGATCAGTGCGATAACTAAGATACAGAGCATAGCCAATAGCAGGATCCTTAGATATCCGAATCTATTTTTACCCCAGTCAATTCTGTCCTCTCTGTCTCTTTGTTTCGAAGATGCTCTAAATCGGCCAAAGTAAAAGAAGATCGCAAGTGATACGAGAGTTATGCCCCCGAAGACGAGTGTATTCAAGTCCATCAACGACTTCTTAATTTCGCAAGTAGTCTTAGAATTTCTAGGTATAGCCATACCAAAGTGACCATTAGCGAAAAGGCTCCATACCATTCCATATATGCAGGTGCGCCTTGTTCAGAACCTTGTTCGATGAAGTCAAAATCTAGCACGAGATTTAATGCCGCAATCGCAACAACAAAAAGACTGAAGCCAATACCAAAAAGACCATTAGAATGAATAAACCCGATACCGGTAGAGCCAAACATATTCATAATGAAACTGATGAAGTAGAGAACCCCTATCCCCATTGTCGCAGATACAATCATCAGCTTGAAATTTTCTGTTGGTTTGATGATCCCTAACTTATATAGCATTAACAACGAAGCAAGTGTACCGAAGGTTAATCCAGTTGCTTGAATTACGATTCCTGGATATTGCGCCTCAAAAATAGCAGAGATAGAACCGAGAAAGAGTCCTTGCAACACCGCATATACAGGAGCAGTAAGTCCAGCCCACGTTTTTTTAAATGTCGTAATAATTGCAAAAATAAAGCCCCCGATCGCACCACCGAGGGCGAAGGGCATTACTAGTGCTGGATTCCCACTCTGAAAATACAAATTCCAAGGATAAACAGCCGCTAAAATGAGCAAAGTCAGTAAGATTCCAGTCTTATTGACAGTCCCTTGCAAGGTCATCGTTCGACCTTCTTTATATCCCTCGGACTTGAAGGTCGCATCACTAAGTGATGGGTTTCCAGAACGACCGAACATTTGTAAAGCTTGATGCTGTGACATAGGTATCCCTGTACTATTTATGTGCTTGATAGTAGAAAATTATGCTAGTAATTACTTTAATCTACCCATATTAGTACGTCTAGCGTAAAAACTATTTTTTTGTGACCAGCTACACAAAATAAATTGATTTCAATATCATTAAAATCGGTCGCGTTTGGGTTATTATGATAGGCATATTTAACAAGCAGGGGGAGCTTATATGGCAGCTTATTTTCTAGCAGAAATCACTATTCATCACCCAGACAAGATGGGACCGTATCTCGATAAGGTCGAATCTACCATCTCGGACCATGGGGGGATATATCTCGCGCGCGGTGGTGACACTGAGGTTGTCGAAGGTACAATAGGTGACCATCCTCTTAAAGTGTTGCTGCAATTTCCTACTATGGAGAAATTAAAGGGTTGGTATTACTCCGCGGAGTATCAAGCAATCCTAGGGAATCGATTAGATAATTCAGACGGTAATGCAATGTTTATTGATGGTGTGTAGTTTTAAGTGCTTCGCAAATCTTAGGCATTGGTCTTTCGAGGGTTTAGTTGCGAAAAGGATAGTTTCTATATTGTTTTTATGCTTTAGCTCGGCACAAGGATATGCAGCTAATTGTACTGAAGCATCCGGAACGATAACGATTTCGATAAATTGTACACAATTAGAAATTTCCGGTGATGGCTCAAATGTGACTGTTGCAGCAGGAGTTACTGTTGATAGTTCTGGAACCATGGCTGTAAAAACCCCAGACGCTGTAAACGTTACCATTACAAACAATGGAACAATTACGGCAGATGGAAATTATGGTATTCGTAATACTTCCCCAGGCGATATTTACAGCCTAACTAACAATGGCTCTATTATTGCTGGAGCTGGTGGTACGGGGAATCACGGTATCAGAAATGGCGGAACCATTACAAGCTTGTCTAATTCGGGCACGATTTCTGCTGCGACTGATCGAGGGATCACTAACCTTGGTGGTCCTGCCAGGTCGTGGGGGACCGTCACTAACTCAGGATTGATATCGGCCGGTGAGGATTTCGGTATAAGAAATGATGGGACAATAGACTTAATAAATAACTCAGGACAAATATCCGCCGGTGGTGACAATGGCGTGTGGAGTAAGGGTACGCTTACTTCGTTAATTAATACTGGGACTATTTCTGTTGGAGATACTGATGGCATAAAAAATGTTTCTGGTGGCATCATTGGGACTATAAACAATTCAGGAACCATATCTGCTGTCTCTGATTATGGGATCAGAAACGACGCAACCAGCACCAAGTTTAGCTCGCTCGAAACGCTAATTAATTCCGGAACCATTTCAGCAAGTCGTAATGCGATATGGAATGATGGCGAGATTGACACGCTAACGAATAGTGGAACGATTAAAACAACGAGTGGTGATTACGGTATAAAGAATGTTGGGGGCACTATAGGTACATTAACTAATTCAGACACGATTTCTGCTGGAGGTAATTGGGGAATTTACAATACCACCAGCTCCGATGGCTCGGCCACTATTACTACTTTAACGAACACGGGCACGATCTCCGCTTCTGGCAATAATATTGGTATTCACAACGCTACTTCCAGCACCATTACCACGTTGAATAACTCTCAGGGAGCATCCGGCTCTGCGCTTACTTACCAAGGTAAATTACCGACCAACTACAACGTGATCGTCAATAGTACGACTGATTTTGGTAAGACAATATTCAGCGATGTGTCTGGTCAGACCAATTTTGGAGTTCACTCGGGGTCCACTTTAAGCGAAGGTACTTATAGCTCGGTTTTGAGTGGTTTGACTGCCAGTGAAATCGCAAGCGGCACTTCGGAGATTCATATCAATTCTAACGCATGTGACGATATTGTTGGCACGTCTGCCACTGTTGGATCTAATTGTGGAGATTTAGATATAAGTGGGAGCAACTCGAACGTCACAATTTCTTCAGGCGTGACGGTGAGCGGGCCCGGGGATCAAAATTGGACATTAACTAATAGTACGGGGTCATTATGGGATCTGGTTGTAGAAGACGAGGATGATGTACTGAACACCGGAACTGCCACTACTTTGACTAATTTAGGCACTATTTCGACAGGAGATGATTGGGGGATACTTAATGATACAAATGCCTCCTTTACGACTTTAAGTAATTCGGGCGCCATTTCTGCGAGCACGGATTTTGGTATTTACAATAAAGGCCTTATTACTTCAATGAGTAACACAGGTACGATTTCTGCTGGTCGTAATTGGGGAATTTACAATGAAGGCTCGGCCACTATTACTACTTTAACGAACACGGGCACGATTTCCGCTTCTGGTAATGATATCGGCATTTATAACGCCACTTCCAGCAGCATTGCCACGTTGAATAATTTGCAGGGAGCTTCTGGCTCTACACTTACTTACAAAGGTAAATTACCGACCAACTACAACGTGATCGTCAATAGTACGACTGATTTTGGTAAGACAATCTTCAGCGATGTGTCTGGTCAGACCAATTTTGGGGTTCATTCAGGATCTACTTTGAGCGAAGGTACCTATAGCTCGGTTTTGAGTGGTTTGACTGCTAGTAATATCTCGTCTGGAGTTATCGGAACACATTCAAATGTGAATGCGTGCTCAGATGTTGATGCAGCTAATGCAACATTTTCATCGAATTGTGCGGAGCTCGATATTAGCGGTGATGGCTCAGATGTCACTATCAATTCCGGTATCACTATCAGCGGCGTCGGAGATTATGATTGGACGCTGAGTAATAGTTCTGGAACAACTTGGGATTTGGTTTCAACTGCCCAATTAGATGATGTAGTTAACACAGGAACTAACACTTTACTTAATAATCTAGGGACGATTACTGCCTTAGGAGGTGGTGGCAATGGAATATTCAATCAAGGAAGTTTCACGACACTGACAAATAAAGGACTGATTACGTCAGATAGTGCGCATGGAATCAATAATTCAGGAACAATAATAACCTTTAATAACTTACAGGGGGCTTCTAGTTCCGCGCTTACTTACAAAGGTAAATTACCAACCAATTACAATGTGATCGTTAAGAGTAAGACTGATTTTGGCCAGACGATTTTTAGCGACACTTCTGGCGCTACTAATTTTGGGATTCACTCAGAATCAATTTTAAGTAAAGGTACCTATAGCTCGGTTTTGAGTGGTTTGACTGCTAGTGAAATCGTAAGCGGTACTTCGGGAACTGTTGTTTCTGGCGCAATAAGAAGTAACTGGGCGTTAGCTAACAATACTGGAAGCGAGTGGGATCTGGTGGTTGGGAATAAGGATATAACCGACGACACGAAAACTTCGGTTGTGAAAAGCGTTAAGCCAAATATTGTGCTCGGGGTTAATAATCTAACGTCAGTAACCGAAGTCAATTTTGCTAACATGAACACCTACGATTGTGATTTATTTGATAAGCACAAAATTTGTGTCTCTTTCGGTGGTAGACATACGGTTATCAATTCCCCTAAAACTAAAACGAATAGTATGGTGCTGGTGGGTGGTTACCAAGTAACGGATGCGTTAAGAGTAGGAGGTTTTTTTCACCACAATATCAGCCACAAGACCCCTGCAAGTTTCAAGCTGTCAGACAAGACACCATTGTTGGGCGGACTTGTTGTGTGGAACGAGAAACCAAATCGATTAGGGTATCAATTAAAGCTGGCGAATGCTTTTCAACAAAAATACGCAGCTGTGACTCGCGAGGTGGTCGGCTCTTCTGAAGAAGGTAAGGGGCAGACTGTGATTGAAGCGAAAAGCTTCGTAGCTGAACTTCAGTACGGTTATCAATTCAACGACAATATTATCTTGCGCCCCTATTTTGCTGCTCGCTCAGCAGTTATAAAACAGGATGGGTACACTGAAACAGGTTCTAGCTCACCACTTAGTTTTAATGAAATTAAAGACAAGTCGACCACAATTTTACCTGGACTGAAATTAAATGCTCGTCTCAGTTCTAATTTATCGTTGAAGGGCAGTTTTGGGATCGAGCATGATGTTCACCATTCGATTGATAAGCTAGCACCTACAGGTATTTCAGGTCTGAGTACGGTCAGTCTGTCGGACGACTTTAATCAGAACAGGCCAGTCGCTTCATTAGGTTTTGACTATTTTTTTAAATCCAACCATAGGTTGTCGTTTACTGCTCAATATCAGGAGCTTCCTTATAAGTCAAAGACAGAAACTAATGCATACCTTTATTATACAGTCGGCTTTTAATCCTTTTATTTTTTCAATTGTTAATATTTTGTTTAGAGGTCTAGTCGTGTTGGCCGTGTGGTCTAAATATTTTTACCGAAGTTAAAGTATTATTAAGT
Source organism: uncultured Pseudomonadota bacterium (assembly GCA_913047675.1). GTDB lineage: Bacteria > Pseudomonadota > Gammaproteobacteria > UBA4457. Next base: position 7,380 of record CAJWTO010000052.1, on the reverse strand, counting down.
ACCTACTCGTGCACTTGAGAGTAGTATAGTTCAACTTTAGCTTAATTTCTTACTGGTTGATTTGCTGGTTAGTTAGTGATGCTATGGTAAATAAAATTAATAGATGACACTTAATTGCCATAGACTTGAAAGTAATATGTCGAACAAGAGAAGTTATTATTTCTCGTTGAATTTTTTACATCAATCTTTCGCAATTTTCAGGGGGTGAAATATGGGTAGAGTAGAAGGAAAAATTTGCATAGTAACTGGTGCAGCTAACGGCATTGGCAAAGCCACTGCGCAAAGATTGGCCTCAGAAGGTGGCAAAATTGTAGCCACCGATATTGATAAAGAATGTCAGAAAACTGTAGATGAGATTGTAGATAGTGGTGGCGAGGCAATCTTTTTACCTCACGACGTCACTAAAGAAAAAGATTGGGACATGGTCATTGAACAGTGTAGTAGTCGATTCGGCGGTCTCGATGTCCTAATAAATAATGCGGGAGTTTTGTTAATGAAACCACTCCAAGAAACCTCCTTGGAGGAGTGGAACGAAATTTTTAGGGTTAATGTCACAAGTATTTTTCTTGGAACTAAATTCGCCTTCGAACCAATGTGTACTAGAAATGGCGGATCGATCGTGAATCTCTCATCAATCTACGGATTAGTCGGAGCTCCCATGGCGGCGGCCTACGAAGCCAGTAAAGGTGCTATCCGATTGTTTACTAAAGGTGCTGCTACAGAATACGCGGCTCACGGAATTCGTGTTAACTCTTTACACCCAGGGGTTATCGATACACCTATGGCTGAGCATTTGCTGGAAGACACTGAGATAAAGAACGCGGTGCTTGGTCCGACATTGTTAGGAAGGGCTGGCACAGCGGATGAGATAGCAAATGCGGCTCTGTACCTTGCCTCTGACGAATCCTCTTTTGTTGTAGGTACTGAAATGGTTGTAGACGGCGGATATACCTGTAATTAGAAAAATCAACGATAGTTCACTTTAAATCGGCGCTTAAGGTGTAGGCCAAATCCCCCACAAACTGTGGATAAGGATATTTGTGAGTGGGATGGAAGTGAGATAATTTTAGTTACGTCGCGTATTAATTTTGTACTTTCAAAATATATAAGCCCTTTATATGCAGATTGTTTGGTTTAAAAGAGATCTCCGTCTTGTCGATCATGCTCCATTAACTATGGCAAGTGACTTAGGGCCCATTCTACCTGTATATGTTTTAGAACCAGATCTATGGAAACAGCCTGATCTTAGTTTAAGGCAATATGTATTTTTAGGAGAATGTATTGATGATTTGGCGCTAGGATTACGCGACCATGGTCAAAAACTGGTGATAAAGATTGGAGAATGTATACAAATATTTTCAGAGCTAACTGAAAAGTATGCTGTGGACGGTATCTGGACGTATCAAGAAACTTGGAATGGATGGACATACGCGAGGGATAAACGATTTAGACGTTGGGTAAAAGAAAAAGGTATTCCTTTTCATGAACTTCCTAGAAATGGCGTTATTAGACGTCTTAAAAATCGTGATGGTTGGTCGGGCAAATGGCATAGAGAAATGGATAAGCCGTTAGTTACTGCCATAGGATCGTCGGTTAGTGGTGATGAGGAATCAGACGCGATGCCATTAGGTAAGGTGTTGGGTTTGACAAATGATTATTGTGTTGGACGACAAGCCGGTGGGCGGGGTCCCGCACTTGAAATACTCAACAGCTTTTTATCAGAACGTGGGGAAGGTTATACCAAGGAGATGTCATCTCCTGTGACCGCATTTAATAGCTGCTCACGATTGTCACCCCACCTAGCGTTTGGTACGGTCTCTATACGGGAAGTCTATCAGATGACGAAAAGTCAGAGTTCGGGCATCAAGTTGCAGCCTAAGAGCATCAGAGGGAAATGGCCTAGTGCTTTGAAATCTTTTTCTAGTAGGCTTAGGTGGCATTCTCATTTTATTCAAAAACTAGAAGATGATCCTCGTATTGAATTTGAGAATATGCACGTAGGTTATAATGGACTCAGAGAAAATAATTTTAATGAAGAGTATTTCAAGGCTTGGGCTGAAGGAAGAACCGGTTACCCAATGGTAGATGCTTGTATGCGTGCATTAAGTGCAACCGGTTGGATTAATTTTCGTATGCGCGCGATGTTAGTGAGTTTTGCTAGCTATCATTTATGGCTGCACTGGCGAGAACCTGCGCTATATCTAGCCAGATTGTTTACAGACTATGAGCCAGGCATTCACTACAGCCAGGTCCAGATGCAGTCCGGGACAACTGGGATTAATAGTGTGCGTATTTATAATCCGATAAAACAGGGTATTGATCACGACCCCTTAGGAGTATTTATCAAAAAGTGGGTTCCGGAGCTACAAGATATGGAGCTTAGAAATCTTCACACTCCGTGGTTATCAACAGAAAAAATTGGTGACTATCCTTTGCCAATTGTTGACGAACGAACCGGTCGTTCGTTAGCGATGCAAAAAATTTATGACGTCAGAAAAGGCGCGTCACATAGAGCGCGTTCCACCCATGTATTGAAACAACATGGGAGTCGTCGATTGGCAAAGAAAAGATCCCCGAAAAAGTCTAAGAAAGATCCAATTTCCGGGTCATTATTTTAGAGCCCAAGATATGCAGTTCAAATAAGATTCTTTGGTATTTATGATGAAAAAATTCACTCAGTTGATCTTTTTTTTAATTACGATAGTCATTTTAGGAGGAGTGTGTTCTTTTGTGTCGATCTGGGCCTTCCTACTGTTCTCGGTAGATAATTTTGATGAATTTATCAAACTTGTTGGGTGTATATTTCTTTCACTTTGTCTAGGACTAGGTGTTGTTTGGCTCTACGTAAAGAACTACGGTATTGGGGGTCTCTATAAGTTCAATTGAAAACAGTGAGGTATCTTTTTCAAATAAGGATTAATCGGAAAGTATCGTTTCTATCGCCTGACCTACCTTATAGCCACTCGTAAATGCAGCTTCAACTCGTCCCTTTATATACCAATCACCACACAGTGCTAAATTATGAGTTGCGTCTAGAAAATAATCCTTTCCTTCCTGACGGACTATATTCGCGAAGCGCCAACCATGGAGAGTTTTGTGCGCGGCACTTTTTAGATCTCGGTCTAAAATATTGCTACTTTCTTCTATTAAGTGTTCTAGAACGACATTGTGATCGTCGTTAAAATGTCGGTCAGCCCAATCATTAGTTGAGTGGATTAGGAGACAGTATGCCTGCCCTCGATCGGGCTTAGAACTGTTTACCGAAACCCAGCTTATATCCTCACCTAGCGGTAATGCTGCATCAAATGGTAATGATAGATCACCAGAAAATCCTAGCATAAGAGAAAAACAACTTTGCATTTTACGAGTTACAAGCTCGCTGCCTAATGAAGAGAATTGAGGCAGCAATTGAAGGGCCTGATAAGGAGGTGTGGATACGATCACCCAATCATACTCGCCCAGTAATTTTTCGTTACTATCAGATAGTTGCCAAAGGCCATCTTTTCGTACGACAGACTTAATAAGTATGTTGTGCCTTATATTCACGCCCACACTTACTTGTTTCGCGAAACTATTCATACTGGGCGCTCCAACATAGTGAGGTGGGGAATCGTCCCATTTGCGTTTTAAAGTAATTGCTCTATTTATTATTTCGGCAAAATTGCCATCCCAACGCTTTACATGACCTTCTAATATGAATGGCTGGAGAAAGTCTTTGAACAATTTAGTTTTGGGAGTGAAAAATTGTGCGCCGTGATCAAATGAATACGGGCCAGATCGACGAGTAGCTATTCGTCCACCCACGCCTTTTGATTTCTCGAATATTGTGACATTTGCCGTGTGTTCTAATTGTCTTGCTGCGACGAGACCCGAGAGCCCCGCTCCTATGATAGCTATATTTTTCATGTTCCCACTCGATAGATAGTATGCCAAAAAAATTACCGTAAATTCACGTTCGTGCCTAGAGTATTTGATTTGCTAATTCTAACAGACTAATAGCGGCCACTTAATTAATGAAGAGAGGCGGGGGACTTTATATTCGGTGACGACACAGAATCACCGTTTTTTATACTTGAGCTCCGAACCTAGGTTATCATGAGGAATACGTCCAACAATAAGGAGAATTTTTGTGGCAGCCTATTTTCTAGGTGAATTCACCGTTAATCGTCCGGAGAATATGGGAGCTTATCGTTCTAGGGTCGAAGCAACTATTTCTGAACATGAGGGTGTGTTTCTGCACCGCGGCCTAGGAGAAGTTGAAGTTGTTGAGGGCTCAATAGGTGAGCATCCTTTCAAAGTATTACTGCAATTTCCTACTATGGAGAAATTAAGGGGCTGGTATTACTCCGGAGAGTACCAGGAAATCATAGGGAATCGCTTAGATAATGCAGATGGCAATGCAATGTTTATGGATGGTGTATGACTATATGTCTGTAATTTTTTAGTAAATAAATAACTTGGCCAGAATTACAAAGTTGGCTGAGTCACATGATTGACATTTTCAAACAGTAATCAATTACAGCACTGTCAGAGTAAACTTTGGACGACATATATCAATGACGTCTTTTGAATCAGCCATAGGTTTCGATGATTATCCGACTAGTAATTCATAGTTTAGTGGGATTGGGAGCATCTCCGTATGTCGCGAGAGCATCAAACGTTTTTTCGGATTCCGTAAAGCTAAGTAACATGGTTTTATCCGCCGCACCGCGGAGTGGAATACTGCGATAAAAGCAGGACCGATAACCAACGTGACAGCTTGCTCCTACTCCCGCAACTTTGACGCGTAACCAAATCGCATCTTGATCGTCGTCAATACGCAACTCCTCTACTTCTTGAAACAATCCACTAGTAGCCCCTTTATGCCAAAGACATTCTCGACTGCGGCTCCAATAGTGTGCTTGGCCAGTAGTAATTGTTTTCTCTAGGGCCTCGCTATTCATGTAGCCGAGCATGAGCACATCACCTGTTTCCGCTTCGGTAGTCACACACGGGATGAGTCCGTCAGCATCAAACTTTGGCGCCAGGGTGTGACCCTCTTCCACTTGAGCTACTGATTCACGGGGAAAGTACCAGTTGTCATCCACTTTGTTATCTACTGACATATGACAATCCTATATAAATAATATAGTTTATCATTGTTAAGAACAGACAAAAAGAAGGTTTGTGACTAAGACGAAATGCTCGTAATTGACTTTGCTCTGGGTCCTACGCAAACTTTATACCAGCTAATCAAATTCCCTTGCAGAATAGTATGCTTATAGATTTATAAACATGAGCTAATATGAAAAAAGTACCTTCTATAGTTAGCTTCATTGCAATCATTACTCTAGGCTTTCCGAAAATCATCGGATTAAATCTAGTACCCGATCTAACACTAAACTGCTTAAGCTGATTTATTCTGATCTAACTGAGCAACCTCAGCGGCGTGCTTCTCGGTCATCGCATCAAGCGCCGCTTGCTGCTCGGTACGTAGTTTACTACGCAAGGATTTTGCTCGTTCTACAGCATCTCTCGTTGCATGCGCTTGCCCTTGAAATTCCGGCATGACATATTTCGCAATCAATTCGTAGCTACGCCTTGTCGCTTCGGTATTTGCCCATTCATGCGAGAGCATTAAGTAACTCCCAAAGCCACCATTTGACTGTTCCATTAAGCGATCGATCTGCCCGATCACGTCTTCTGGCGTCCCAATCGCGCCCAGACCACCTTCGACAACGTAATCGATCATTTCCGAGACAATGTTTCCTTCTGGATTCATATGTGGCAATCCGGCTACTGACTGAAAATACTTGAACCAAGATTCAATGCCATAAGCGACATCTTTGCGTGCCTGTTCTCGAGTTTCTGCACAATGGACCATGCCGACCAATCGCCATTTCAAACGATCTGCGACTTGACCGAATTGGGCGCAACGTTGCTCCATCACGTCCCAGTGCATCGCAAGTGCATCGAACCCAGCGGCTTGCGTTGCTCCAAGTGATAACAAACCAACGCCGTGCTTTCCTGCAAGTCTAGGACCAGAAGGCGAGGCAACTGCTGCTACCGCACAATCGAATAATGGATTCGAATAAGGTCGCAGATGGAGTTTGGCTTCGCGTAAATCCCAGCGATCGTTTTTGAACGTTACCGGCTCTTCACTGGTCAGTAATTGCATGATGATATCGAAACCTTGTTCAAGCAGATCACGAGTATCTTTTTGCTCGATGCCAATCATCGCCGCGTCTGTCGGCAAGGAACCAGGGCCTGCGCCAAACATCACCCTCCCATGAGTCAGGTGATCCAACAATACTAATCGTTCCGCTACCCAAAATGGATTGTGATAGCCAACGCTAGTGACACCCGTACCCAGTTTGATCCGACGAGTACGCTCCGCAGCGGCCGCTATAAATATTTCAGGGGACGCAATGATTTCGCTACCAGCAGAATGATGTTCACCGATCCAGACTTCGTCATAGCCAAGCGTATCTAAATGTTGGATTAACGACAGATCCCGCTGAAAAGCGAGCGTAGGGTTTTCCCCCGCTTTATGGAATGGCGCAAGAAAAATACCGAAATTAAGTCGTGAAGTCATCGTGTGAGATCCTCAAAAATAGTCCCTTTTATATATACTCTCGCGAGTCTCTTTTACCTTTTGTCTGATTTCTAATCGGATAAGGACGGAAAAAATTACTACCCAAATTAGATAATGCAACTCATCTAATTTAATATCCATCTTAACTGCGTGTATGCAACTTGAGATAATAAAGAAGATAGCGTACCAATATACAACTATTAAAGATGGCCAGGGTCTGAGTTGGCACAAATACCTAAATATAATTAAGAGAAGTAAGCAACCGATTGCAAAACGGACTGAGTAGAGTCTAAACATTTCTTCCTGCCCACCTATCTCAGTGGAAAATGGAAAAAATAGCTTTGTTCCAAATAAGTCCGCTAATAGCGCTAAAGCAAACCAAAAAAATAGAAGTATTAAGCCGAATTTTCTAATTCTATGCATTAACAAACCCCTTCAATGCTCCCCGCTTTGAATATATCGGCCTTGTCCGGCTAAGAGTGTATCAAAATAGTCGCGCCGGAGCGACGCTCGTACATTAGTGCTGTAGCGTTCGTGATGACATAGACTCTAAACGATTATTTATATCGTAAGGTAAAGAAAGACTATTGTGTTCAAAGAGTAGGTGACATGTAGTAGACAAATCTCGCACTCAAATTAACTTTTCTACTCTGAGTATTTTAATAGCGAAATCCAATAGGCCAATAACGACCAGTTAAATACTAAAGGGAGCGGAGCCTTGGGTTTGGTATCGGTAGGTATAATCACACTTTTATACTTCAGAGGTAGACCTTGGGTTAGACATCTTTAATACTTAACGTATCGTC
>CAJWTO010000051.1 GCA_913047675.1 uncultured Pseudomonadota bacterium | reverse complement strand
TCCAGCGTTGCCGCGTCAATCACGCGTTTCGACTCTTGCACTGCAATTGCAGAGTTTTCGCTAATCATCTCCGCCATGCTAAGCGCCTCCGCTAGAAGGCAATCTGGAGAAAATAAGGAATTTACAAATCCCCACCTCTCAGCTTCTAACGCATCGAATTTTTTTGCTGTGAAAATGAGTTCTTTAGCACGTGCTACGCCAACTAAACACGGAAAAGCCGCAGCACCAACGACAAGTCCATATTCAGCGCCTGGCAATCTAAAAGTAGCCAACTCAGATGCTAACCGTATGTCACAAGAAATTGCCAGCGCAGCACCGCCCCCATAGCAGTAGCCATTTATTGCAGCGATAATCGGAAGCGGCGAATTGGCGAACCGTTCGATCGCAATATAAGCAGCTATCGATTTTGGAACACCCTCCTCCCGTCCTATCCCGCTTTGCTCAACCATATCCTGTCCAGCACAGAACGCTTTTTCACCTGCACCGGTCAGCACAACTGCGGAAACATCAGGATCGTTTTCGCAGTCCTCCAGAGCCTCCACTAGCCTTGTAGCAAGTTCGTGATTCAAGGCATGATGTCTTTCCAAGCGATTCATAGTGATCAGTACGACATGATCGCTATGCTTCGCAACTTTTACTAATTGATTAGACATCTAGAACTCTAACAGGATCCTTACCATCCCAGCCCTTAGCAGCATCTTCGACCATCATAAAAAGATCTTTGTAAACGTCTGAATTCGACCAGAGCTCGATAAAATGGCCTACCGTATCGACGGTATCAAAGTAAACTAATGGAGAACCACCGACAGTGCACTCAAAAGCTGCTTCGTGCCCCAACGATTTATAGTGTGCACAAGTTTCTTCAAAATTGACTGGCATCATGCCGAAATGATGCACGCCAGTTCTTCCAGCATCTAGAAATTCTTTATATACCGACGGAGAGTCATCTTCACAGTAGATCAATTCTACTTGTACGTCACCGGAGTTACCTAATGCCAATGATACATCCGCGTGCGACTCTCCACCTCGGTAAACTTGATTTTCTAAAGGACAGTGTTTAGCCAAATAAAAAGGGCCAACCTTCAAAGTCTCAGTCCAATATTTTAAAGCCGCATCTAAATCTTTCACTACGTACGCAACCTGGCGCACTGTATAAAGTGGTTGAGTCATTTCTTTTATTCCCCATCAGGTTAATCAATCTTGTGATTATGACATTATTCTAGGATTCCACCTAGAGTTGCTATCATCGCTAAAAACCAGCAACGCAGCCTTCTTTCCGATGATCGGAACCACCAACATAACCATTATCGGTCTTAATTATTAATTGTGCTCCTCCAAAAGACCAGCTATCAGAAGCATATGAAATTTTATGTCCTCTTTTTTCTAGATTAGAAACGATCTCTTCAGGAAAACCCGGCTCTACCGAAATACTATAATCCCCAAGGACTTGCCACCTTGGAGCGTCACTAGCGGCCTGAGGGTTTTGCTTATGATCCACTAATCTAGTCACCATTTGCACGTGCCCTTGGGCCTGCATGGGCCCACCCATGACCCCAAAACTAGCCATAGCCTGTCCATCACATGTTAGAAATCCCGGAATTATCGTGTGAAATGGCTTTTTAGACGGCGCGACTTGATTAGGGTGTCCCTGTTCTAGCGAAAACCCCCACCCTCTATTTTGTAACGCAATACCAGTCTGGGGAATTACGATACCCGAGCCAAATCCAAAATAATTCGATTGTATAAATGAAACCATCATCCCGCCGGCATCGGCTGTACTCAAGTAAACCGTATCGAAACTACTAGGCAACGCGGCGGGCGGCAATATCGAAGCGTTAATACCAATATCATTTGCTACCCGCGCAAGAGAATCCTTATTAAGTAAATCTGAAATTGAAACCTGCATTGTCTCAGCGTCAGAAATATGATCAGCTGCCGCACGCAAAGCTATTTTCATGGCTTCGATTTGCAAATGAACTCCGTCAGCCGAGTCAAGCTGACCCGGCTCTCTTGTATCTAATATTCCCAACGCTATTAGTACAGCCAAACCCTGACCGTTTGGCGGTATCTCGTGAACTGTCGTATTACGGTACCTACAAGTAACAGGAACTACCCAGTCAGTTTCGTGTTCAGATAAATCTGAAACCCTCAATGCTCCTCCATCTTTAACTGCCTGATACTCAATTTTCTCAGCCAGGCTTCCGGAGTATAAGGATTCAGGATGCACCGATAGCTCTTGCAAGGTTTCGCCTAATTCGCGCCTAACAACGCGCTGACCCACCTTTGGCGGGGGCAAAAAATGCCTACCGAATTCGTCGAAGTCTTTGTACCACTCAGCAGGACCATGTTGCCAATCGTAGGCAGTACGAAATCCAACCTGAAAACCTCGATAAGCATATTCTATTGCCATTTCAAATAAGCTCTCGAACGGTAACCTCCCATATGCCTCTGATAGAACAGACCATAAGCTAACGGCACCTGGAACCGTTACTGCATCCCAACCGAATTGGGGCATTTTTCGATAACGAGAAAAATATTCTGGATCCCATAATGCCGGCGAACGACCCGAACCATTCAAACCAGTAAGATTTTCACCATCCCAAACCAAAGCGAACGCATCGGAACCTATACCATTTCCAGTAGGCTCGACCACTGTTAATGTAATTGCGGTCGCTATCGCTGCATCCACAGCATTGCCGCCTTTGTGCATAGCATTCACTCCCGCTTGAGCGGCTAGAGGTTGCGAAGTGGCCACCATATTACTCGCGCCCAAAGAGGCTCGCTGCGATTTGTATAGTTGAGCATTGTCAATCATTCGAACTACTCCCGAAGTAGTGTCAACTTTGCATATCATTAGGAAGTACGCACAATACCAGTATCACCATTTTATCGAAAAAAGTAGTAGACTAATATTATTGTGCTAAAACAATACACCAAGGACAAAGATTATGAATATAAAATTGATTGTTTCAACAATGTTTATAACGGCTCTTGTCGTCGGATGCGGTGACACTGGGACAAGTCGCTCGGACGGTCTGCTCTCAGCCGCTAACGGCGATCACAGGTCTGCCGAAAACATAAAACGGAATGGTCCACGGCATAGTGTTGAGACTTTGAGATTTTTCGGAATTAAGTCGGACATGACCGTAATGGAAATCTGGCCTGGTAGTGGCGGTTGGTATACCGAAATATTAGCACCCTATCTCCGAGAACAAGGTACTTTCTACGCGGCAAGCTATGTCGGTGATAAAGATACTCCGTACTTCATGAAAGGAGTCGAAAAATTCGAAAAGAAGCTCGCTGCCAATCCATCAGTTTATGACAAGATCAAGTTAGTTAGCATCATGCCTCCGACTCATATCGACCCTGCTCCAGAGGGTAGTGTGGATCTTATTCTGAGCTTCCGCAACCTACATAATTGGGTAAACAATGACATGGCAGATGCTATGTTTGGAGTATTTTTTAAAGCACTAAAGCCGGGAGGCGTGCTGGGAGTCGTAGCTCATAGGGCGAACCCTGAAACGACTGGTCTAGCCTCTGCTAAAACAGGCTACCTTGCTGAAAGCGAAGCGATTAAAATAGCCGAGGCAGCTGGCTTTGTGTTAAGAGAGAAATCTGAACTAAATGCCAATCCGAAGGACACGAAGGACTATCCTGATGGTGTTTGGACTTTGCCGCCTAATTACAAGAAAGGAGAAGTCGACAAAGCAAAATATAAGGCTATCGGGGAAAGTGACCGGATGACTTTAAAATTTTCGAAGCCTCTTTGAAGCAGCGAAAAATAAAGTCTAATGTAACTTGCCAGAAGTGCCTGCTAGGTTTTTAATTTGTTTTTTTAAAACAAGAACCGCCTTATCATCAGACGCCAAAGCAATTGCGAGCTCGAGCTCTTTGATTGCCATAGTTGGTACTTCCAGTTTTGCCCATAACTCGGCTCGTTCAAGATAAAGCGAGAACAGATCGTCAGCGACTAGAAGTTGGTAGCCGGAAAAATCTAACGCCTTAAGGAAATCCAAGCGCGTTACGGCGAGGGCTTTGAGATTGTTGAGCATTCTCGTAACTATCTGACAGGGACTCGCACGACGCAACGCCTCGTCTCTCGATGTTGACAGGCGCTCTAGCCAATTTTCGAGAGTAGATCCTCTAACAAGCGTCATGGAAAACGGATCAACCAGCCGCTTATCAATATTAACAAGGAAATGTCCCGGGAAATTAATTCCCTCATTACCTAACCCCAATTCATCCGCCAAACTCATTAGCACTGCTGCAAGACTTATGGGTATACCAGTAAAAGTCTTTAAAACAGATTCAATGTTACTGTTCGAATACTGATAATAATCCGACGCTCCGCGGAAGCCTGAGTCCCGCAATAATATCAGCAGCGCATCCAAAAGCGTGACTCCGTCGCTGGCAGTGACATTAGTCGCTAAGCGTTCGATCTGACTCAACACCCATGCTCTATCCAGATTGGCGTCCAGAGTTCTACCAACGAGCATGGCTCCGCCGATAACTGATGCGTCCTCATTCTTATAAGCAATAAACTCTTCACTTAATGGCAACTGATGAGTTTTCAAAAGACTTTTTCTCCGGTTAGCAATGGACGATTAACGCAGTAAATCCTAAATAAAGAATATAGGCTAAATCTGTCTACATCGCTAATGCGCTAACTAAATAAAAAAGGTAATATTACACTACGAGTATCAAGTAATTTAAGAAAAGGGAGAGAAAATGAGCGACCCAATAATAGAGGCAAGCGAAACAGGATGGATAGCAGCTCACCGTGAGCAATACCTATCGGATCCACAGTCAGGACATATGTGGGATTCCGCGCCGGCAGGCGGCAAGGGGCCAATACCCACTCTCCTGCTGACAACAGTTGGTAGAAAATCAGGAAAAACTTCAATCATGCCCCTAATTTATGGAGAGCACGATGGGAGTCATGTAGTTATCGCGTCAAAAGGTGGCGATCCAAAGCATCCGGGTTGGTACCATAACTTGATGGCGCAAGACGAAGTGACCGTGCAAGTCATTGATGATGAATTTCAGGCCGAGTGTCGCATCGCAGAAGGCGCTGAAAGAGCAAAAATTTGGGCTGAACTTGCCGAGCTTTATCCTCCGTATACTGACTACGCAGAAAAAGCTGGTGATAGGCAAATACCTGTAGTGATTTTAGAGCGTATCAGCTAAAAACCTGCCGCTCGGTCGCCAACCTCGGCGATCGAGCCAATCGCCTCCTCATCCGCTAGTCGGCCCCATAACTTATACAGACATCCATTTATCCCTGACTACACCGTCGGTTGGTATAGCGCGTAAGATACTGACCGATAAAAAGCGTTACCTTTATCTGTAACTGCTTTTATTATTAGCCTTAACTCCGTTTGGCATAGGGTTCTATTCTGGACTAAACTTTCCTGGAGACAAGCCGTCATCCAATTGAACGCCGAGGCTATTCAATGCCATAGAGACCAAATTGTACTGACCGACCGTGAATATTAGATCCACTATCTGCTTTTGGTTTAAATACGTATTTAAATTACGCCAGGTACTGTCGCTGATAAAGGCGTCATCAAGCAACTCATCAGTAGCTAGGAGAAGGCATTGATCTAAACCACTGGCACCCGCCATCGCCGGCCCTTCGATAGCGCTTTGCACTGCAGAATCATCTAATCCCGCTCTCCTACCAATCGCTTCATGTTGCGCCCACTCGTAACCTGATCGACATCGGTGTCCCACGCGCAAGATCACCAACTCTTTATCCCGCAACGGTAAAGTAGATTTAAAAAGCACATGATTGGCGAAAACTAACCACCGCTTGAATAAGCTAGGATGACGCAATAACGTTTTAAACACGTTGTGATCGCTATCAGAGTCTACAAAAGGCTTCATTATTACTTCGTCAACATCGTCCCATTCTGCCCGTTCCTTCGCACCGACTCTAGGTTCATCTAGGCGCATAGCCTTCTCCTTGATCATTCATTAATTTGAATAAAAACCTTATAGTATTCGTGGCAAGATTTGAAGCCGCTACGATCACTTATCGCTATTGGGAGTTTAGCGCGTTATGAGCAAGACAAATAATTGCAAGATCATTCGACAAATTAAAGGACAGATTACGAGTGATGGAGATGGTGTCAAGATCTGTCGGCTAATTGGAGGTACGGAACTATCAGATCTTGATCCGTTTCTTTTATTCGATGAATTTATATCTGACAACCCTGACGAATACATAGGTGGATTCCCTGAGCACCCACATCGAGGCTTTGAAACGGTTACCTATATGCTCGCGGGGAAAATGCGTCATGAAGACAATCAAGGCAACAAAGGAATATTAGCACCGGGCGATGTACAATGGATGACCGCTGGAAAAGGGATAATCCACTCGGAGATGCCTGAGCAAGAAAATGGATTAATGTGGGGATTTCAACTTTGGGTCAACCTCCCTTCTAAGTCGAAAATGACACAACCTCACTATCAGGATATTACGTCAGATACAATTCCGACTGATGACAGAACTGATGGGGTGTCAATTCGCGTGATCGCAGGGAAATATAATAATTTGACAGGTCCAATTGTCAATATTACTACTGAGCCCCTATATTTAGATATAAGCTTGGAAGCAGGAGTAGCTGCCTCTATTGCAATCCCAACTACACACAATAGGCTTCTATATTGTTACTCTGGCACAATACATGTCGGCGATACCATTGTTGAGAGAGGTTCTCTAGCAGTACTAAGTAACGACGCCACCCTATCAATGAGGTCGGAGAAACTATTGTCATCTGCCATCCTATTTGCCGGATTGCCAATCCGAGAACCTATAGTTCGCTATGGACCTTTTGTCATGAATACTCATGAGGAGATAAGGCAAGCAATTTACGATTCTCGAACTGGGTTCATCTAAATAGCTCACCAAAATACTTAAAAATAACTGGCGCTTCGCTATTGGCACATATATCTTTAAATGACCTTATGTATCTACGCTCACCGAAACTATTAGGAGAATAGCAATGAGACGCGATATCGATTTCAAAGCTGACGGCGTGACACTCAGAGGCTGGATGTACAAACCTAACAAAGGTTCAAAACCATTCCCTACCATTATCATGGCGCACGGATTCTCTGGTGTTAAGGAAATGGGATTAGATCAGTATGCCGACGTGTTCGTTAAGAATGGTTTTGCGGTGCTTGTCTATGATAATAGATGCCTTGGTTCGAGTGGTGGCCAACCTCGACAGGATATCGATCCGACAATGCAAATGCGTGATTACAGAAGCGCCATCACTTTTGCACAATCCCAACCTGAATGCGATCCCCAACGCGTTGGGATCTGGGGTACCAGTTATACAGGCGGTACTGTGTGCGCGGTAGCCGCACTAGATAAAAGAGTTAAGGCAGTCGTCAGCCAGGTGCCTTTTATGAACGGACATCGTAACTTGCAACAGTTTCTCCCAATTGGGGCAGTTGATGATTTTCACCACATGTTAGATGAAGATAGGATAGGTCGGGTGTCGGGGAAAAAGTCTAAATATGTAAAGATGTGCTCACTTGATCCTGAAGAGCCTCACGTTTTTCCTGGGGAAGAAACGTATAATTATATTCACCAGTTTGTTGATAGTGATCCAGAGTGTACTTGGGAAAACCGCGTAACAGTGAGATCTCTTGAGTATATGGTTGAATATGATGTCACTGGCTATATGAAACAGATCAGTCCGACTCCGCTCCTGATGATCGTCTCCGAAATTGACACTACAACTCCGTCAGATATCGCGCTAGACCTATATAGCCTAGTTCCTGGCCCAAAAGACTTGGTGGTCATCAACTCGAATCACTATGGCGCATATACCGAAAAATTTAAAGAGACTAGCAGTGCTGCCAGTAATTGGTTTAAAGATCACCTATAGAAATCTTGAGCTAGATTACAAGTCAGCAGTTTTCTTCTAAGATTCGTATACGGTTTTGAAACCACAGTCCTAAAATAATCATTCCTAATCCTGCGCTTGTAAAAACCATGGTATACCCATAGTTATCAATTATCTTACCGAAAACTAAGACACCACATCCTTGACCAAAAAACAGCATGAATGCCCACAAAGACATAGTTGCACCCCGAGATTCCAGGGATATTTCCGTTGCGCGCGTCTGCATGGTGTTGTGGATCAAGTAAAATCCGAATCCTGCAAATAAAAATATTGGAAGACAAAACCACCAGACAGGTGTAGCTGAAAGTGCAAAGTAGGAACACCCTACTATACCGCCGCCAGTCACCACCATTTTACGTTCGCCTAGCCGAGGAACTACCCACTTAACGCTGCCTACATATGCCAATCCCCCAATACCATAAAACGCTAAGGTCAAGCCCACAATGTCATAATCTAATCCAAAATTTTGGCGCAAATATGCACCAAAATATGCCATCGCGCCGAAGAGTAGGAATCCTTCAGCAGTCACGGCAATCATCGCGGTGCGCGGCGCGACCTCAGCAAATAGTTTTGTATAAAGTCGAAGCACTTGCTTAACTGTCTGCGGAGTATCAATAACCCTCTCTGTCGTGCACCGAGTCCAGAGGACGACCCCAATAACACTGCACAAGATGCCTAAAAAGAAAAATACTTGTCGCCACTCAAAGTACTGTACAGCGATCCCACCCAAAGTCGCACCCGCAATGTTCCCCCAAATAATCCCATTGATATAGCGACCAATGACCAGTTGGCGTCTGTCATACGAGACCTCGTCAGCAATGTAGGCCATAGCCAAAGGAATAGTTCCTGCCATAAATAAGCCAGACAAAAATCTGAAAATAGTAAGTTGACTCAAAGATTCGGATAGACCGCATGCCACTACAAAAACTACTGAAAGTAAGACAGAAAAAGCTATAACACGCAATTTTCCAATTCGGTCACCCAGAGGACCGCAGAATAGTTGGGCTAGACCGTAAGGAACCGCAAACGCGGTCACCACAATACCAGCTTGGCCTACTAAAACTGAAAAATCACTTGCAATTATGGGTAATAATGGCCCAGTGACTGTCATTACCGCAACTACGACGAAACTCATTAAACTTAATAATCGAATCGTGGCATTCATTATAAAGAACCTAATTGAATTAAAAAAACCGACAGTAGCGGATGCAAAAATAGCCTTGTATCATTTGTAGTCTAGTCGAGATGACGAAGCCGGCAGTGGTACCATGGACTCTCAGTAGCACAGTCATCAATCGAAACTGAATTGAGTAAAATTAAAAAGGATTTACCATAATGAAAGCTGTTTTAAGTACGAGCCCTGGAGATCCAGATTCGTTGCAACTTGAAGATATTAACATATCCGAACCGAAAGATGGGGAAGTGCGAATTAGAGTCAAAGCCTGTGGGGTGAACTATCCAGACGCACTAATAATTGAAGACAAGTATCAATTTCGTCCTGAGCGACCCTTTTCGCCAGGAGGAGAGGTGGCTGGAAAGATAGATGCAGTGGGCGGCTCTGTGTCAGATTTCAAAGTCGGTGATAGGGTCATAGGATATGTTGGATGGGGGGGCATGGCAGAACAAGTCATTACTACTCCTGAGAAATGCTCTCTGATCCCCGATGATATGCAGGACGATGAAGCCGCTGCATTCATGCTCACGTATGGAACCTCTTACCATGCGTTGAAACAACGCGGACAACTTGCTCAGGGAGAAACGCTTTTGGTCCTTGGAGCGGCTGGAGGTGTGGGCCTCGCTGCGGTGGAACTAGGCAAAGCGATGGGAGCTCGAGTTGTCGCCGCAACCTCAAGTGAAGAAAAGACTGCACTCGCGATATCAAAAGGGGCAGACGTTGGAATGGTTTATCCGAGAGGGCCTTTTGACAAAGCTGGAACAAAGGAGTTAGCAGGTCTTTTCAAAGCGGCTGTAGGATCAAGTGGTGCGGATGTAATCTATGATGCTATCGGTGGCAGTTACGCGGAAGCATCTCTGAGATGTATTGCGTGGGAAGGACGGTTTCTTGTAGTTGGTTTCCCTTCTGGAATTCCGAGTATTCCACTTAATCTAGCACTGCTAAAAGGGTGTCAGATTGCCGGAGTCTTCTGGGGAGCGTTTACTGAGAAACAGCCTGACGCTAACGCAGCAAATATCCGCGAACTCTATGCCTTCTTTTCGGAGAACAAGATCCGTCCGCACGTTTCTGCACGGTACCCACTATCGGAGGCGGCACAGGCAATCAAAGATTTATCCGAGCGTCGTGCTATGGGAAAAATTGTAGTGACTATTTAAGCTCTATCCTCGTTTTAGGTAAAAAAACTGCTACCAGAGACAAGGTTAATTTTGTAATAATTGAAGACACAGATATTCAAACGGGGAGATCACAGTGCGATTTTTAATATTGGGAATTTTGTTCACAGGCATTAGTTCGATCGTTAGCGCAGGACATCATGAAGAGGATGAGGGAGCTTTGGTCTATCAAGCGAATTGCGCGTACTGTCACGAAAGAGAAATGGTTCGAATGCCGAGTCGCGAAGACCTCAAAAAAAGAGATGCCCTAGAGGTCTATTCCACGATAAGTAGTGGAGTAATGGCGCCTTATACAAGAGATCTGTCACATGAAGAGCGACGGGCAGTTACCGAATATGTCACCGGTAAATCGCTCGGTGATTACGCTTCTGGGGCGGCTGCAATTCCGGCTGAGGCCTACTGTGAAGTAGCACTTGATGGAAAGGTGACGCGGGCTAATTCTGGTTGGAATAGCTGGGGAAATGATTCGGCAAATACCCGCTATCAAACATCAGGCAATGCTGGTCTATCAAAATCAGATGTGCCAAATCTTAAATACAAGTGGGCATTTGGCGTGCCTGGGGTCTCAAGCATGTCAGGCCAACCAGCGGTGGCTGATGGGCGGTTATATTTTGGTACTTGGTCTGGCTTAGTAATTGCACTTGATGCGGAGTCGGGCTGTGCTCTATGGGTATATGAAGCAAGCGGTGGAATCCGGACTGCAATGACTCTTGGCGAACTTAAAAATGGCACTATTAGCTTGTTTTTCGGCGATCTATCGGGAAAAGCCTATTCACTTGACCCAAACACGGGGACGGAAAACTGGACAATACAAGCAGATGATCACGACCATGCCCGGATCACTGGAACCCCTGTTTATCACGATAATCGATTATATATACCATTATCCTCTCTTGAAGAGGTTGCGGGTTCGATGCATGACTACGAGTGCTGTACTTTTAGAGGCGGTGTTATGAGTGTCGATGCCGGCAATGGTGAGACGCTATGGAAAACTCGAACAATCGCTGAGGTACCGAGCAAACGGAAGAAAAATTCGGCCGGGACTCAACTGTGGGCACCAAGTGGCGCGGCGGTTTGGACAGCGCCTACCGTTGACCCTGAAACTCGAAGCATCTATGTAGTGACTGGTGATAGCTATTCCGTGCCAGCCGCGCCTGAATCTGATGCTGTGATGGCTTTTGACATGGATACCGGAGACGTCAAGTGGACAACCCAAACTCTTGCCGGTGATGCGTTCACAGTAGCCTGCATCAGCTCAGGCGACGATCCAGGATGTCCCGAGAATCATGGGCCCGATCTGGATTTCGGTAGCTCGCCGGTTCTAACTACCAACGCCGAAGGTGAGCGACTCCTTTTGGCGGGACAAAAGTCGGGTTGGCTTTATGCTATGGACCCCATGGATGGTAGTTTGAAATGGAAAGTCAAAGTTGGCCCCGGCGGTATTGTTGGCGGGATTGAATGGGGCTTCGCGGTCGACAGTGATCAAGCTTATGTTGCAATAGCAGGAGCGTGGGAGTTAGGTCCAGGTGAAGCAGGCTCGATAAGCGCAATCAATTTAAATACTGGAAAAATTGTTTGGAAGACTGGTCCGTCACAAACCGTCTGCGATGGTATAGAGAAATGTAATACTGGGCAACTTGCCGCGGTGACTGCTCTGGACGGCGTGGTTTTCTCCGGCAGTCTTGATGGACATCTGAGAGCGTATGACTCTGAAACCGGCGAAATAATGTGGGAATATAACACTTTAAATACCTACTCTACGGTGAATGGGGTAACAGCCATTGGTGGTTCAATTAATGGTCCTGGCCCAGCGATAGCTCAGGGACACGTTTATGTAAATTCAGGATACGGGATGTGGAACATGTGGATCCCTGGAAATGCGCTGATCGCGCTCAGTGTTAATGGAGAATAATCAGATGTCAGATCGGATCGAATTTACTGATATAAAAAATGAATATATAGATGTCGAAGATGCTCGCGAGATGTCAGGGTTAAGAATGGTGCTAGGCGCATACCCTATACCAGGTCCGTGGCGAGAATCCTGTAAAGGCATCTTCTATGTAAAAGGTCTTACCTATACCTCGGTAAAAACGGCCAATCGAGGTGAATCAGATCTTGGGCTAGGGATGGGCGGATCGCAAAGCGAACTAATATCATGGACTAGTCAATCAAGTGCACCAGTCGCAATTTGGCAAGACGAAAGACCACGATTTACCTGGAGCGATCAGCTCAACCTGGCTGAACGCCTAGAGCCTGAACCTCGTCTGGTTCCCGAGAATGCGGCAGACAGAGTGCTCATGTTTGGTCTTATTAATGAGTTAGCAGGTGAGTTTGGTGCTGGCTGGATGGGGAGACATATTCTCGTAAAAACTGGATACCGGGTTGCGGCTGAAAGTAATGGCGATACAAGCCTATGGGATGCTTTAGCAGAAAAATATGGCTATTCTGAAAAGGCAGCAGAAGCCTCAAACGCGCGAATAGCAGGTGTATTTAACCAATTAAATGAACAGTTAGCGGCACAGAAAAAAATTGGTTCCAAATATTTAATCGGCGATTCTTTATCAGCCCTAGATATCTATCATGCGTGCTTTTTTTGTCTCTTCAAGCCCATGGAGCAGAAACGTTGCCCGATGGCGACAGACTTTCGCCCTTTTTATGAATGTTCAGAAAACGAAGTTCTCAAGTCCTTGAGTCCGAGTTTGGAAGAACATAGAGACTACATCTATAAAACCTACCTCGAACTGCCGATAGTATTTTAAAAACGGAGAATAATAATGAAAGGCTATACAACACTGGGAACAAATGACTTGGGACGGGCATCAAAGTTCTATGATGAGCTGCTATCAGAAATGGGTGGTGGTCGAGTTATGGAAAATGATCGCATGGTGATGTGGGGGACCGGTGAAGATAAGCCGACAGTAGCTGTGCTGCTGCCATTCGATGGTCAACCTGCGACCGCCGGAAATGGTTCAATGCTAGGCATCAGTTGCGCTTCTCACGAAGAAGTAAATAAAGTGCATGCCAAAGCACTTGCCCTAGGTGCTCAAGATGAAGGCGCGCCAGGTAATAGAACTGATGCATTTTATGGTGGCTATATCAGAGATCTCGATGGAAACAAACTTGTCTTTTTTAAGATGGGGTAACGTGATTAGTAGCCGATTTTACTAGTAAGTACTTTCATGAAAGATGGAGGATCCCTTTACTTTGAAGATATCAATGTTGGGGACCAACTCAAACTCGGTCCATACGCGGTAACAAGGTCTGAGTTATTAGAGTTCAATCGTAAATGGGATCCCCTGCCTATTCATCTTTCTCAAGAAAAAGCTATAGAAAAGGGTTATAAAGATATCACAGCATCAGGTCAATACACTCTTTGTATTAAGCAATGGATGTTAAATCAGGCGAACTGGACTAACGCAGTGATAGGTGCACTCGGTTTTGACGAAATGCGCTTCCCACTGCCTGTTTATCCTGGAGACGATATCAGCCTTGAAATCGAATGCCTCGCCACGCGACCTTCGAAATCGAAGTCCGACAGAGGAATATTGACGTTCTTCTTCCAATTAATTAATCAAAACGATAAAGTGGTCTTACATTATAAAGACACAGTGATGTTTTCACGAAAGAATTTACTTTGACAGCTTTGGGGAAAAGCGTCAAACAGGGGGGATGTATGTCAACTGATCTAAACTCGCAGATTGCTGAACTCACCGCTATTGAGAACATAAAAAAGCTGAAAGCAATCTATTGCAGCTATTGTGACAATAATTATGATCCTGAGGGACTAGCAAGTCTCTTTGTCGAGGATGGTATATGGGATGGCGGCCCTGAATTTGGTCGGCACGTGGGGAAACAGGCCATTAAAAAGTTTTTTGACGATGCGTCAGGCAGTATCGTTTTTGCTGCGCACCTCGTGATGAATCCGATTATCAATGTTGATGGCGACAAGGCGGATGGGAAATGGAGGCTAATCATGCCTTGTACAGTGAATAATGAACAAGGTGTCGCGGAGTCGAAATGGCTATTGTCTGCCTATAGTGAAGAGTACCAACAACTTGATTCCGAATGGTATTTTCGCTCTTTGAAAGTGGATTCGCAATTCTATGCGGCTCACCTCGAGGGTTGGGCAGATCAAACAACATAAATTGCTAGGAGGGGATAATAATGGCAAGCAATAATTTAGAAGGCATCTTTGAGACTTGGGCTAGTGGATTAAACGCGGGCGAGCTAGAAAAAGTGTATGGTCTAATGGCTGATGATATGGTTATTTTTGATGAAGATATCCCTTGGAGATTCTCGAAGGCTGATTTCATAGACCATATCGGATTTCACGTACCAAACTGGGAGTCTTTCCAGTGGGTCCCGCGTGAAATGAGATATCAAACCAGAGGTACAACCGGAATAGTATCTGGATACGCGACTTTTAGGGGCAAACCAAAAGATTGCGGCTTCCGACAACGTTTTATGACGTTCACGCAAACGTGGTTAAAGCGCAAAGACGAATGGAGTCTTATTTGTTGGCATCAAGGCCCCTTGCATGGCCAGATTGACGGCGCGTCTCCTAGTTAGACTAGCTGTCTTTCACTACTAGCGAATCAAGTTCTAAAACCGCCCTTAAAAGACCGCGCATCGACTCGATATCTTTGCATCCTGCAAGCTCTCTAATCGAATGCATTCCGAACGTTGGAACACCGACGTCTACCGTTCGTATTCCTAGCTGAGACGCAGTCAAGGGGCCTATGGTACTGCCGCAGGCCATATCAGATCTAACAACAAAATTTTGCAAGATCAATCCGGCCCGAGTTGCAGCAGAGCGCAATAACGCTGCTGATTCACTATTAGTAGCATATGCTTGGTTACAATTGATTTTTAAAACTGGACCTTGATTTATCAAAGGACCATGAGAAGAATCATGTTTGTCTGCGAAATTTGGGTGAAGCGCGTGAGCATTGTCGGTGGAAACCAACAACGATTTAGAAATCATTGTTTGAAAACTAACTTCGTCTTGACTTAATCGCTTTAAAACTCCACTTAAAAAATTACTTTTAGCTCCTACAAAAGATCCACTACCAACTTCCTCGTGGTCATTACACACTATTAGTTGATTAACTTCTTTTGCTTCGGATGTAAGCAGAGCTTGAAGCCCCAGCCAACAACTCAGGAGATTATCTAGCCTAGCACTGACTAAAAACTCTTTCTTAACCCCCACTTCTTTGCCACCGTTGGTGTCAAATAAAGATAACTCGAAATCTGACAACTGATCTTTAGCATCGCATTTTCCGTCATCTATTAGACGTTGCAGTATGAGTCCAGAGAAATCAAACGTTGAATCTCCGGCCATTCCTACTAAAGGTGGAAGCATGGTTTGCGCGTTTATCGATCGCTTGCTATTCGCTTCTCTATCGAGATGAATTGCAAGACTCGGTATAAAAGCAACAGATTCTTCTAGGTTAACTAACCTACTTATAAGCTCATCATTCGGCTTTTTTAAAACTACACGCCCCGCAATCGATAAGTCTCGGTCAAACCATGGATTCAATAAGGCACCGCCGTAAACTTCAACGCCAAAAGTTACGTATCCATTAGTTAGGTTTGTAGGGTTCGGTTTCAGACGCAGACATGGACTGTCTGTATGTGCACCTATCATTCGAAAACCTTC
>CAJWTO010000050.1 GCA_913047675.1 uncultured Pseudomonadota bacterium | reverse complement strand
GAACAGGTATCAATGCACACCCAAGCTTTGCGACCGAATTCAATAAAGAGCTCAGTGAATTAACAGATATACCATTCACAGCAGCGAATAACTTTTTTAATTATATTGGTACACAAGATGTGGCGGTCTCATTGTCGGGACAATTAAAGTCTCTAGCTGTATCAATGATTAAAATAGCGAATGATTTGCGTTGGATGAATTCTGGCCCATTAGCTGGTCTAGGCGAGATTGAACTAGAAGCGCTGCAGCCAGGTTCTTCGATTATGCCCGGTAAAGTAAATCCAGTTATCCCAGAAGCTGTTGCAATGGTTGGTGCTCAAGTTATTGGGAATGATGCCACCATCACGATTGCTGGCCAGTCTGGAAATTTCGAGTTGAACGTTATGCTACCAGTGATTGCTCATAATCTGCTTGAGAGTATTTCTATTCTTAGTTCGGTGAGTGTTTTACTTGCAGATAAGGCGGTTAAGACTTTCACAGTAAATGACGACAAACTTAAAGAGGCACTGTCCAGAAATCCGATATTAGTTACCGCGCTTAATCCGATAATTGGTTATCTTAAGGCTGCAGAAATCGCTAAAACTGCTTATCGGGAGGGACGACCCGTGATTGACGTTGCGGAGGAGCTGACAGATCTATCTAGGACGGAGTTGGAAAAGTTACTCGATCCTGAAAAGCTTACTAAGGGTGGCATTTAGCTGTCTCACTTGAAATACCGCGCTATAAGAAACGATCCTGATGGGTGTACTATTCGTCGGTGACACATCCCTCTGATGCCGTTTTTACGGTATTAATGTATTTGAAGAGGGTGCCTTTTGAGGCTTTGAAAGGAGGTGCTGTCCATTTTAGTTTTCGTTTTTCTATTTCAGTGGTCTCTATCATAATATCTATTCTATTCTGTTCCCCGTCTAGAACTATTACATCTCCATTTTCTACTAAAGCTATCGGCCCTCCCTCTTGGGCCTCCGGAACTACATGTCCAATAATAAAACCGTGAGATCCTCCTGAAAACCGACCATCAGTTATTAAAGCGACATCTTCTCCTAAACCGGCCCCCATTATAGCGGACGTAGGGGTCAGCATTTCAGGCATCCCTGGTCCTCCCTTCGGTCCTTCATATCTTATGATGATAACGTCCCCTTTCTTGATCTCCTCGTTCTCTAAACCCTTTAGCATGTCTTCTTCGCAGTCATATACTCGAGCAGGCCCCTCAAATCTCAGCCCTTCTTTTCCCGTAATTTTTGCTACCGAACCTCCCGGCGCTAAATTACCTTTAAGTATTCGAATGTGTCCTGTTGATTTTATCGGTCGTGATAGAGATCGTATTATCTGCTGGTTTGGTTCTAAGCCTTTCAGTGCCGATAAATTATCTTCCAAAGTGTTGCCCGTAACCGTTAAGCACGAGCCATCAATAAGACCCTCGTCTAGAAGTAGTTTAAGAACACCAGGAGTTCCGCCTACTTTATGTAAATCTTCCATCACGTATTGGCCGCTAGGCTTCAAGTCAGCCAGGAAAGGTACTCTATCACTTACGTTTTGGAAGTCATCGACACTAAGAGGGATATCAACAGATCGAGCCATTGCGATAAGATGTATAACCGCATTCGTTGACCCGCCGAGCGCGGATACAACGACCATCGCATTCTCGAATGCTGCGCGCGTCATAATATCGCGAGGCTTGATATCTTCTTCTAACAGTTTTTTGATCGCTATCCCGGCTTGTTTACATTCTTCAAGTTTTTGCGGGTCTACGGCTGGCACGGAGGAGCTGTACGGTAAGCTCATGCCCATAGCCTCAATCGCAGAGGCCATCGTATTTGCGGTATACATTCCTCCGCAAGCGCCTGCTCCGGGACACGCTTTACGCACGATTTCTCCTCGCTGCTCATCCGAAATAGTTCCAGCTAAGTATTCTCCATAGCTCTGAAAAGCAGAAACTATATCTAACGGTTTTCCTGCCGAGAAACCAGGCTTTATAGTCCCACCATAGATCATTAGTGAAGGCCGGTTAACTCTTCCCATCGCTATAAGACAACCGGGCATATTTTTGTCACAACCTGGAATAGAGATATTTGCGTCATACCATTGTCCACCCATGACGGTCTCAATTGAGTCGGCAATGAGATCACGCGATTGTAACGAAAAGCTCATGCCTTCGGTGCCCATAGACATGCCGTCACTCACTCCAATAGTATTGAATTGTAGTCCGACTAAACCGGCTTCCTGGACACCTTGTTTTACCTTTTCACCTAGACTGAGTAGGTGCATATTACATGGATTCCCTTCATACCACATACTTGCAATACCGACTTGCGCTTTATTTAGATCGCTTTTTGTCATGCCGGTCGCATGTAGCATCGCCTGAGAGGCACCTTGCGATCTGGGCTGGGTTATGCGCGCGCTAATTTCATTAAGTTTTTTTGTCATTTTGCGAGCTCCCCAATCTCAGCTCTATTAAAGTAAAAAGTAATCTAATAATACCGCTTAAGGTTAAAATGGTCGAAGGATTTTCGATGTTTGGTGTGCTAATTTTGTCAAAAAAGAATTTGTCGATCGATAAAAAACGCTAAATAGGACAAAATACATTTAATAAAAATAACTGAAACAACTAATTAATGATGGAAAATGGTAAATTTTTTAGAGAAGCAGATGCTACTGTCTCTTTATTAAGGCAAGTGTCCCCCTATTTTTTGCAGCATCGCGATAGCCTATTTGTTATTCACTTAGATGGTGGAGCAGTGGAACGCCCAATTCTTCAGAATTTGGTGCGCGATCTAATGTTACTCTCTGCTGTAGGGATAAGGATTATTGTTGTGTTTGGGGCAGAAAGTCTGATAGCGGCTCGTCTTGCTGAGAATAATATTATCCCCCAAAAAGTGAAAGAATTTACAGTCTTCGATGCAGATTGTATGGAACATGTTAAAGAAGTCGTAGGAGCTATTCGACTTTCTATAGAATCAAGTTTTTCTTACGTTAGGGAAGGCGCGCCTATGAGAATGGGGGCAACTGCTAAGGTCAGTAGCGGTAATTTTGTTTTAGCAAAAACTAAAGGGGTTATCGATGGTCAGGAAATGAGGTTCAGTGGTGAGCTTAGATCTTTAGACAATGAAGGGATCTCTCAACGCTTAGATCAGGGTGAAATCGTACTCGTGCCACCAGTTGGGGCTGGGTCTTCAGGAGAGCTTTTCAATTTAGACTCTCGCCTACTAGCGTCTGAAATTGCGATTAAATTTCAGTCGCAGAAACTGATTTTTTTGCACGAGGAAGAGGAAATTTCTTGCGACGGAAGCGTTATAAGACAGATAGGCGTGAAGCAGGCCGAGTTAGCTCTAACGGCGAAAAAAATCGAGGGGGAGTTAACTAAATATTTGCCTATCGGTACCCAATGCTGTCGTAAAGGGGTTGAACGAGTACATTTTATTAGTTATCTGACTGATGGTGTGATACTGAGAGAACTTTTCACCCGTGATGGCGTCGGTACTATGCTTAGCGACGTTCCATTTGATAATCTGCGGACGGCAACGCGAGCTGATATTGCAGAAATTTTAGAATTGATAAAGCCGATGCAGGAACAAGGAATGTTACTAGGTCGGAACTACGACGATCTGCTCAAAGATTTGGATGATTTCATAGTTATCGTTCGGGAAGGCATTATTGTAGCGACTGCTGCTCTTCATCAATATGTAGAGCTTGGACAGGGAGAAGTCGCATGCGTGGCGGTCCACCATGATTATCGCGGTGATGAATTTGGCGATATGTTATTGGGCGAATTGGAGTCGCGAGCTAGCATAAATAAGGTAAAAAACTTGTTTGTTTTAACGACTCATGCCGCAGACTGGTTCGAGGAGCGAGGATATTCTCCCGGGAGAAAAACTGATTTACCGGAAGCAAGACTTAAGAGTTATAGTAATGACAGAAACTCCACTGTTCTGATCAAAAATATTAGTAATTGATCTTGTCTTCGACACCGTGGCCCTGAAAAGGGATCAGCATCTTACGATCGAACTCAGTCACTATAGTTCCGTCAGATTTTTTCCCCCAGGTTCTGACAGTAACTATACCTGCATTCTGTCTGGATTTAGATTCACGTTTTGCCAAGACTTCTGACTCAGCGTACAACGTGTCTCCAACAAACACTGGCGCCGTTAACGATATTTGATCCCAACCGAGGTTTGCTATCGCTTTTTGGCTGACATCAGTTACAGTCATACCAACAATCACAGCAATAGTGAAAGTGCTATTAACTAAGGGTTGACCAAATTCTGACGCTTTAGCATATTCTGCATCAAAATGAAGGGGATGGGTATTCATTGTCAGAAGAGTGAACCATTGATTATCGGTTTCGGTAATTGTTCTCCCAGGTCGATGTTCGTATTTATGCCCAACCTCGAATTCTTCGTAATATCGCCCAAACGTCTCACGAAACACATCTTTACTTATTTTTTTAGGACTATGCACTTCGCATCTCCAACGGTTAGCTCACAGGTACAGCCGCGTTTTCCTCGATATCAATATTAATTTCATTTTTAACTATTGAGATTAAAACGTGCCCTCCCTTAACTAACTTTCCGAACAGCAATTCTTCAGCGAGAGGTCTTTTAATTTTTTCTTGTATTAGTCTACTCATCGGCCTTGCGCCCATTTGTGGGTCATAACCATTTTGGGTGAACCACTGTCTCGCAGCATCATCGATTTCTATAGTGACCTTTTTCTCATCTAGCTGGGTCTCCAGTTCTACAATGAATTTATCAACGACATGGTTTATCGTTTTTTCTTCAAGCGGGGAGAATTGTATTATCGCGTCGAGACGGTTACGAAACTCTGGGCTAAATAGCCGTTTGATTTCCCCAGTCACGTCAGCAGCATGGTTTTGTTCAGTAAAGCCCACTGAGTTTCTGCTCATTTTCTCCGCGCCAGCGTTGGTAGTCATAACTATTATCACATTACGAAAATCAGCCTTCCTACCGTTCGCGTCAGTGAGCGTGCCATGATCCATTATTTGGAGCATTATATTGAATACGTCGGGATGTGCTTTTTCCATCTCATCAAGCAAAACGACAGCATGTGGTTGTTTAGATATTGCCTCGGTTAGAAGTCCGCCGGTATCGTAGCCAACGTAACCGGGTGGCGCTCCAATAAGACGGGAAACTGTATGTCGTTCCATGTATTCAGACATATCAAATCGAATTAAATCGACGCCCATAATTTTAGCTAGCTGCCGGGTAACCTCAGTTTTCCCCACTCCTGTCGGACCGGCGAATAAGAAAGATCCGATAGGTTTATCAGTATTTCCTAGTCCCGAGCGCGACATTTTAATCGCCGATCCAAGAGAGGAAATCGCTGTATCCTGACCAAATATAACCATTTTTAAATTGCGTTCTAAATTTTTAAGCACATTATGGTCAGAGGTAGAGACCGTCTTGGGAGGTATGCGTGCAATTTTGGCTACTATATCTTCGATCTCACCTACATTGATGGTCTTGCGTCTTTTACTCGGTGCCATTATCTGCTGTCTTGCTCCCGCTTCATCGATAATATCAATGGCCTTATCTGGCAAATGCCTATCATTAATATACCGACTCGTTAGCTCTACAGCTGAGCGCAGAGCTTGGTTTGTATACCTAACGCTATGATGTTCTTCATATCTGCCTTTAAGTCCCTGCAGGATCTTCACGGCTTCGTCTTCTGTGGGTTCACCGACATCTATTTTCTGGAACCTTCGGGCTAACGCCCTATCTTTCTCAAAAATACCTCGATACTCTTGATAAGTTGTAGAGCCTATACACTTGAGCCCGCCGGAGGCTAGTAAGGGCTTGATAAGATTAGAAGCGTCCATAGCCCCACCGGAAGCGGCGCCCGCTCCAATAATAGTATGAATTTCATCGATAAACAGTATTGCACCATCTTCTTCATCTAGCTCAGTTAAAATAGCTTTGAGTCTTTTTTCAAAGTCACCGCGATACTTAGTTCCCGCAAGTAGAGAGCCTAGATCGAGAGAATAGATAATAGAATTAGCAATTACCTCTGGGATGTCTCCGTCAAATATTCTTTTTGCTAAACCTTCAGCAATAGCAGTTTTCCCCACGCCGGCCTCTCCAACATAGAGAGGATTATTTTTTCTTCGTCGACAAAGTATTTGGATTGTTCTTTCAAGCTCTATCTGACGGCCTATTAGAGGGTCGATCTTCCCTGCCGCCGCCAGATCATTGAGATTTGACGTGTACGACGCGAGCGCGCTTTTTTTGGATTCGCTAAGGTTATTTTCTTCTTCCGTAGAAGCTGTCCCTTCATTATCCAATTCTGAATCAGGAATATTCCCGTGAGATATACAGTTAACTACATCCAGTCGAGTCACATTCATTTCATTAAGCAAATATACGGTATGTGATTCTCGTTCACCAAATATAGCAACTAAAACATTGGCACCAGTCACTTCTTTTTTACCCGATGATTGGACGTGAAATACGGCGCGTTGCAAGACTCGCTGAAACCCAAGAGTTGGCTGTGTATCTTTTTCTTCTGTCTCGGGGAGTATTGATGCGTTCTGCCCAATAAATTTTTCGAGCTCATGTTCAAGATTATTTAAATCGGCTTCGCATGCCACTAGAATGTTCTTGGCGGTCGGGTTACTGATTAGTGCAAGCATCAGATGCTCGACAGTCATAAATTCATGACGACTTTCTCTGGCTACTTTGAACGCAGTGTTAAGGGTTGATTCTAGTTCTTTGCTAAGCACTGTTCATTCCTTCTATATTATTATGGCGCTAGTTCGAGGGTACACAAAAGCGGATGTTCGTTCTCTTTTGAATACGAGTTCACCTGCATTACTTTTGTCTCGGCTATCTCGTGGGTGAAAACACCACAAACTCCTTTACCTTTCGTGTGTACTTCTAACATGACGTGTGTGGCAAGACTTCGATCAAGTTTGAAAAATTTTTCAAGTACATGCACTACAAACTCCATGGGCGTATAGTCATCATTTAACAGCATAACACTATACATGGGAGGTTTTTTTATCTTCGGTTTAGCAGACTCAACGGCCAAGCCGCCTTCATCTTCGTTGCTATATTCTGACATCTTCTACCAAATTCCTAATAATGCTATAAAAATCATATACTGTAACGCTCATTACTGCGATATTTTTTGCTAATGTGGCGCAACATAATATTGTCTTACAACTTTTGTACGCTCGGTTAAATATTTCGGCTCAAATACGCGCTTAACTCTTGACAAATGGTGCAGTGCAACGTACTTTATGCGGTCAAATTTTGGGACAAAATTTTTCACAGCATCGGATGTCTGGTCACAGTCGCTCAACTCTCAGGTATTGCAAACCTTTAGTTTAGGAGAGCTTGGATTGCGGTTTTCTTACGTTGTGTTAAAGAATATGGAAAGTGAGACACAAAATGGGGTGTGACCTTAAACTAGCTGCTGGACTCGGGGATACTTATGAGTCCATCTTGACGCCAGATTCAATGAGTTTTTTGAGTGAGCTATTCAACGAATTTGAGGGTGATGTTGACGCATTATTAGGCAAACGCAGAGAGCGCCAAAAAAAATTGGATAGCGGCGAATTTCCCGACTTTTTGAGTGAGACGGCAAGTATTCGCCAATCTGAGTGGAAAGTCGCCGAGATACCCCCAGCACTCAGAGATAGGCGCGTTGAAATTACGGGCCCGGTAGATCGTAAAATGGTTATTAATGCGCTTAACTCCGGTGCAAATACCTACATGGCTGATTTCGAAGATTCCTCCAGTCCTACGTGGTCTGTGATGATGGAGGGGCAAGTGAATTTACGAGACGCGGTTTCCGGAACTATTAGCTTTACCAACCCTTCTGGGAAAGAGTATCGATTGAATTCCGAGACCTCGGTACTTTTAGTTCGTCCCCGGGGCTGGCATTTAAAAGAAAAGCATTTGGATTTTGGGGGTAAGGCTCCATCTGCTGCTCTTGTTGACTTTGGATTGTTCTTTTTTCACAACGCTGAAAAGTTATTGGCTCAAGGTGTTGGTCCGTATTTTTACCTTCCGAAAATGGAAAGTCATTTAGAGGCACGCCTTTGGAATGAAGTCTTTAATTTCTCTCAAGACTATTTAGGTATACCCAGAGGTAGTGTTAGAGCGACAGTTTTAATTGAAACCACACCTGCCGCGTTCGAGATGGATGAAATATTATGGGAACTGAGGGATCATTCCGCTGGCTTAAACTGCGGTAGATGGGATTATATTTTTAGTTTCATTAAATGCTTTCGAAACCACCCTGACTTTGTCCTACCCAACAGAAGCGAAGTGGGCATGACGGAACACTTCCTGAGCTCATACTCCCAATTATTAATCAAAACTTGTCATCGAAGAGGTGTCCATGCAATGGGTGGCATGGCAGCTCAAATACCGATCAAGGACGATGAGGATGCTAATAATGCAGCCTTTGAAAAAGTGCGCTCAGATAAGGAAAGAGAAGCTAAAAATGGTCATGATGGAACTTGGGTAGCTCATCCGGGATTAATATCGGTCGCAAAAGATGTCTTCGATGCGCATATGCCGAAGGATAATCAGATTGATAAGACTCGCTCTGATGTTGAAGTATCACAGTCGGATTTACTCCGAGTTCCTGTTGGAACTATCTCAATTGACGGTTTGGAAGCTAATATTTCGGCTGCTCTATATTACACTGAGCAATGGATTTCTGGTTTAGGTTGTGTGCCTCTAAATAATCTAATGGAAGATGCTGCAACTGCAGAGATCTCCCGAGCCCAAATTTGGCAGTGGATTCGGCACGAGAAGGGAGTCACTCATGATGGGCAGCAAATTAATGAAGACCTAGTCAGGTCGTTACTTGATGACGAGTTGGCGAAGATAAAGACGACTTTTGGGGATACTTATACAAATACGCGATTTTCTGAAGCTGCGGAATTGATTGTGCGGATTGTTACTGACAAACAATTAGCCGATTTCCTTACACTGGAGGCTTATAGCCTCATTTAATACTTAGTTGGAGAACATACATGTTATCGTTTGAAGAGCAGGCCGCACAATTAGAATTGGATTGGAGTGAAAACTCGCGATGGAAAGGGGTTACTCGTCCTTACAGTGCCGCGGATGTGATACGACTTCGTGGTAGCGTTGGTATAGAGCACACTCTAGCGACCCGAGGAGCACATAAGCTATGGGAACTCGTTAATAACGAGGATTTCGTGCCGTGCCTAGGTGCGCTGACGGGTGGGCAGGCTGTTCAGCAGGTAAAAGCCGGAATTAAAGCAATTTATTTGTCCGGCTGGCAAGTTGCCGCCGACGGGAATACTTCTAAAACCATGTATCCAGATCAATCTCTATACGCGGTTGACTCAGTGCCTACTATGGTTAAAAGAATAAATAATGCTTTTAGTCGGGCGGATCAAATTCAGTGGCATAAAGGCGGCTGTGATATAGATTTTTTCGCTCCCATAGTAGCGGATGCTGAAGCAGGTTTTGGTGGTGTTTTAAACGCGTTTGAGCTAATGACCGCAATGATAGAGGCTGGAGCTGCGGGAGTACATTTCGAGGATCAACTGGCTTCCGCAAAAAAATGTGGTCATATGGGTGGTAAGGTCTTGGTGCCGACTCAAGAGGCGGTGCAAAAGTTAGTTGCTGCCAGACTTGCAGCTGACGTTGCGGGAGTCCCTACTATAGTTTTAGCGAGGACTGATGCGAACGCCGCTGCATTGCTAACCAGTGACGTAGATAGCAATGATCACAAATTCCTTACTGGTGCCAGGACGCCTGAAGGTTTTTATGTAACGAATGCCGGGATTGATCAGGCGATTGCTCGAGGGTTAGCCTACGCACCTTATGCGGATTTGATCTGGTGCGAGACTGCAGTACCGGATATGGAAGAGGCTCGCCAATTTGCGGAAGCGGTGAAAAGGGATTACCCCGATCAACTCCTAGCCTACAATTGTTCGCCGTCATTTAACTGGAAGAAAAACCTTGACGATGCCTCGATTGCTAAATTTCAGCGAGAGTTAGGCGCGATGGGATATAAGTACCAGTTTATTACACTCGCGGGTATACATAATATGTGGTACAACATGTTCGATTTGGCAAGCCACTATGTGAAGGATGGAATGACAGCGTATGTCGAGATGGTTCAAGAAAAAGAATTTTCGGCCGCTGATCGTGGATACACTTTTGCTAGTCACCAGCAAGAAGTTGGCGCAGGATATTTCGACGACGTAACTACTGTCATACAGGGTGGGCAATCGTCTGTTACTGCTCTAACCGGCTCTACTGAAGAGGAGCAGTTTGACCAATAAGCTACAGTTAATTATTTTACTTCAGCATCCTTGCGAGGATGTTGAAGTATAGATCTTTGAGTTCGCTTATTTCAGTTAACACTATATTTTCATTTACTTTGTGAATGGAATTGTTAAGTGGCCCTAACTCGATTAACTCCGTACCTAACGGCGCGATAAACCGTCCGTCGGATGTTCCGCCTCCGGTAGAAAGTTCTGTTTCAACACTTAATCTGTCGCGAATTGCCGCTTTCACGTTTTCAGTGAGCTTACCTTCGGCGGTTAAAAACGGATTTCCAGATAATCGCCAACTAATTTCATAGTCGAGAGAGTATTTGTCAAAGATATGCTGGGTGACCTCTTTTAGTGATTCCGCCGTGTGCTCGGTTGAAAATCTAAAATTAAATTGACATTCCAGCGCGCCGGGTATGACATTTTCCGTGCCAGCTCCTGCCCTCACGTTAGATATTTGCATTGAGGTAGGGGGGTAATATTCGTTTCCCGCATCCCATTCGTAGCGCGCAAGCTCATCAAGTGCAGGCAAGGCGTGATGGATGGGATTTTTTGCCTCAGTAGGATAGGCTACGTGCCCTTCGATTCCTTTTACCCGCAGCAAAGCATTAAGCGAACCTCTCCGGCCAATTCTGATCGTATCACCTAGACTATCTTTGCTGCTCGGTTCACCTACCACACAATAGTCGATCGTTAGATCGGTCCTGTTTTTAATGTGTTCGACAATCCGAATCGTTCCATCTGTAGCAACGCCTTCTTCATCGGAAGTAAGTAAAAATGCTATTTTACCTTTGTTATTAGGGTACTTGGACGTAAATTCTTCTACTGCGACGACCATAGCCGCAAGGCTAGCCTTCATGTCAGCTGCTCCGCGTCCATATAGGCGTTCGTTTCTTATGGTTGGTTCGAACGGGGGTGACGTCCAGTCTGTTAGATCGCCGGGAGGTACTACATCGGTGTGGCCAGCAAACGCGAAACACGGCTCGCCTGAACCTTTTATCGCTAGTAAATTTCTAACATTATTTGCATTTATAGGAGTCAACTGGAAGCCACACGCTTGTAGTCGAGAGCCTATCACGTCCAGACATCCCTCGTCTTCGGGTGTGACTGACTGACGTCTTATTAAATCCATCGTTAATTCTAGTACTTTATTTTTCATAGATTTTATATATTTTTCCAGTGTCTACGGTAGTAGCTCTATGGAATATGAGTCTCGATGCTTAAGGCATGAATATCAGTTTCCATCAGACTGGCCAAGGCACCGTAGACTAATTTATGTCGTTCGATGAGACTTCTTCCTTTAAATTGATGAGTACTTATAACTACTTTAAAGTGACCTTTCCCATCACGAGCTCCTGCATGACCAACATGCAAATGGCTCTCGTCGACTATTTTTAATGAGTCTGGGGACAATTCACTTTCTAAGTGTTTCTGAATAAGTTTAAGTCTTTGCGACGCCATATCGTTATTGCTCAAAATACTAACTTCCTTCACCTGCAACACTTGCTTTGATTAAGTTATGAAAAATCATCATTTTAATGAATAATTAACTGATTATTATAGCATAACGCGTTAAACTATTAACGGTAAAATTTCAAGGTTACTATGGTTTTGCAAAAGAGAAAAAATACTTCTGAACGGCTTTTTTTCAGTGGGTATTGGCGAAAGCTATTTTTGTTCCCTTGCCTTAGATTGGTCTGTTGGCTGAGAAAGCAGCGAGGGGAATTTTTAAAATTCTCGACTTTTTTTAGTATAGTTTTAAGGGGGTAGTGCAGTTTTAATGGAAGAGTCACCTGATTATGCGTCCTCCCAAGCGTTCGCCAAAGTAGAGGGTACTCTTCTGACAGAGGCACCTACGGACCTCTATATTCCACCGGAAGCGTTACAGGTTTTTTTAGAGACATTCGAAGGTCCTCTTGACTTATTGCTGTATCTTATAAAAAAGCAGAATCTAGATATTCTCGATATTCCCATAGCCGGAATAACTGAACAATACATGTCCTATATTGATGTAATGCAAGAGTTGAAATTAGAATTGGCTGCCGAATATTTGTTGATGGCGGCGATGCTTGCTGAAATAAAATCGCGTATGTTACTTCCTCAGAGGAAGCTAGAGGAAGAAGAATCAGATCCTCGGGCTGAGTTGGTACGAAGACTACAAGAATATGAGCGATACCAAAAAGCATCCGCGACATTAGAGCACTTACCTAGAATGGGTCGAGAGTGGCAAAATTTGGCAGTCGATTTTGAGAGGGTCCAATCTATTCATCCCCCTCCGGAGGTAGAGCTAGAGGTTTTAGTTAGAGCATTTCAGGATGTGCTGCATCGTTTAGACATGGAGTCCGCCCATCTAGTTGAGAGAGAGGCTCTTTCTGTCCGTGCACGGATGAGTAGTGTTCTTTCTATAGCCAAAGCTGGGATGTTTACCGCGTTTTACGATTTTTTCACCGCAGAAGAAGGACGGCCTGGAGCGATAGTGACCTTAATTGCCGTTTTAGAGTTGCTTAAAGAGTCAATGATTGAAATTGTTGAGGCGGAAAAGGACGGTCTTATATATATAAAGGTAGTGGTATGATCCTATGAACCAAGAAACACTTAAGTCAGCTATAGAGGCGATGCTTATGGTCGCGGATGAGCCGGTGTCAGTAGGTCGGCTCGTAGCACTTCTTGAAAAACAACTTAGTGAAGCAGTTCCCCGGGATAAAGTTCGTCTCGCGATTGATAGCCTAGTATCTGATTATGTTGGGCGCGGAGTCGAATTGGTGGAGGTCTCTGCCGGTTTTCGATTTCGTTCAAATGCAGAATATTCGAGTTTTGTTGGGGGACTTTGGGAAGAAAGGAAGCCGCGCTACACTAAGGCATTTCTTGAAACCTTATCAATTATTGCTTATCGCCAGCCAGTAACTAGAGGTGAGATTGAGCATATCCGTGGTGTGGCAGTGAGCGCTAATATAATTAGATCGCTGTTAGAACGAGATTGGATTAAGGCGGTTGGTCATCGGGATGTCCCTGGGCGACCAGTAATTTTTGCGACTACGAAAGAATTTCTGGATTATTTTGGTTTAAAAGCGGTGGATCAATTACCGGCTCTGCCAGAGGTGTCGGATTTAGATGCCACACATGAAAAGTTTGTTGTGGATGGAGAGGCGCCTGATGGCGCGAGCACTAGTGAGTCGAGTGAGTTGGAGGCGTCGGAAGAAAGAAAACATCTTGATGAAAGCGCGATGGCGGAGTGAGACGGTCAGAGCAAACTAGGCCAACAGCAAAATCGACTGGGGAGAGAATTCAAAAAGCTTTGGCTCGTTCTGATTGGGGCTCTAGGCGCGAGATCGAGAGGCTGATAAGAGATCGGCGGATAAAAGTAAATAATAGTTTAGCTGTCTTAGGTTTAAGCATAAGACCTGGAGACTCCGTCCAGTTAGATAATGGCAGAATTTTCGAGGTTGGCCTCGATAAACAAGAGTTGCAAGTACTGCTTTATCATAAACCAGCAGGAGTGGTTTGCACTCGGAGTGACGAAGAAGGGAGGCCAACAATTTTTGAAAAACTTCCGAGAGTGAAGCATGGCCGTTGGTTAAATGTTGGACGGCTAGACATAAACACTACCGGTCTTTTGTTGTTTACGAATAATGGCGAACTTGCCCACCGCTTAACTCATCCTAAATATAAAATTGATAGAGAGTACGCTGTTCGTGTGTTTGGGAATGTAAATGAGAAAATGTTACTCACTATTAAAAAAGGAGTGGAAGTTGATGGCGAGGTCTACTCTTTTAATGACGTAGTGGCAGGAGAGGGGAGTGGTTCTAACAAGTGGTTTTATTGTGTTGTACAGACGGGCAGGAATAGGGAGGTTCGTAAGATATGGGAATCTCAAGACGTCACCGTGAGCCGTCTAATGCGCGTTAGGTTCGGCAATATAATGCTTCCAACTGATCTGCGTCCGGGCCGAAATTTGGAATTAGGGACACCATTAGTAAAAGAATTATGTACTTTAGTTGGCCTAGAGGATAGCGACGAGTCTGAGGTCAGTCAGCGCTCAAATAGATGAGCCTTTAAGAGGGGGATGAGATTGCTATTGGCTTAGGGGTATAATGATTTACATCTAGTAACGTTTTCAAATTAGGTTGGTTTTATGAGAAAGGCTTTAGTCGCTGGCAATTGGAAGATGAACGGGACTATAAATGATGTTAAAGAGCTGACCTCTAAGATAGGTCTAGCAGAACGGACTGACGTTGATATAATGGTTGCACCTTCGTTCGTGCATATGCATAGTGTTGGTGAAATCCTTAGCGGGACAAATATTCTTTTAGCAGGACAGGATTGCTCAGAGTTTGACCAAGGCGCTTTTACTGGTGAGACTTGCGCAGATATGTTAAGTGACTTGGGTTGCACTCATGTGATCGTGGGGCACTCTGAGCGTCGGCAATTTTTTGGTGACGATAACAAGCGAGTCGCTAATAAAGCACGGAAAGCCGAGATTGAAGGGCTTTGTCCGATAGTTTGTGTCGGCGAAACTTTAGAAGAAAGAGATAGCGGTAGGACAATAGAGGTGATTGAGAGACAATTGTGTGCTGTTTTTAAGATGATTCAAAATAAATTTATTATTGCCTATGAACCTGTCTGGGCCATTGGCACCGGAAAGTCGGCTACGCCAGAAATGGCGCAAGAAGTACACCAGAATATACGGCAGTACTCGACTGTGCATTCTCACCTTAATGGATCAGATCTTCGTATTCTCTACGGGGGCAGTGTGAAGCCTGACAATGCTGATGAGTTATTTTCTATGCCGGATATAGATGGCGGTTTGATTGGCGGTGCGTCGCTAGACTCCGAGTCCTTTTTAAAAATATGCTGCTCAGCGGCTAAACTGATAAATTAGAGAATTTTTATGTCGTTACTTTTAACTGGTTTGTTGGTACTACAGGTATTTCTTGCGGTACTTTTGGTGGGATTGGTCCTGATTCAACAAGGCAAAGGTGCAACAGCTGGTGCCGGATTTGGAGGTGGTGCTTCCGGTACAGTGTTTGGTTCACGAGGCTCGGGCTCGTTCATAACCCGTATGACAGCTATAATTGCCACGTTTTTTTTGCTAAACAGCCTGTTCTTAGCGTACTTATATGCGAACAATTCGCAATCTGATAGTTTGCTAGATAAAGTACCGACGGAAGTTAGCTCTGATAGCGACGATGTTGTGATACCTGGCTTGAACTCGACGGAAGATGCTCCCATCATTCCAGAGTAAGGTTTTTTAGAATTTTAGAACATTAGAGGCCAAAAACGCGATATAATAAATCGCAGTTCAAAAGCGTTCAGAAATTTGTAGGCGTTTGTTCTTTATTCTTTGCCCTGTTACCGAAATCTAGCCGATGTGGTGGAATTGGTAGACACGCTGTCTTGAGGGGGCAGTGCCGAAAGGCGTCCCGGTTCGAGTCCGGGCATCGGCACCAGACTTTTAGGCTGTGGGTGTAATGTTTGATTTTGATAATGTTGGCTTTGGGCAGTTAAGTTTAGGTGCGTAGAAGTTCGATTGACGGGTGTGAAAGAAACATGGCCTGGGTTTGGTAAAATTCGGTCAGTGCTAAGTTGAATTTTTAAGGGAGCTACTTAAAAAGTGTTAGAGCTATATTTACCTATATTAATTTTTGTAGTTATAGGCGTCGGCGTCGGTGTAGTGTCATTAGCGGCCAGTGTAGGAATTGGTGAAATATTGGGTGTCCGTAAACCTGATAGTGAAAAAAATTCGCCTTTTGAGTGTGGGTTCCTGAGACGTCGAAGCAAAATTTCTTTAATTACGAGACAAGCGGACATCCAAA
>CAJWTO010000049.1 GCA_913047675.1 uncultured Pseudomonadota bacterium | reverse complement strand
TCAGTTGGTTAGAGCAGGGGACTCATAATCCCTTGGTCGTAGGTTCGAGTCCTACCGGGCCCACCATCTTTTTTTCAAAAAAAATCTGACTCGATATGCTCGACCACCAGTGTTTGCTTGGCTCGTCTCATCTAAAATGTTACAAGTATAATTCTTAAATACACTTTATAAAGGGCGTCAGTATTAATGATAATACCTTTTACTATCTACTCAGAGGCGAAAAACTATCGTGAGTAAAAGAAAAGCGTTCCTTCGACGGGGCTATATAATAGCTTTTCTTCTAGCGACTGGGCTAGGCGTTATCATCACTATGGGCTTCTCTACTGTTACTGAAAAAACAAATACGACTGAGTTCTGCACCTCGTGCCACTCCATGCAATGGGTAACTCAG
Organism: uncultured Pseudomonadota bacterium; assembly: GCA_913047675.1. Taxonomy (GTDB): domain Bacteria; phylum Pseudomonadota; class Gammaproteobacteria; genus UBA4457. The sequence goes on along the minus strand of CAJWTO010000049.1, from coordinate 15,777 downwards.
GAATGGAAAGAATCATATCACTATAAAAATGCGTCGGGCGTGAGAGCAGAATGCGCTGATTGTCATGTGCCGCATTCTTTTGGCCCAATGCTACACGCAAAAATCATCGCAGCCAAAGATGTTTGGGGCGAAATGACAGGCGTAATCAATACTAAAGAGAAATTTGAGAATCATCGCTGGACTATGGCCAATCGTGTGTGGGAAAAAATGAGGGCAACTGACTCAAGAGAATGTCGTTCATGTCACGCATTTGAATTTATGGATACTTCAGAGCAAGCGAAATTCTCGCGCAAAAAGCACTTAAAAGCTCAAGAACTCGGCAAAACATGTATTGACTGTCATAAAGGAATGGCTCACGAGGAACCCGAAAACCCTGATGCATGAGCTACTTTGGTTCTAGCTGCATAAGATAGATGACTTAAAAGCACGGTTAATCTAAACTAAAACTTGAACCATGGGGAAATTTAAAAAACACAGACAATGAGCAGAGATATACTCACATGCGCATACTAGTGCGGATTATACTTTTTAGTAGCATCTCGTTGACGGTATTCATTGTAAACGCAAATAACCGCACGGCGATGCTAACTGACACCTGCGTGGCATGTCATGGCGAGAACGGGAATAGTTTAGGTCCGGCGATTCCTAGCCTCGGAGGTATGTCTCGTAATTATCTCCTAGGTGCAATGCTTGCATTTAAATACGAAGAAAGTGACCAGCTTAATGCGGCGATAGAGTCTGATCAGGATCTAGAAGATGTCGAGGCATTCACGCGCAACTCAACTATCATGGCTCGAATAGCGAAAGGTTATACCGACGATGAAATAAAGATCATAGCAGATCACTTTAGTGCGCAAGAACTATTTGTCGGGCAGCAGGAAGTTAGCTTAACAAAAGCGAAGAGTGGTAAGAAATTACATGAAAAATATTGTGCGAACTGTCATGAGGAAGGAGGAACATCATCTGAAGGAGATACTGGAGTACTGGCTGGCCAATGGCGGCCTTATTTCCTTTGGACAATGACTGACTACCTTGAAGGCTCGAGAGAAATGCCGAAAAAAATGAAGGTTAAGCTTGAAAAAATGATGAAAGTCTCTGGTATAGAAAGTTTAGATTTGCTCGCGAATTACTACGTAAGTGTAATACCTTAAAACACACCTGGACAAATTTAATAATGCACAATCTCCGACGAAGGCATTTTTTAAAAACTGGTGGCGCCTCGTTACTTGCATGTGCGGCTGCTATCAGTACGCCTAATATCGTATTAGGTGCAGTTCGAAAGGTTGTAGTTGTAGGGGGTGGTGCAGGCGGGACAATTGCGGCGAAGTATATAAAAAAATCAGACTCTTCGATTGAAGTTACTCTAATAGAAAGTAATAAAACCTATAACACTTGCTTTATGAGTAATGAAGTCATCGGAGGTAACCGCGAAATTAAAACCCTCAACCACGGTTATGATGGTTTAAAAAAACGAGGTGTGAATGTTGTGCACAGCACGGCCTCAGCAATTGATATTGAAAAGAATACCGTTTTAACGACTTCAGGTGATAGGTTCGAATATGACCGCTTAGTAGTATCCCCTGGGATCTCCATTAAGATGGGTGATATTGACGGATATGATAGTGCGGCAGCTCAAGTCATGCCCCACGCGTGGAAAGCTGGTGCGCAAACAAGCCTTCTACGTAAACAACTACTCGCAATGGATGACGGTGGCTTAGTTATCTTAGCCCCACCGGCAAACCCGTTTCGGTGCCCTCCTGGGCCCTATGAAAGAGTCTGCCAAATCGCACATTATTTAAAGCATAATAAGCCCAAATCAAAAATTTTAGTGATAGACGCTAAAGATAAATTTTCTAAACAAGAACTATTCATGCAGGGCTGGGAAGCGCGCTATAAAGGGATGATAGATTGGGTGCCAGGTACCGAAACTGGCGGAGGGGTGACATCAGTGGACTCAGCCGGGATGGTCGTATCTACTGACTTTGACGACTTTAGTGCCGATGTCGCCAATATAATCCCTCCACAACAAGCAGGAGACATAGCGCGATTGGCCGGGTTGTCCGACAGAACAGGCTGGTGTCCAGTTCACCTCGGCACATTCGAGTCTAAAATACACAAAGGAATATATGTTATTGGCGATGCAAGCCTAGCAAATGCTATGCCTAAATCGGCGTACGCGGCGAACTCCCAAGCTAAAGTCTGTGCAACAGCAGTCATAGCATCCCTCAACGAAACTGAAATGCCAGAGCCTTCCTACGTAAACACATGCTACAGTCTAGTGGCGCCCGACTATGGTATTTCGATCGCAGCCGTGTACCGATTGTCAGAAGATCAGTCTGAAATAAAAAGTGTATCCGGCGGTTTAACAGCTAGTAACGCCAGCCCAGATACGTTAAGAAGAGAAGTTCAATATGCGTATAGTTGGTACGACAACATAGTAGCCGACATGTTTTCTTAATTTGCAACTCGTTTTGTTTGAAACTAACCCAGGCAGAATACATAAAAACATATCTTCTAGGGGGTAAAAAATAATGGGGATTGTTAATGGTGTTCATCACGTAGCCTTCATGACGGCAAACGTAAAAGAGCAAATAGAATTTTTCTCAGATGTCCTAGGACTGAAGTTAAAAGCGCTATATTGGATGCATAATGTTGATGGTTATTTTCATGCATTTATGGAGCTTAACGATAACTCTTCGGTAGCTTTCGTTTTCGCGCCAATGGTGAAAGATATACCGGTAGAAAAGGGGGTATCTCACGCAGGAAATCCTGTGAAGCCCTGTGCGCCAGGCGTAATGCAGCATATAGCTTTCAGCGTGAACACTGAGTCTGAATTATTGACTATGAGAGATAGAATTCGATCGCACGGGGTCCGTGTCCTCGGACCACTTAATCATGGGTTTTGTCAGTCTATCTATTTTGCGGGGCCTGAAAATCTCGCGCTTGAAATATCAACCTCATCCACCAGTATAGATGGAGAGGCTTGGATAGATCCCGAGGTGGTCGCATTGAATAAGATTTCCGAGAGTGAGCTTGCGCGGTATAAGGAACCTGCGCCCTACAGAAGGGATACAGGAGCAGCCTCTATAACCCAGCCGCCCAGTAATAACGGTATGCCAGAATACTCCGAAATGGATCCAAGTTTTGCGGCGGCATTTGACTTGCCAGACGACATCGTCACTAGAGAACTAAGCGAATCCACTCCTCCTGTAACCCGTACTCCCACCTGAGACAAATATATTATCAACCTATGCCGATACCTGTATCTGTTAGTCGGGAGCATTCGCGAGGTCATTAGCAAGAGTTCTGCCCCCAAAGTAGAAGTGTAATGCAGACCAACACATTGCAGCAGGAATCAAAAATACCATTGCGTATCGGAGAGATTCAATTCCAAAACTTGGCGCTAGAGTATCGCTCAAGATCCCAACAAGCCATGGTCCTAAGCCAAGCCCAATAATATTAAGTATAAAAAATAAAACCGCAGAGGATAACGCACGCATTCTTAATCCAACCAGTCCGTGAGTCATAGCTAGTGCATTTCCAAGGTAAACATTAAAAAGAATTCCTGGAATAATTTGAAGGAAAAATGAATGATACGGATCATTCGCTAAGTATGTCGCTACTAAAAAGGGGATACATATAAACCCTGCTAGACTGGGTAACCACACATACCAGCGGATATCTTTCAATGCAAGTCGTTCTGCAATATAGCTACCAAAGAAAACACCAAACGCGCCCCCCAAACCCAAAATAGCTGCAAGCCAAGTACCTATCTCTCCAGTACTCAAACCATGACTTCTAATCATAAATGAAGCGATCCAACTACTAGTCGAATATGTTGCAAATGCATTAAGTGCGGCACCAGCGGCGATATGTCTGAAAGATCTACAACTCCATAATGTCCTAAACACTATCCCATAGGACGACTCCGATGATTGGTTGACAGATTTGTTTTCAGAAAAACCGCGAATGGGTTCGCGCAACGTAAACCACACGATTAGTCCTATAAGTATGCCAGGTGCGCCGACTACAAAAAATGCGACTCTCCAACTAAACACTTCATTCAACCAACCGCCAAATAAGAAGCCTAAAAGCACACCTATATTTATACCTGTACAATAAAATGCCAGTGCACTCGCCCTATTCTCTGGGGGGAAAATATCAGAAATAATTGAATGGGCAGGCGGACTGCCGCCGGCCTCGCCGACTCCGACACCGATTCGAGCCATTAGTAGCTGAGTATAATTTTGAACTAGTCCGCTAATAGCAGTCATAAAGCTCCAGCACCCAATGGCCAGCGCCACTATATTTTTTCGGTTTGATTTATCCGCCCAGCGAGCGATAGGAATACCGGCCAGAACATAAAAAACAGCGAAAGCAAACCCGGTGAGCAACCCAAGCTGAGAGTCCGATAATAGAAGATCGGCTTTAATTGATTCCTGAAGAATAGCCAATAACTGGCGGTCAACAAAATTGAAAGTATACACTATTGTTAACAGGCCCAGAGCGTAATATCGTGCTGATGGACGCGAGTAAATATTTGATGTAAGAGACATAAAAAGCCCTAATATTTAATTTAAATTCTGATGTATTTCTCTATTGCGACAAATTAATTCCATCGGGAAGTTCCTCCATCCTTAGCGCGGTGAATTTACGTAACTGGAATTTCCATTCGGAGTCTATTCTCACGTACTCATCCTCATAGAAACCAGCGCCTAGCCAGTCCATATTATGCCGACCACTCCGAAGGTCGAGGTAACAACGACCTGTCGCAAATTCTTTGGAAACGATTTCTACTACATGATTATGGATGAAAGGGCGCGGCATAAATCCGACCGCAGCCTCATAAAATTCTGTCAGCGCTTTACGTCCGCTGACTACGGTTTCAATTCCGTCAAAAATAGCGACGAATGTCCCAGACGGCGCAAATAAAGCCACCAAGCTCTCCATATCATCTCGCCAGACACAATCACAGTAACGAGCCGGCAGATCGCTAATAGCCTCACGGCAAACCAACCAATCAAGATCTTTATCAAGCACTCCCCCCTCTCCTTATCTAAGCTCGACTTATCACCTGTCTAGCTAAGAGATCTTTTTAGTACCTTGCCCGTGGCATTTCTGGGTAAAGCATCAATAAATTCTACTGACTGCGGTACTTTGAACTTCGCTAAATTTTCAAGACAATGAGAAATCACGCTACCCTCGTCAATCGTAGCGCCAGCCTTTACCACCAGAAATGCTTTCCCCGTTTCTCCCCAACGCTCGTCTGGTACTCCAATTATGGCCACCTCAGCAACTTCAGGAAGTTGATATATCACATTCTCTACTTCGGCCGGATACACGTTTTCGCCGCCAGATATATACATGTCTTTCCAGCGATCAACAATGTAAATAAATCCCTCGTCATCAAAACGAGCAGCGTCCCCAGTTTTAAGCCAGCCATCGTCAAATGAATCTGCAGTCGCTTTGGGATTATTCCAATAGCCTGGAGTAATGTTCGGACCTTTAATATATAGCTCTCCGACTTCACCCCAAGGCAGATCCTGTCCTCGGTCGTCCACTACTTTTACTTCCGTATGCAGTAGCGGCTTGCCCGCAGATCCAAGTTTTCTCTCAGCATCACCAGGATCGAGGCCTATACCACCTGGACTTGTTTCAGTCATTCCCCACCCCTGAACCATAGCAACACCACGATCTGCCCAAGTGCGCAAAATCGACTCGGCGCAGGGTGCTCCTCCTATACCTGCTATTTTTAAATTTGACAGATCTGTACCGACAAAACTTGGATGATTCATCATAAATTGATAGGGCGCTGGTACGCCGAAAAAATGGCTAACTTGATAATCAGTATCACCAATTATTGATAGAGCTAATCCCGGCTCAAATTCCCTAATTAGAATTATCTGACCTCCTGCATGTAAAACTGGATTCGCGTAACAATTCATACCACCGGTATGAAATAGAGGAAGCACAACCAACTGCACAGTTTCGGTCGTCACCAATGCTGGAGCCGCTAAATTTATCGCATTATACAACTGCATTTGATGAGTGATCATAGCGCCTTTAGGGTGACCAGTAGTTCCCGAGGTGTACATGATCATTATCAAATCTTCTTGGTAGCACTCAACAATCGTAGGCGCATCATGTGCATTACTCAGAGCCATTTCATACTGATTGCTAATATCGTTTTGATTGATCTCAAGCGACGACTGTATGCCGCAGTCAATCAGTAGCGCTGTAGACACGTCCGAAAATGTCTCATCATAAATTAGAACAGAAGGTTCACTATCACACAAAATATATTCAAGCTCAGGCTTAGTTAACCGCCAATTAAGGGGGAGTTCCACTGCTCCAATTTTTGCGCAGGCAAATTCAAGCTCGAAAAACTCTGGGCAGTTTTGAGACAAAATCGCCACACGATCACCTTTGGCTACTCCTTGCCCCTGTAACCAAGCTGCTAACCTATTAGCTCTCCGATCTAAATCTAGATAAGTAAGTTCTTTTTTCGCACTTAAATCTTTGATAGCCACTTTATGTGGTCGAACATTCGCATGATATGCAGACCAGTCATAATGTTTTATAGGCATAAATTCTTCTCCCCTAGTTGCTACTCTATGTCTCTTTACCAAGTTATTTTAATTAAACAATAAGAATACACCTTCGATAGAATAAATCGACCATCCAGATCGCTAGTAAGGGTAATATTAGTAAACAGCTTAATAAATTTTGCAATAGATTATCAGTCCATTTGATATCGGGAACAGTTGGGGTTACCCTAATCCTCCAGGTTTGTTCATTAGCAGAAAAAATTAGGTGAGGAAGACTTGCAACAAGTGAGATAGAAGAGAAGGGAGCACCAAATATGTGGAAATATTTGAGATTCGGTTACATCCATTGGATCTGGAGTTTCTTGCTAGTAGCAGGCCTATTGCTCGGAGGTGCCTGGACCTGGTGCGGAGTAGCTTTTTTGTTCTTAATAGGTGTAGGGGGAGAGATCCTCACTAAAAACTGGCGCGACGAAAGTAATCCTAAATATAGTCATCCTATCATTCATGATCTGATAATCTACTCGGCAGTTGTTTGTCACTTCTTTGTCTTTTTCGCTACTCTTTGGGTCGTCAGTCCAATTGATCTGCTCGGGTGGGGGGAATTTATCAATGAGCAGCTGATCTTTTTTAGGATAAGTTACGATGTATTACTGGCTAAGGAAAGTAACGGATTTCTTGCTATCTTGGGCGCCGGACTGTCACTAGGTGCACTACTAGGGGTAAGTGGGACTGGTTCCTGTCATGAGTTAACTCATCGTATCTCAAAACCCTTTGATTTGTGGCTTGGGCGATGGGACTTTGCGCTGTCATTTGGAACTAATTTTGCCACCGAACATGTATATGGGCACCATAAAAATTTAGGGCTCGTGGGACGAGATCCCGTGTCTCCGAAACGCGGCATGGGCTTTTATGAATTTCTAACAAAAGGCCAACTTGAACAATGGACAAACGGTTTTGGTATTGAAAAAAAGCGACTGGATGCCATAGGGAAAAGCCGCTTTTCTCTTCACAATCGCGTAATACAGGCGTGGCTAAGAGGCGGGGTTATTATACTTTTAGCTTACCTCGCAAGTGGACTCATGGGACTAGGCGTCTGGTTGCTAGCTGCTTTAGTATCTAAATACATTCTGGAAGGTCTGAACTTTTTCTCACACTACGGATTGATTCGTCTCGATGGGGAACCTATTACTTCACGAAATACTTTTTCTAGCTGCAACCCTATCGGTAATCATTTTACTTTTAATCTTGGTCGTCATGGTACTCATCACGAAAATGCGGATCAGCCTCACTATCAATTTAAATGGAAACCAATGCCTGAGAGCCCCTATGGATATATCACTATGACTCTAATTTCCTGGATACCATTTTGGTTTTGGAAAGAGATGCTAGTTATGCTTAGGGATTGGGATGAGAATTGGGCAACTTCCGAAGAAGTCAAAGTTATCGCCCAACACAACCATGAATCGGGCATTGAGCAACTAGAAGCGCGCGTATCGGTTAACTAAACAGCTTAAACGTAGAGCCAGAGAATAATAAAAGCCGAATCCTTAAGTCGATAAAACTTCTGTGAAGATATCATCGATTGCTTTTTTATCTTTCTCATTCATACAAAACATTGTGAAATGTGCCCAAAGAGACTCTACTAGTCGATACTCTGCGTTTGGAATTTTAGAAACTTCCTCTACAATATCCGATGGTGGGAAAAACATATCGTTGGCGAAAGCTACTGCAGTAACCTTCGCAGTTATCCTTCCTAGGGCCTCGTCAAGATTATTTTTAGAATTAAGACTCACATCCCCGTGTCTCCATTTCCAAGCCATCCAAATCAAATTATTAGGATCCATAGGCTTAAAATAAGCTTCCCAGAAGCCAACCAAGAATTCATCAAGTGAACCAAATCCGATCTCACGCCAAATCTCTTGCTTATAAAATTCAGAGCACAAACCCATCACTGACCAAGTCTCTGCGTGCCGTCGCAATCCTACATGTACGTCGGTCGCTTTTCCGTAAAAACCTTCCGCCCAAGCCGGATCAGACTTAATTGCATTCTCATGAGAACGAACAAATATATAATCGTGAGGTGTTGTCTTGGCCGTGCCTGCGAAAGGTACTGCGCGTTTTACCATACTCGGATATCGGACCGCCCACTCGTATGTTTGCTCAGCACCCATCGACCAGCCTGTCACTAGTTGTAGTTCAGAAATACCGAACACTTTGGTAATCAATTCATGCTGAGCAATCACATCATCACCAATCATAATATTCGGGAAGTTACCGGCATCTTGCGGCGCTTTCGTATTACTCGGAGATGATGAAAATCCGTTCGCAAATTGTCCGGGGAAAATTATAAAATATTTATCAGGGTCTAAAGGACGACCAGGGCCGACAAAGGACTCCATAGAAGCCGATGTGCCCGACCACATGTGCGGAAATAAAATAGCATTGTCTTTCTTGTCGCTCAGGGCCCCTAAAGTTTTGTAGGCTAGCTTTGCATTAAGTAAAACTTCGCCAGATATTAGAGGAAAGTCTCCCAGATCTAAATACTCGTGATGACCGTGATTTTCTTCCGAATAATGATTATCCTGTAAACCCATAGGTATTCCCCTTTAAAACTTTATCCTTACAGATTGTAAGTCACGAAATTTCAACTACCCCGCTTTCCGAATCTGAATATGCGCATCAAATGCATTACTTCCGATGTCCCGCCTACTCACCCCATCTGGAGTTAAGGCATTAGCTGATTGGCCATTAGCGGTAGTCTCAGGCCACCAATTAAACGGTAAGTAGACAACTCCCTCCTTCGTCATATTCGATACATGTACCCTCACCCGAACCTCGCCAAAACGATTATACAGGCGCACCATGTCACCATCGACTATATCGCGACTGGCCGCATCCTGAGGGTTCATTTCGACTTCGGGCTGGTGCTTTACAGTACCGCGATGACGTAAATTCACATATTCTGAGTTCAAAAAGTGAGCATTTTTTGCGCTCACTAAATGTAAAGGAGTTTCATAATCAACTCCATATTCAAAAGGGTCTAATGGCTCATAGATTGGGAGCGGATCTTGTCCCGCATCGGCATAGTCTTGCGAGTAAAATTCGCACTTGCCGCTTGGAGTCGTAAACTGTCCATTAGCTAACGGTTGAAAGTCTCCTAAATTTAGCGAGGCCCACCCATTTTCAGCTAAGGTTTCATAAGTTATCCCACAAATATATTTATGACCAGTGGCCATCATAAGACGAATACGCTCTTCGTCCGATAAATGAAGATAGGTCTCGGTGAAGCCCATAGCGCGCGATAGCCGACGGAATAGTTCAGTATTTGGAACCGCCTCTCCTAAGGGCTCAATAGCAGGTTTATTTAGCGCTAGGTAGCCTGTACCCCACGAAGGCATCAGTTCTAAATGCTCGAATTGCGTCGTGGCTGGTAAAACAATATCTGCGTAAAGTGCTGTGTCAGTTATAAACTGCTCGTGTACCACCGCAAATAAATCGTCGCGTTTAAGCCCTTCTATCACTAAATTTTGATTGGGCGCAGTTACAACTGGATTAGAGTTATAAACCATAAGGCATTCTACTGGAGGATCCATATCTGGATCGGTTAAGGCTCTACCTAATTCTGCGAGATGTAAGCTTCTGCTTCTCGGCAAATGCTCCTCGGGGGGCAGCATGACGCTATAATCTAGCGCCTCAAAAAACATAGAAAGCATGAAAGAACTCAGCCCACCACCTTTCTCACGATAAGCACCAACAAGACCCGGCAAACACGCAACTGCGCGCACTGCGGTGTGTCCATTGGAGTAACGCTCCATTCCCACAACTGTGCGTATAGCAGATGGGCTCGTGGTAGCATAAGCAATAGCGAATTTTTCAATTTCTGTAGCACTTATACCCGTAATTTCCTCAGCCTTTTCGGGAGGATACTCCTTCACCCTTTCACTTAATCCGTTAAATCCAAGACAATGCATATCAACAAACTCTTTGTCATACAGACCGTCACGAATAATTACATGCATCATGGCTAAGGCTAATGCAGCATCTGTGCCGGGCTTAACTTGAATATGCCAGTCCGCGTGGGCTGCGGTATTGGTTTTAATAGGATCAACCACTACGATGGTCGCACCTGATCGTCTTGCGGTCGCAATCGCTCCCCCCCATAGGTGGACGTTTGTCGTAGCAGTGTTCGTTCCCCATAAAATTATAAACTTGCTATACTGCAAATCTTCAACTTGCATGCTGTCCATAGGTCCGATAACAGAAGAAATAGCGTCGTACGCTGTCGCGCCGCATATGTCACCCAAAATTTCAGTTGCACCTAGACGACTGAAAAATTGCTCACCCGCATATCGTTGCAACATGCCGATAGTCCCCGCAAAATTATAAGGCAAGACTGCGAGAGGGCCAGATTTTTCTATAGTCTCTTTGAATTTACTACTGACTTCCTCTATCGCCTGATCCCAACTTATTCTCACGAACTCCCCACTACCTTTAGGTCCGCTGCGTTTTAAGGGATAAAGCACTCTCTCTTGGCTATAAACTCGTTGCGGATACCTTTTCAACTTTGAGCACAAAGCACCTTTGGTAAATGGATGATCTGGATCCCCATGAAACTCTATCGCTTCGCCCTCGTCATTGACGGTGACCACCCAAGCACAGGTATCCGGACAATCATGTGGGCATGCGCCATGTACTTTTTTCATATCGAACTCCCTTCACGTATTATACGAGCAACTTCATAGATGTAACTGGTTACGGTATCTCGCCTGATAGACCTTGTCCTTAAGAGTAAAAACGCCTCAGCCCACAAGAATTTACAAACTCTAGTCATAACTTTTCTGACGTAAGCTATCTCGAATCGAATATTTCCGCGAAATCGCATCATGTGGACACGCGTCAACACAAGCAAAACAACGAATGCACTTCGATTCGTCAATATACAACGAGTTATAATAAAGTCCCGAAGTACTTCCAGATTCTACTCTTTTATACTGCCGTACTTTATCATCGCCTCCAAAACCCAGTTCCGCCACTTCTACGATACAGTTCTCTATTGGCTTCACTAGTAAACATTCATCACACAAAACACACCGATGATTATCGATAACAGGTGTCGCTGAACGAATATCCTCAAAATTATCCTGAAAAATATTTTCAGACGAAACACCAATTTTTTTAACCGCGGAAAAAGCTGCTTTAATCATTGGTGGCGGACCACAGAGAAAGTAAGAAGCCAACCCGAAATTGATATCGGAATCTAATTCCATATCACTCAACAACACTTCGGTGACAAGGCCCCTTAACCCTCCCCAGTCAGACATTGATGGCTCTTCAGAAAGTACAGGAATAAATACGAACTTATTATCTTTACTCCATAGTTTCGTTACATTTTCAATCTCCAGCTCACAGTAAAGATCTCTCTGCGAACGCGCACCGTAATAAAAATGACAATCTCTCTCCACTTGAAGTTCAGCCGCATATTCAATCAACGAAAGTATTGCGCTCATTCCACTGCCACCAGCGATACAGACCAAAGGGCCACTCCGATCGTCTAACGTAAATTTGCCAATCGGACCCGCAATGTCTATCTTACTTCCCGTCCTATCTCCACTTTTCAACCAATCGGACACCTCACCATTCGGAACTTCCCGAATAAAAAAAGTTGACTCGCTCAACGGAGCCGATCGAGGATTACGCGCAAAAGAGTAAGGACGAGGCCGATTAATACTTGGAAACTTTAGTACCGCAAATTGTCCCGCCTCAGCGTTAGTAAATCGGAAATTCTCATCACACGAAATGACTATCTCATGAGTATCATGGGTCACCTTACGATGTGATCTCACTATTCCAACACCTCGCGAGACATGCGAGTTTTGCAAACGACTGTCAGCTTTCGGTAACTGAAATAAATCAAACATCAAATATTCCTGGATACGTTTTATTTGCTAGATCGATGACCTGAGCATCATTTAAACTACTGTCTGGATTTTGTCGCCTCCAAAGGGATAGATAGCCTTCTTTTCCGTCCCATTTAGCTAGTAAAGTTTTATGACGCATCTGAGCATTCGCCTTTTCAACTTCCGCGAATACTGAATAGAAGGTTGGGGCAAAACCGAAGTCAGTAAGTATTTCGGTATTTAAGGCGTTCACGTTAATTCCGCCTGCTGTACTGCTGCCTTTGATTTGTTTTTGTGTACCGATCACTCCAGGCAAGAGACCATCAATAATTACCGCGTGTCCATATGTCTCACCTTGACTATTAAACAACCTACATAAATCTCCATCTGAAATATCTCTTTGCTCCGCGTCTGATACGCTCAGTTCAAACGTCGGTCGCGATTGCATTGCTTGAAGACGCTCAACTGACTGAAATGTCGCACCAATAAAATAGTGGGACGCATTACTCAGGACCTGTAAAGGATATGTTCCGGTGTCACCATGAGATAGCTCCGGAACATATCCTGGGAGAGGATCCTGACCTATCTCTTTTAGCTCCTCGCTATATATTTGTATCTTCCCGTCTTTCGTCGGCCATCCATTTTTCAAAACATCCCGTCTCGGGGAATCAAAATTTCCGAGCATCCAGCCATTTTCTTTAAATTCTTCGTATGTCGTGCCCTCCAAGCAGTGATCAATATCAGCATCAAACAAAACTTCTTTTATGATTTCTTCGTCTGTTTGAGTGAAAGCATTATCGCTAGAATCCACAAAATCCATAACTCGCGCTAACCGGCGGAACAATTCCGAATTTGACACGCTTTCTCCAACCGGTTCTATCACCGGAAGATTCATCCCATAATGAAAATAACCATAAGACGCTACGAAATCGGCACGTTCCAGCTGTGTGTCAGCCGGTAGGACTATGTCGGCATAATCACACGTGTCAGTCCAAAAGGTGTCGTGAGATACGGTAAACAGGTCCTCTCTCATTAAGCCTTTACGAATATTATTAGAGTTCGGCAAAGAATTAACGGGATCGGAGCAATAAGAAAATAGGCATTTCACCGGTGGTTCTAACGGCATATCATCCTCACCAATATGTTCTGCTATGGCCCTACCCATCTGCACCATGTTAATCTTGCGCTTATTAGCTCGGTCACCTAAGTCATTTCTCTGTAATGCGGGATTAACACAGGGACCAAAAGACTCCTCGACTCTACCGAACGCGGCCCCACCACAACGCTCCCGCCAAGCACCGGTGATACTAGGCAAGATGTGTATTGCTCTGGCCATTTGACCCGAATTAGAGTGACGGTTTAGTCCGTGTCCCGCCCTTATATTACTTTTTCGTGTCGAAGCATAAAGTCGCGCTAGCTTGAGAATATCTGCCTCCGACACACCCGTGATCACTGATACTCGCTCGACACTATAATCAATTAACCTATCCCTAATCAGCTCTTTCCAGCCGGTGGTGTGACTTTCCAGAAAATCCTGATCGTGTAGACCCTCATCGACAATAATCTTCATTAACCCGAGAGCCAGAGCGGCATCAGTACCTGGTTTGGGTTGTAAATGCCAATCGGCTAACCACGTAGTTCGAGTTTGTCGAGGATCGATTACGATTATCTGACACCCTCGTTCCTGTGCCCTACGGATATGAGGCACAGCATGGACTGCGGTAGTAACCGGATTAAAGCCCCAGAGGATTAGTAGTTCCGCCTCCTCCGCTGCAATAGCTATATCAGGTCCTGAGTGAGCTCCGTGAGTATAGACATTGGCGTAGTAAGCGGCATGAACACAGATTGATTTCTCTAATCGCCCAGCCCCGAGTTTATTCCAGAACCTTTCATCCATACCCTGATAACCAATCTGTCCCATAGTACCTGCAAAATTTATAGGCTGGATTGCCTCCGAACCAAATTCATCAACAATACGGCAGAAATTATCAGCAACTTCATCCAAAGCTTCCTGCCAGGATATTCTTTTAAATTTTGCGCCCGGTCCTCTCGGGCCTACCCTGCGATGAGGATAAAGAACTCGCTTACTACTATAAACGTAGTCCAAATAATGATTTACCTTGTTACACAAAAACCCCTGAGTGATAGGGTGTGAGGGATCTCCTTGAATCTTTACGGCTCTGCCACTGCTATCATCTCGAGTTACCAGCATTGAGCAGGAATCGGGACAATCATGGGGGCACACTACATGATGAAGGGAATGTCCGCTTGAAACTCTTATCTTCGAACTCCTCGTCATCGCTCTTACCTCTTAATAAGAGTCAGCTCAACATCTCTGGAGAATGGCTCCGATCAATAAATTTATCGTAAAAAATGTCACGGCCCCGCACACCACAATTATTTAAGATTGGGATCGCTGCATCAATCATCGGCGGTGGCCCACATAAATATGCTTGTGCACCTTGCAGATCAAAATCATCTATCTGTTTAATATGGTCCGTCACAAGACCTCGTGCCCCATCCCAATCGGACTCATCAGGTTCCTCTGATAGAACAGGGATGAAGCGAAACGAGCTGTTCCAACACTTACTGATGTCAAAAATCAGTGACTCGCTATAAAGATCCGCCTGGGTACGCGCCCCGTAAAGGTAAACTAAAGGCCTATCAACCTTATTCAATACCCCTTGTTCTAATATGGATAAGATCGGGGCCATACCGCTACCGCCTGCTATACAAACAATAGGACTAAGAGACTCTCGCATGCCAAAGATACCGAAGGGTCCCTCAACTTGAATAGCCTTACCGAGACATTCTCTCGAAGCGAGCCAAGCAGAAACCTCTCCGCCTGGGACCATCCGAATATAGAACTTAACAACGGTATTACTTTTTACTTCAGGCGCGCTGGCAAATGAATACGATCGACTTTCGGTAATTCCAGGTACAGTAAGATTTGCATATTGTCCGGCGTAATAGTCCATCTCGCCATCGAGACTAACAATTACTTCCTGTATATCGTGTGTTAAATAATTGAGCTTCGATATTTCACCTCCAAAGACATTCGGCTTTATTGGCTTCAGGCCATCTCTCAAACTATCCACACGGATCGTCAGGTCGCTCTTTGCGAGAGACTGACATGCTAAAAAAGTACCGCTTTTGATATCATCTACATCCAACACATAAGCGAAATCAGTCAATGGCTTGATCGAACCATCTACTAATTGAGTCTTACATGAAGCGCACGCACCCGCGCGACATTCCGATGGATAGGCTAAACCGCTCCTTAACGCGGCCTGAAGAATTGTTTCGCGCTTTCCGACCGATAGAGTCTTCCC
>CAJWTO010000048.1 GCA_913047675.1 uncultured Pseudomonadota bacterium | reverse complement strand
CGCCGCTCTTATCTAGATGCAGTATTGTCGAACTTATCGATGATGGCCGCACCCACGCTATCCCCGGATACATTTACCGCAGTTCTAAATCGGTCTAATAACCAGTCCACTGCTAGCAGCAGGCTGATACCCTCTAAGGGAAGATTTACCGCAGAGAGTACGATGATCATTGTGACAAGGCCCGCCTGAGGAATACCAGCTGCCCCTATTGCCGCAAGTGTCGCAGTTATAAAAATAATAGTTTGCTCATAAAAACCCATTTCGATGGCATAGACTTGTGCGATAAACATGACGGCGACCGCCTCGTAGAGAGCGGTACCATCCATATTTACCGTAGCCCCCAAAGGAAGTACAAATTTGGTTGAACGAGCGGATACCCCAGCCTTTTGAGCACAGCCCATTGTTATTGGCAGTGTGGCTGATGAACTTGCTGTACCAAAAGCTGTAATGATGGCACGCGACATAGCTGTTATGTAGTCAAGACCTCGGCCAGTAACTATTTTTAAAAGGCAGACTAGAAATATAAAATGACACGACAGACCTAAAATCACAGTAAGCACATAGGTACCAACGCCTGAGATCTCTTCTAACAGCGCCTGCCCGCCCCCCGTTTCACCTAATCTGGAGGCAATTAGAGCAAAAATCCCCACCGGAGCAAAATACATTATCCAATTTACTAGCTTCATCATGACGTCATTGATGCCATTGAAAAAATTGATGACTGGTCGTCCGTTTTCGCCAACGGTAGTCAGCGCTGCACCGAATATCAGAGAGAATACTATGATAGGAAGAAGCTGCATCTGTGAGGCAGCCGCTATCAAATTAGGGGAGACCATGGTCAGAACGATGTCAGTAAAAGTTACAGGATCTTTTTCCAGAATTTCGCTTGCCGCGGCCGTATTAATATTAGAAGCTATCCCGTCTCCAGGCCGCATTAAGTTGACAACTGCAAGTCCGATTAGTACTGCAACAGCGGTCGTGGAAGCATAATATCCTACGGTAGAACCGCCAATCTTACCTAGTTTTCTAATATCTCCGAGAGACGCAACTCCGGATATAACGGCGGCGATGATCAGCGGTATTATTGTCATTTTGAGTGCATTTAGAAATAAAACGCCTAACCAATCTATGGATTGCATCTTCGAGCCAAATACAGCGCCCGCTGCAATACCTAAAGCAACCCCTATAATTATTGCCCAAAGGAGAAATTTTTCGTGGCTAGATTTAGCTGCCATATGAATTACTCGGCTTAGACATCAGCCATTCCCATGATATTAAAGCCGCAGTCTACATAGGTGATTTCTCCGGTTACACCGGAAGCCAAATCAGAACATAGAAATGCGCCCACATTACCCACTTCATCAGTTGTGACGTTGCGTCTTAGTGGGGCGTTTTCTTCGACGTAGGTAAGAAATTTCCGCAAATCCTTTACACCGGATGCCGCTAGAGTACGGATTGGCCCCGCGGAGATGGCATTCACTCTAATATTATCAGGGCCCAAGTTCTCAGCCATATAGCGAACGTTAGCTTCCAAGCTAGCCTTCGCAAGACCCATTACGTTATAGCTCGGCATTGTTCTAACTGCGCCCAAATAACTAAGAGTAAGCAGGGCTCCACTGCCGTTTTGCATTAACGGTTTGAGCGCCTTACCTAGCGCAGCAAAGCTGTAGGAACTGATCTCGTGCGCGATTCCAAATCCTTCACGCGTGACACTATCCAGATAGCTTCCTTGCAGTTCTTCGCGAGGCGCGTAGGCTAACGAATGTACCATTATATCTAAGTTTGCTCCCCATGCCACTTCTATACTTTTCGCAACATTCTCTATATCACTATCATGTGCTACATCGCACTGCATTGTAAGTTCCGACCCTAGCTCTTTAGCGAAGCCCTCTACGCGCGACTTTAATCGATCATTTTGATAAGTAAGGGCGACTTCCGCTCCTTCTCTGGCCATAGCTCGCGCTACACCCCAAGCTATTGATTTATTACTAGCAACTCCTACTATCAGAGCGCGTTTACCATTAAGTATTCCCATTAGTCATTCCTGTTTTATTATTCGACTTAATATTTAGAACTAGTGTACTGCCCGTCAACCCCGTCTATAATCTCAGGTTAGAATCGTTTTATAAACTAAATTCTGGATTTTGCGATGATAATGAGGGGTTTTAGATCACTTTTAGTAGCGTGCTTCGCTCTTCTATGTGCATGCAGCGATAGCGGATGGAATAACCCTTATCCTCCGACTGACGACTCCGAGAATATTTTTTATGGCTCGTTTTCCGAGCGACCAAAGCATTTGGACCCCGTTTCATCGTATAGTGAAAATGAGGCCGTTTTCACAGGTCAAATTTATGAGCCTGTTTTGCAGTATCACTTCTTTGATAGACCTTATAGGCTAGAGCCCCTTACGTCAGAAACTGTTCCTGAACCGATATATTATGATCAAAATGGTAGCTATCTGGAAGGCGATCCACTTTCAGAAGATGTCCACGAGGTGGTCTATAGAATCAAAATCAAGCCCGGTATTTTGTTCCAGCCCCATCCATGCTTTACGTTGGATGAAAAAGGAGAGTACCTTTATCATAAATTGTCCGCGCAAGAGATTGAAAGTAAGACCAAGTTGTCGGACTTTAGTTCCAATGGTACTCGGGAATTAATCGCGGCTGACTACGTTTATCAGATTAAGCGTTTGATGCACCCGAAACTGCATTCGCCCATAGCCGGATTTATGAGTAAATATATTAAAGATCTAGGTCAATTCGGGAATCGTCTCCGAGAAGCTTCTATCGAATCAAGCAGAACTTTAGATTTAAGGGCACACGAATTTCTGGGCGCTAAAATAGTTGATAGATATACTTATGAGATCCGACTCAGCAAAAAGTACCCTCAATTTAAATATTGGTTAGCGATGTCTTTTTTTGCTCCTGTCCCCTGGGAAGCAGATGCCTTTTTTGACCAACCCGGGATGAAGGAACACAATCTATCATTGGACTGGTATCCGGTTGGTACAGGCCCATATATGTTGACCGAAAACAATCCAAATAGGCGGATGGTACTGGAAAAGAATCCAAATTATAGGGGAGAGCTATTTCCAGGTGCCGATGAGAGCGATGCGGAGTCATTAATGCCCTATATCGATCGGGCACATTATAGTTTGGAGAAGGAATCTATCCCTGGTTGGACTAAGTTTCTTCAGGGCTATTACGATGCATCCGGAGTGGTATCCGATAGTTTTGATCAAACTATTCAGTTTAATACTCGAGGTGAGGCAAGCTTGACTGAAGATATGAAGCGTAAAGGCATTAATCTAGTTACCGCAGTAAGGAGTTCGATATCCTACATGGGATTTAATATGGTTGATCCTGTAGTTGGTGGGACTTCAGAACAATCTCTATTACTTAGGAGGGCAATTTCTATTGCCATTGACTACGAAGAACTCATCTCAATTTTCGCGAATGGGAGAGGGACTGCGGCGCAAGGTCCAATCCCTCCGGGTATCTTTGGTTATGTAGAGGGTGAAAACGGAATTAATCCGTATGTTTACAAATGGGCCGGCGGGCAAGCTAAGCGTCAAAACTTAGAAGTTGCTAAAGATCTCTTGTTCAGAGCGGGCTATGAAAATGGCGTAAATATCAATACAGGCGAGCCTCTTACTTTATATTTCGATACGGTATCGTCTGGACCAGGTAGTAAGGTGATGCTGAATTGGTATCGTAAACAGTTTAGTAAACTTGGGATAGATTTGGTTGTAAGAGCTACTGACTACAATCGCTTTCAGGAAAAAGTTCGAAAAGGGACAGTTCAAATATTTTCTTGGGGATGGAACGCCGACTATCCTGATCCGGAGAATTTTTTCTTTTTATTATATGGCCCTAACGCAAAAATTGTCTCGCAGGGAGAAAATGCGGTAAATTATCAAAGTGAAGAATTCGACGATCTTTTTGTTCGTATGCGTTCCATGGCGAATGGTATTGAGAGACAAGAAGTAATAAATAGAATGCTAGAGATAGTGCGCAGGGATGCACCGTGGGTGTGGGGCTTTCATCCTACAAGTTACACCCTAAGTCACAGTTGGTATGGTAATGCGGTACCTAATCTGATGGCTCGAAATACGTTGAAATATAAAACTATAGAAGTGTCGAGCCGCTCTCAAAAACGAGATGAATGGAACCGTCCGATCATATGGCCTTTGTTCGCGATCACTTCTTTAATTATTTTCGCTTTGATTCCGGCCTGGTGTGTCTATATCGCTAGAGAAAGGGCTCGGTTCGGTGAGTAGTTATCTTACTAGGCGAATCCTATATGCTTTTCCAATTTTAATTGGAGTGAACTTTATTACGTTTGTCTTATTTTTCGTAGTGAATTCACCTGATGATATGGCTCGGGTGCATTTAGGTAACCGTTATGTTACCGAGGACTCTATAAGCAATTGGAAGTCAGAGAGAGGGTATGACAAGCCTTTGTTTATTGCCCTAGATAATAGTGGAAAAAAAGTTTTTACGGAGACTATATTTTTTGACAAGACAGTGCGGCTGTTCACTTTTGATTTTGGTCAGTCGGATAGCGGCCGCGATATTAGCTATGACATTTCTGAGCGTATGTGGCCTAGTCTGTTAATTAGTTTACCTGTTTTGTGCCTGGGTTTACTTTTCACTTTGAGCTTCGCCTTATTAATTGCTTTTTTTAGAGGAACCTATATCGATTCATCGGCAGTAATATTATGTGTTTCGATGATGTCGATTTCGGGATTATTTTATATCATCGGGGGCCAGTATCTACTCAGTAAATTACTCCAGATCGTTCCTATTTCAGGCTTTGATGATGGTATAGCTTCGGTGAAATTTTTAATATTGCCAATACTAATTGGGGTAGTTGGTGGGTTAGGCCATGGGACTCGCTGGTACAGAACTATATTTTTAGAGGAAATACATCGTGATTATGTGCGGACCGCGAGAGCGAAAGGATTATCTGAGAAAGGTGTTTTATATCAGCATGTGTTGAGAAATGCTCTGATTCCTATTGTAACGGGCGTGGTGGCTTTATTGCCCTCTCTTTTTCTAGGAAGTTTAATTACCGAAGCTTTTTTTGGTATACCAGGTCTAGGTAGTTATACGATAGACGCTATTCAGTCTCAGGACTTCGCGATAGTTCGAGCGATGGTATTTTTGGGTTCAGTACTTTATATCTTGGGACTCATTTTGACTGATGTCGCATATACCTTAGTTGATCCTCGGATAAGATTGTAACGAGTCTTTGTATGGAGCTAGTAATACTAAAAACCGATGCCCTATTTTTTATTTTAATCGCTGCTTTGCTGGCGTATATTTTTTATGCATCTAAAAAAGAGCACTTAGCTCGTCCTTGGCGCACTGTTCTGAAGCGACCTATCGCAGCTTCTGCCTTAACTATCTTAGCCTTCTATTTGATGGTCGCTATCCTTGATTCAATACATTTCCACCCAGAAATAGAAGGGACTTCATCTGATACACCCGTATATAGTTCGCAAGTTGTGAGTTTATTAGATGAAGTTCTAAAACCTATTAACAAAAATATCGAGACTACTTATTCCGCACCTTTTGCGCTTCACTCTTATTCGAAAGAAAGTCGAGAGAGTGAGACGGGCCAGATTATCCGAGACTATCCACGTCTTATGCATGCTGGTAGTCACTTGTTAGATACATCTGAAGTAAGAGCTGACCTCATCATGAGGTCCTTAAGTGCTCTCGGTTATTGGATATTTGCCATGACTATCTTATGCTTGATTTTAATTAGCCTGAGAGTAGTCAAGTTAAAATTAATGGTCGCGGGCCGGCAAAATTTACACACTTTTTTCCGACCTTCACCTGCGCAAGCGGCAGTGATAACCTTCGCAGTAGTCTGCTTGTTGATAAGCCTGGTTGCCACAGTAGGACCCTACTACCATATTCTGGGGACAGATAAAGTAGGTAATGATGTTCTGTTTCAAGGAATCAAAGGTATACGCACAGGACTGCTAATAGGTACTCTGACGACTTTAATTATGCTTCCTTTTGCGATTGTTTTGGGAGTAGCGGCTGGATACTTCCGGGGATGGGTGGACGATGCTATTCAATATCTTTATACAACTCTCTCATCTATTCCAGGTGTCTTACTTATTGCGGCAGCAGCATTGATGTTAGAAGTCTTCATGACAAACAATGCTAGTGATTTTGAAAGTGTTACTGCGAGAGCCGATCTAAGGTTTCTGTGTTTATGTCTTATTCTCGGAGTTACCGCTTGGACTGGCCTTTGTAGGTACTTGCGAGCTGAAACATTGAAACTGAAAGAGTCAAATTATATTGAGGCCTCAAGAGCCTTTGGTGTATTAAGTTGGTCAACCATTGGTCAGCATGTACTGCCAAATCTTATGCATATTGTTATGATTTCGATTGTCCTAGATTTTAGCGGTCTAGTGCTCGCGGAGGCAGCGTTAACTTACATCGATATTGGGGTAGATCCTAGTATGGAGTCTTGGGGGAATATGATAAACGGTGCGCGACTAGAGCTAGCCAGAGAGCCGGTTGTCTGGTGGTCACTTTTTACTGCTTTTCTTTTTATGTTTGTTTTAGTCTTAGCGGCAAATGTTTTTGCAGACTCAGTTAGAGACGCTTTTGATCCTAGGATAAGAGAGCTAGATTGATGTTCATTTGTGAAGTTTTGGGTAGAAAAAGTGTGGTTGCGAAAAATGATTAATTTGATACTTCAAAAGGAGGGATTACTTTATGCCTACTCCATTGCTTGAAGTCATAGATCTATCGGTTAGCTTTGGTACCGATAATGTTCGAGCGCCTGTATTGAATCGCGTTAGTTTCTCAATCTCTCGAGGAGAAACAGTTGTACTGGTTGGCGAGAGCGGTAGTGGTAAATCACTCTCTGCAATGTCTATTGTGAGGCTACTTCCGCATGCTGCGAGGATCGATTCAGGTTCTATTTTATTGAATGGTTTGGATCTGTTTGAACTAAGTGAAAGGCAAATGCGGAATATTCGGGGCGCATCGGTAGGTATGGTTTTTCAAGAACCTCAGTCCTCTCTGAACCCAGTGATGACCGTCGGCGCACAGATAGCGGAATCCGTAAGGAGGCATCAAGGAATTCGGGGTAAAAGATTAACGAAGCGTGTGTGTGAATTGATGGATGCGGTAGGAATTAACGAACCGCGTGAGAAGAGTCGCCAATATCCACATGAATTTTCAGGTGGAATGAAACAACGCGTGATGATTGCGATAGCGTTAGCTGCTAATCCCGAATTATTGATTGCAGATGAGCCGACTACTGCATTAGATGTGACTATTCAGGCGCAAGTATTGGAGTTATTAAAAGCTGTTCAGGCCAAACAAAATATGGGTATGCTTTTCATCACCCATGATTTAGCTGTTGCTAGGCAAATTGCGGACAGAATAGTTGTACTGAAAGAAGGCCAAGTGGTCGAGACGGGAACAAATGAGGTGTTCTATAAAGCTCCCAGCCATCCGTATTCAAAGGCTTTGTTTGACGCAATTCCTAGCTGGGATAAACGACTTCAGGAAGGCTTAGCGCCCTCCTTAGATGTGAGAGCGACATTATTGACGGTCGAGAAGCTACGAGTCTGGTTTCCCGTACGATCGGGACTTTTTGAAAAGAAGATACCTCCCAATAAGGCGGTAGACGGGGTAGATTTAGAAATTCATGAGGGAGAAACGCTTGCTTTGGTCGGAGAATCTGGCTCCGGGAAGACCACGTTGAGTAAGGCAGTCTTGCAGCTAGTTAGACCTACAGCTGGGAGCGTGCATTATGCTGATAAAGATCTGTGTCAGATCGACTCTAGACGGCTGCGAAGTATTCGTTCAGATCTACAAATCGTTTTTCAAGACCCTTATTCATCAATGAATCCAAGGATGCTTATTTCGGATATTATTAAGGAGGGAATGAATGCACAGAATGTGGGAGACTCAATTAAGGATAGGGATGATAGGGCTGCTCGCCTGATGGAGCAGGTAGGCCTCGAAGTTAGTCATCTAAAACGGTATCCGCATGAATTTTCTGGAGGGCAGCGGCAGAGGATATGTATCGCGCGTGCTTTAGCAGTAGAGCCGAAAGTTTTAATTTGTGATGAGCCAACGAGTGCGCTTGATGTATCGGTGCAAGCGCAGATCCTGAGGCTGTTGAGGGAGCTTCAAGATAATCTTGGGCTTACGTACCTTTTTGTCACCCATAACATAGGCGTTGTTGCGTATATGGCGCACAGAGTAGCAGTCATGTATCAAGGACAGATAGTTGAAAATGGGAATGTACAACAGGTGTTACAATCGCCAGAACATGAGTATACTCGAACGCTTCTTCAAGCGGTCCCAACGTTGGACAACAACTCATAATCTCATTTGTTTAGAGGTTGTTTTTAAGTAGTTCCGCTACCTGATTCGAATTCTTAAGGTTTTCTTTTTTGAACTAATGAACCGTTTTCAAATAAAATCAGATTTAGCGAATATTCTTGTTATTGGCTTACCTTTAGTCGTCAATAATCTATCGAGTATTGCTGTCAACATAGCGGACACCCTAATGGCTTCCCAGTTAGGGACTACTCAGTTAGCTGCAGTTGCCATTGGTAGCGGCGTCTGGATTGCTCTTTTCTTACTTGGGTTGGGAATAATTATGGCGGTCGGACCGACGGTTGCGCAGCATTTCGGCGCTAGACGGTTCGAGCTAATTGGGCATGAAACAAGACAAGGGCTTTTATTGGGTGCCCTGTTATCTTTTATCATAATAATTATCATGCGCTCTATCGAACCTTTATTGTTGTGGATGCGAATTGATGCTGAGGTTTGCCGACTCGCACAGGGTTATTTGAGTGCGCTTAGTTGGGGAGTCCTAGCAGCGTATGGGTATCATACGCTCAAGCAAATGACCGAAGGAGTAGGGCGTACCATACCAATTATGATAGTTATGGGAGTGATGCTCCCCATAAATATTGGTATTAATTATGTTTTAATGTTCGGTAAGTTAGGGTTTGACCCCCTGGGTGCGGTCGGTTGTGGCTTTGGAAATGCGTTGAGCTTTTGGCTTATGTTTTTGATGTTGGCAGGCTACACCTTAACTTCTCGACATTATAAGAAATTTGGCATAACGTGCGGGAAATTTAGGGTCGAGTGGGAAGTTTTTAGGCGCCTGATATCATTGGGCTTGCCGATAGGGATGTCTCTTTTCCTGCAATCAGGACTGTTTACTACGGTTGCTCTATTGATGGCCTCATTAGGCACAGTCGCGGTTGCTGCGCATCAGATTGTCTTAAGTTATTCTGGCCTAGTTTTTATGATACCTCTTGGGCTTGCGATGGCTTTGACAGTATGTGTGGGGCAGGCGGTGGGCCGTGGTGACGTCTCTGGTGCAGGACGAATAGGCTATGTGGGAATCGTAACATGTATAGTTCTTTCTTCTATTTCAGCAATCACTACTTTCTATTTTGGCCCAGTGATCGCTTCGATTTATACGCAAGATAAGGAGGTACTCGAGCTTTCGGTCACGCTATTTAAGCTAGCGGCGCTCTTACAATTAGGAGATGGTGTCCAAGTTGCAGGAGCATTCGCTCTACGTGGTTTAAAGGACACTCGAGTACCCTTGATTTTGAATGCCATCAATTATTGGGGTTTCGGATTTGTCGCCGCTTATGTACTGGGGGTCGTTTTCAAGTTTGGTGCTCAAGGTGTTTGGACTGGACTCTCTTTTGCACTGTTAAGTGCGGCATTCCTGATGGTGGGTAGGTTCATATTTTTAATTAGAGTGATACAGGCGAAAGCCTTAAAGGGCAGTCACTTGGGTAGTGGTCAATAAAGCTAGACAAGTTCGTTGAGAGCGTTAGCTGCTCTTATTGACATCAGTATGTTGTAAAGTAATCGAAGTAATACGGCGTGTCTAACACACTGCTAACAAATACGAATATCTCGGCTCAGGTCGAAAGCGACAAATCCTTGAATTGATTGTGCTTCTTTTATGACTTTTTGATAGACCCAGGCTGCATCAAATAATTTCTCATCTTTAATGTTTAAATGAAAATATTTGGTATGCCCTTTGAGGGGGCAGTAGGTAGTTTTTTCGGAGGATTCTAGTAGCTTCCAGTCAACATCATCGTGAGGAAAATATGTCACGGGAGGATAAATGCTGTACCCGACCTCTTTCAGGCAAAGGGCTTCATTACTTCTGGCTACCGTAACACTAAATGATTTGACAGACACAATTTCAGAAATTGGCGATATTGTCATAAAGTGCCGGTTCTCCTCCGGGTTATAGATAGCGCCCTTCACCAATGAGGCCGGTTTTTCATAGGAGTTTGACATTTTCGATACTACTTTTTCCGCCTCTCTACATTCAGGGCGATTAAATTGGACTCCATATCTTTTCCAGCGTTCATTAGGTTAATTTTTTTATCAATTTTTACAACTCTGCCATCTTTGTCAATATAAAAAGTCCATCTTTTGGCAAACCCAATTACGGACTTAACCCCATACCGGCTTGCAACCAGGCCATCCGGGTCACTTAATATGGGGAAATTGGCGTTATTTTTTCTAGCGAACTTTGTATTTGTTTCATGGTCGTCAGTACTTGCCATAAAGTATGCTACTTCGAAATCTTTTAGTATTGGACCACTCTCACGGAGGGATTTACACTCGATTGTTCAGCCTCCGGTAAACGCTTTCGGGAACCAGGCAATAACCACTGCAGAACCTATGTAGTCACTTAGCCTATGGGTTTTGCCGTCGGAACCGATCATCTCAAAGTTTGGAGCGAAATCACCAATAGCAACGGTGTCTTCTGCCCACGTCGGGTTTGTAATATTTAGGGCTGCTAAAACAAAGGCGATTATCTTTTTCAAACTACTTTACCTCTAAGGTTGTTCAATTTTTTTTTTGCATAACTTAGGTCTATCATACACGCTGATGTCTACCGTGTTGCTCAAGAACTAGGCTCTCTCATAGTAACCCATTCTTCACCACTGGTCGGATGAATACCGATAGTACTATCAAACATAGCTTTTGTAGCACCAGCTTTTAAAGCGATTGCTAACCCTTGGATGCTCTCTCCTGCATCAGGACCCACCATGTGAGCTCCTATTACCCTATCGTTCGCTTTATTAACGACGAGTTTCATCAGTGTCTTTTCTGCATTTCCCGAAAGCGTATTTTTTAGTGCACGAAAGGAAGATTTAAAAATACTAATTTCTGAAAAATTTTGTCTCGCGGATTCTTCGGTGTAGCCGACGCACGCGAGGTTAGGCTGACTAAATACCGCGCACGGAATATTTTCGTAGCTAACTGGACGACTGCGATCCGAATATAGGTGTGCAACCAGAGCCATCCCTTCTGCCAAAGCCACTGGCGTTAAATTGACCCGATTAGTTACATCGCCAATAGCATAAATTGACTCGACATTCGTTTGATAATTACTATCGACTATAACGGCATTAGCGGGGTCAGTTTTTACACCACATGAGTCAAGTCCAAGATTTGAGGTGAGGGGTTTTCTGCCAGTCGCGTACATAACTGAGTCTGTTTTGATCATTTGTCCATCTTTCAGTTTCACATGCAGTCCGTCAGCATTTTTCTCAATTGCGCTAATATCATTATTAAACTCGAGATTTACCCCTTTATTCCTCATTTCATCCGATAAAAAAACTCTCGCGTCTAGGTCGAAACCGCGGAGAAACATCGCACCGCGATAAATTTGCGTAGTTTCGCAACCGAGCCCATTGAATATTCCAGCGAATTCTGTGGCAATATATCCGCCGCCAACTACTAGCACTTTTTTAGGCAGTTCTTTTAGAAAGAAAGCCTCATTAGAGCTATATACATGCTCGTTCCCAGGAAACTGAGGTATAAATGGTTCGCCTCCCGTTGCTATCAGGATTCTATCTGCGCTGTAGACGTGGCCGCCTACCGAAACTTCATGGGGACCAACTATCGTAGCGTGATCAGGAAGTATTTTTACGCCAGGATTTTCTAGTAGGTTTTGGTAGATTTTGTTGAGACGCTCGATCTCTATATTCTTATTTTCTACTAAGCGAGCCCAGTTGAAATCAGCTTCTTTTATACTCCACCCATACCCCACTGTATCATCGAATTCCTCGCGCATATGGGCCGCATAAGAAAATAGCTTCTTAGGGATGCACCCAACATTGACGCAGGTTCCGCCAAGACTGGCCTTTTCCGCGATAGCCACTTTAACGCCCAAATTAGCTGCGAAGCGAGAGGCTCTGACTCCACCAGATCCGGCTCCAATGGTGAATAGATCAAAGTCGTATTTTTTTTTCATAATAAATGTGGTTCCTTCGACTAGAGCTGGACAATAAGGGTGCAAAATATGGATGCAATTTAAAGAATCAAATATATTATTATCAATTGTCTTCATCGAGACAAGAGGCGAGGCGGAGTAAGTGGTTTAGCACATGCTTGCGATTTTTAAATTTTTTTACCTGTGCTAGGTTATATAAATTAACTGTAATAATAGGAATTGATTTAGTGGGCGATAAGATAGAGATAGTTGAAGTGGGTCCGCGAGACGGCTTGCAAAGTCAGTCGGAATTGATTGATACGGATGTGAAGCTTCAACTGATTAATAGGTTGATAGATGCGGGAGTAAAACGGATAGAAGTAGCGAGCTTTGTTAACCCTGCGCGAGTGCCTCAAATGGCAGATATTGATGAGTTGATACCCAAACTAAAAAAATCGGAAAGTACGAGCTATATAGGCTTGGTGTTAAACGAGAGAGGCTTGGAGCGAGCGCTAGATACTGAGCTAGATGAGATAAATGCGGTGATCGTTACTACAGACACGTTTTGTCTTAAAAATCAGGGCAAGAAATCACACGAGATGCTAAAAAGTGTAAAGCGTATGGCTAAGCTTGCGCAGAGTGCGAATAGATTTTTCGGCGTTACTATCGGGGCGAGTTTTGGTTGCCCTTTTGAAGGAGAAGTGTCACCCAGTAAAGTTTTAGAGCTAGTTAATACTTTGGTGGATATGGGAGTCAGTGAAATAGCCCTTGCAGATACTATTGGAGCAGCCGTCCCTTCCGATATTAGGCGTGTCGTTGACACGATTGGGAAGGCAATCCAGGATACGCCATTGAGGATGCATTTTCATAACACCCGAAATACTGGTATTGCTAATGTTGCAGCTGCTATTGATTCAGGTGTCAGGATTATTGACGCAAGCTGCGGTGGGGTCGGTGGTTGTCCTTTTGCGCCAAGGGCCACAGGCAACGTCGGTACGGAAGATGTCTTATATATGCTCCATCGAATGGGCTATTCTACTGGGATTGATGTTCAAAAAATTATTGAGGCGTCAGGATGGTTAGAAGGACCACTCAAGTCGGAGACGCCGGCCATGATTTCTAAAGCAGGGCTCTTTCCTCCTGAGCTATCATCAATATAACTAGCCGATATTTACTTTATGGCTTTGTAGAGCTTAGCTACAGCTTTTAACCAGGTTTTTACCGGCTTGATCGGCATTCCCGCATAGGTGCCTGGTTCATTGATGCTTTTTGTGATGCCGCCTTTCCCAAGTACGGTCACGTCGTCGGTTACTGAGACATGTCCTACTGTACCCACTTGACCAGCCAGCGTTACTCGGTTTCCTAGGGAAGTACTACCCGACACTCCTACCTGAGATACGATAAGACAGTCTTTGCCAGTTGTGACGTTATGGGCCATCATTACTAGATTATCAATTTTAGTTCCTTCTCCTATTCTAGTTTCACTGAATCGCGCCCGGTCAATCGTTGAATTGGCACCGACTTCGACTTTGTCTTCTAGAACCACACGCCCCAACTGTGGAATTTTGAGGTGTGATTGGTCACGGGTCAGGTAGCCGAAGCCGTCTCCCCCTAAAGAGACTCCAGGTTGCAAAATGCACTCATTACCCAAGATTGTGTCCTCTCGTAGCGTGCAATTAGGGTAAATAATACAGTTTTCACCAATTGTGCATCTATTCATGATCACACTATTTGGAAACACCTTACTTCCTCTTCCGATAAAGACATCTTGTCCTATCACAACGTTGGCACCAATAGTGACACAGTCTTCGATATTTGCGCTTTCGTCTATACTAGCACTAGACGCAATCATTACGGTCTGTGATAGTTGAGTGGGGCAAAAAAAACTGGCGATCTTAGATATAACATACTCGGGGTCACTAGCAATTAAATTCGTTTTCCCTGAGACGATGGAGTCGTTAGTCACAACAAAAGCCGGTATGTTAGACTTTGAGGCTTCTTCACAATATTTTCTTTCTTTAATAAATGCCAAGTGGTCAGTAAGATTGTCGGATAACCCACAAACACCGCAAACAGTTAGTGAGGTTTCTCCAATACTTTCTAATTTAAACTGCTTTTTTATTTCCGAAATCTTGTAATGCATGTGGATTCCTTTTTACACCTGATCTGCAACTCTTATCAGGGTCATTATCACGAAACTAGCATCGAATTTTAGTTTGTTTTTACCTTTCGAAACTGTTGTCGTTATAATAGTAAAAATGCACAGTTTCAAGAGATTATTTTGAAGAAAAGAAAAACCAAGAAAAAGACCCGATTGCAGTCACATGAAAGCGAGAGCAGGAATAGAGTTTTAAGGCAACCTAATTGGTTGATATTCGCCATTGCTGCACTTGGACTTATTGTTACCGGTGTTTTACTTTTGGGCTCCTTTAACCAAACTGTTTTGCCATACTGCAGCGCATCTTCAGGTTGCGACGTGATACAAAAGAGCGCTTGGTCGCAGTTCCTCGGAGTGCCTTTAGCCGCATGGGGCGGGCTTACATATGCTGTATTATTAATTTGCTCGCTGGATTGGTTTGGGCAACGTACATCTCGGAAAATTTCAGTATTTATTGTATCGGCTGGCTTTTTTATTAGTTGTTATTTAACCGCTGTTGGATACTTTTATTTACAAGCCTTCTGTCAGTACTGTCTTATATCGTTAGCTTTGATAGCTTCTATTTTTATAATTTCACTCCGGAATAATGGAGGGCGAGAACGGCGTTGGTTTTATCTCGGTGGTATGGCGGCAATATTTGTTGTTCTGATAATGCACAGTGTGAATAGAGATATATCACTATTTGGATCGCGCGAGGATCCCGAATTGACTGCTCTCGCGAGTCACCTTTCCGAGCAAGGTTTCACGTTTTATGGAGCAAGCTGGTGCAATGCTTGCCAGGAGCAAAAGAAATTATTTGGTAGATCGTCGGAGTACCTTCCATATGTGGAATGTTCTAAATACGGTCCAAATGGGCCGAGTACTACCGAATGTCAGTTGCAAGAAATTCGTAACTATCCGACTTGGCTCATTAATGGCCGAAGGTTTGAATATGTGCTATCAGTAGAGAGATTGAAAGGGCTGTCGGGCTTCAAGTACGAACAAGTTGGCCCAACCAGGTAGAGATAGAAAGAAGATTTTTCAAGTTTTTATGTTATTTGTGTTTAAAATTTAGGAGTTAGTATGAGTACTCGTATTGAACGAGATAGTATGGGTGAACTCGAGGTCCCATCGGAAGCATTATATTCAGCCCAGACACAACGGGCGGTGATGAACTTCCCTGTTAGTGGTTTAAGAATGCCGTTAAGCTTTGTTCGGTCTTTGCTGCTAGCAAAATCTGCGGCTGCAAAGGCTAATGTGACGCTCGATCAGATACCGGCATCGATAGGAGAGTCCATATGTGACGCGGTTAATACATTACTGAAGTCTGGTGATTTATTAGTCCATTTCCCTGTTGATGTTTTTCAGACCGGATCGGGCACTAGTTCGAATATGAATGCAAATGAGGTGCTGGCAACAATTTCTAGCGAGTTGGCCGGAGAAGTCGTTAGCCCAAATGATCACATTAATTGCGGCCAGAGCAGTAACGATATCATTCCGAGTGTGATTCATATTAGCTCGTCAATAGAAATTCGCGAAACACTTCTGCCCGCGCTAGATCACCTAGTAGATGTCATTAAGATGAAGGCGCTAGAGGTCCAAGATTACGTGAAAACTGGACGTACACATCTGATGGATGCGATGCCTGTCAGGCTTAGCCAAAGTCTCATGAGTTGGGCGTCGCAAGTAGAGGAGCAAATCGAGGCTATCAAGCGAATTGAAAAGCCCCTTCACTGCTTGGCACAGGGAGGCACCGCGGTTGGAACAGGTATCAATGCACACCCAAGCTTTGCGACCGAATTCAATAAAGAGCTCAG
>CAJWTO010000047.1 GCA_913047675.1 uncultured Pseudomonadota bacterium | reverse complement strand
GCCTGTTGTGCTTGTGCGAAACGTCAATAGCTCTGAGTGATCCTGAAACAGAGTCGGATTTTTCACTATCGCGCTATATGGGCACGTGGTATCAAATTGCCTTCATCCCAAATCGATTTCAGGCGTTCTGCGCAAGCGAACCTTCCGCTCAATACTCTCTCGTTAATTCCAAACGAATAAAGATTGTAAATTCCTGTCGAGATCGAGATGGGGTGTTACGGCGCGCCCATGGTCAAGGTCGGCTGAACAAAAAATATGATGATCCCGCGCGCTTGGAGGTTAGATTTGCTCCGGCGTGGCTGAGTTTTCTATCTGCCGTTTGGGGCGATTATTGGGTATTAGAAATAGACTCAGATTATAGTGTTGTTCTCGTAGGCTCGCCGGACCGAAAATATCTCTGGGTATTAGCGAGAGATAAAAGTATTTCTAATGAACTCTATAACAATCTACTGCGAATCGCGCAGAAGAAAGGTTTTAATCCTGAGCTCATGGTGGCAGGTGAGGGAAGCATAAACTAGATATTTTAGGGCGTCTTTTTTAAATGTTATTCTCGATGTTTTATTGTGTAGAAGTTTTATCATTCAAGTATTGTGCGTGATATCTTACGCGTCAGAAATATTGTTTGCGGTGAGTTTTTAGGATAGGGAGGTGCAGTTATGAGACCAATAGATTATTTTGAAAGGGGAGTGAGAAAAAATCCCAATCGAGATTTTTTAGTCAGCGAAGACGTAAAGTATTCCTATAAGCAGGCCGCAGAATTAATCGACAATATTGCTAAAGGACTATACGCAGCTGGCTTCGAGTTTGGTGATTCAGTAGCGGTTTATTCACACAATCATGCGACGGCGGTCATAGGTGTTTTTTCGATTTTGAGGGCAGGCGGCGCTTGGATCCCTGTCAATGTAAGAAATAGTGCGAGTAGCAATGCTGAATATATGCGCTACACTAAAACTCGATGGATATTTTTTCACTCCGAAGTTGCCCATTTGGCGCAAAAGGCTATTGATCTCATTCCAGATCTGAAAGGTGCAATATGTTTAGATAGTGGAGATTTTGGGTATCCCTCGTTACAGGTATTTTGTGCGAATGGGATATCTACAGAAATACCGGATTGGTCGGATCCTTTTGGTAATCCAAATGCCATTTTTTCGCGCTGGCCGACCGGTGGTACTACGGGCCCCTCGAAGGGTGTAGAGATAAGTAATGCGAACGTGGTGACTATGGTCGAACTCGGGCTCAAACACTATGTTGATAACCAGCCGAATGATATTGTTCACCTTGCCGTGGCACCAATCACGCATGCAGCGGGCATCATCATTAATATCTTTGCGCCTGTCTCGGGCACCACTGTGATCCACAAAAGCTTTGATGCTACTGCAGTACTTGAAAGTATCCAAAGAGATAAAGTTACGCACATATTTTTACCTCCGACTGCTTATTATGCTCTTTTGGACCATCCCAGTGTCAGGGATTATGACTGCAGTAGTTTAAGGCAGATTCTGATCGCCGCCGCACCTGTGTCTCCTGATAAATTCAAACGAGGTGTTGATGTTTTTGGTCCTGTTATCTGTCAGTGCTATGGGCAAGCTGAAGCGCCCATGTTGGTTTCAATGCTTTCTTGTCAGGTTGTGGCAGAAGCTGCACAGGGGATCAAGCCCGAACGATTGAAAAGCTGTGGGGAAGTGACCTCATGTACCCAAGTTTCTATTTTAGATGATAGTGGTAATGTGATGGATATTGGTGAGCGAGGTGAGATCTGTTGCAGAGGACCTTTGGTCACCCCTGGCTATTTTGAAAAGCCAGATGCGAATATTGAGGCAAGACAGTTCGGATGGCATCATACTGGTGATATCGGATATTTAGATCAGGATAATTTTTTATATATCGTTGATCGAAAGAAAGACATGATTATAACTGGGGGATTTAATGTCTTTGCAACTGAAGTAGAGTCTCCTATCTTAGCACTGCCTGAAATATTAGAGTGCGCAGTGATAGGAGTTCCTGACGAAAAATGGGGAGAGTTGATTAAAGCGATAGTAGTTCTCAACCCCGGGCACATGATTGATGAGACTGATGTAATTAGAGTTTGTCGTGATAAGCTCGGAAGTGTTAAGACGCCTAAATCAGTTGAATTTTGGGATGAAATTCCTAAAACAGCCGTTGGTAAAACTGACAAGAAAGTGATACGCAAAAAGTTCTGGCCTGAAGGTGATAGGGCGGTTAACTAATGAATGCATTGCCTATTGCGCTAATAAGCGGTGCAGGTAGCGGCATTGGCCGTGCTACTGCACGTAAATTTTTAGCAAATGGTTACACAGTGGTATTGATGGGTCGTAAGCAGAGTACTCTTTTAGAGACTGCTGCTGGCGCTGCTTCTGCTGATGTTCTCGCATGCGATGTGACCGATCGAGAGCAGGTAAGGCAGGCTTTTGTAAAGATTGAGTTAGACCACGGCAGAATAGACGTACTGTTTAATAATGCAGGAATCGGAAGTCCGTATTGCTTGATAGATGAAATTTCACATGAGACCTGGATGGATGTTTTGCAAACCAATGTTACGGGTTCCTTTTTGTTAGCTCAGCAAGCCTTTCGGTTAATGAGAGCACAGTCACCCCAAGGGGGGCGGATTATCAACAACGGGTCAATCTCGGCGCAAGTACCTAGGCCCGGTTCGGTACCTTATACCACTACAAAGCATGCGATCACCGGTTTGACAAAAAGCTTATCTTTAGACGGACGTCCATTTAATATCTGTTGTAGTCAAATTGACGTTGGTAATGCGTTAACGGAAATGGCAGTACCTATGACTCGGGGAGTTAAACAAGCGAACGGAGCAATAGAGAAAGAGCCAACGATGGATGTCGAACACGTGGCAGACGCGGTTTTGCACATGGCAAGTTTACCGTTGGAAGCTAATGTGCAATTCATGACAGTGATGGCCTCGAAAATGCCTCTCATAGGTAGAGGGTGATCGGCCCATAATCAGTATATTTTTGGAACAATTGTTCTTGAAGTGACTATCAAAAGTGCTACTGTTTGTCTAACTAATATATTAGTAAGGGGGGTAGTGCGATGGAATTCTCTGTGATAATTGATCCTAATATTAATGACTGGGATCTCATTAGGTACGCTGAAGAGCTAGGGTACGACCGCGCATGGGTCCCCGATTCTCAAATGATCTGGTCAGATTGCTACGCGATTTTAGCCTTAGCGGCAGCGAACACGCGAAGAATAAAAATTGGCACAGGAGTCTCCATTCCGGGTACGCGGATCGCACCTGTTACTGCCCATTCGATCGCCACAATCAATCAATTAGCTCCTGGGAGAGTGTTCCTAGGTCTGGGTACTGGTCACACCGCTATGAGAGTAATGGGTCAAAATCCCATGCCTGTTCGAGAATTTCGCGAGTACCTGCGTGTACTGAGAGCTTTACTGGGGGGCGAAGCCGTAGACTACACGTATCGGGGGCGAACCCAGGAAATCCAGTTTCTTCATCGCGAGCGTCGTTACTTAAATTTGGATAATCATATTCCTATTTATGTTGCCGCGAATGGTCCAAAAGCTTGCGAGGCGACAGGGGCTTACGGTGATGGTTGGGTAACTATAGGTGGGGATTCAGATGAAATTTCGAGTCGCTTGGAGCAGATTCAGGGCGGGGCGCAGGCTATTGGTCGAACGATAGGTGACGATTTTTTTACATCGTTTTTAACCGCGCCAAGTATATTGAGATCGGGGGACAAACTAACAGATGATAGAGTAATTGACGAGATTGGCTCATGGGTGACCACCGAGCTCCATTTCTTTTATGAGATCTGGAAAAAAGCGGGCGAGCCGGAAGATCTGGTACCAGCACATTTCGCTAATCTTTGGCAGGACTACGTCAGTCGGGTCGACAATTATTCGCTACCAGAAAACGCCCGCTTTAGGCAGATCCACCTTGATCACGCTACTCATCTAGTACCGGAAGAGAGGAAATTTGTGACACCAGATGCTATTGCCGCTTCTGCTTTAGTTGGGAGCCCCGATGAAATAATCGAAAAAATAAAGGAAAAAGAGAAGAATGGCGTAAAAGACATAAGTATTATGCCTTCGGCGGATACCGCGCGGAAAGTCTATAGAGATTTCGCGGAACTTGTAATTCCAGCGTTTCGGTAAGGCTAGGTTCTTAATAAGCTAACTCGTTGTCTTTATATCTTTTCGGTAGCTAAATATAATATTCTTACAATAACAACAGATAAGGCAATCGCCTAGGAGAGACAGATATGAAATTCGCAGTGACTATAGATCCTAACATAAACCGTTGGGACTTAATCAGGTATGCTGAAGAGTTAGGTTATGATCGCGCGTGGGTGCCTGATTCGCAGATGATTTGGTCAGATTGTTATGCAACGTTAGCGTTGGCAGCGGTAAATACCAAGCGAATTGAAATCGGTACCGGAGTGGCTATCCCCGGAACTAGAATCGCCCCGGTCACTGCCCACTCTATTGGTACCATCAATCAGTTAGCGCCTGGCCGGACATTTCTTGGGATAGGAACGGGGCATACTGCAATGCGTGTGATGGGACAGGATCCTATGCCGGTCAAAGAATTTAGGGAATACCTCAGAGTCTTACGTTCCTTACTTGATGGTGATGCGGTGGATTATACTTATCGCGGAAGGACTCAAGAGATTCAATTTTTACATCGCGATCGCTATTACTTGAATTTAGACAATAAGATACCTATTTATGTTGCCGCAAATGGACCCAAGGCGCTTGAAGCGACCGGCGCGTATGGTGACGGTTGGGTAACTATTGGCGGTGCTCCGAGCGAAATATCTGATAAGTTGGAACGAATACATGGCGGTGCTGCCGCAGCGGGGCGAACACTGGATGAAAACTTTCAAACATCCGTACTAACTGCGGGTTGCGTGCTTCGGCCAGGAGAGAAGTTGACCGATGATCGGGTGATTGATGAGGTAGGATCCTGGGTGACATGTGAGCTACATTTTTTCTACGAGATCTGGAAAAAGTACGGAGAAAATGATGATATGGTTCCAGCTCATTTTGCGAGTGTCTGGGAAGAGTACGTTGATCGAGTTAGTAAGTTTTCTTTGCCTGAAGACGCACGCTTCCGGCAAATACATGACGGTCATTGCACTTATATGCAGCCAGAGGAACGGAAGTTCGTCACGCCAGAAGCAATAAAGGCAACTTGCCTAGCAGGTACGCCAGAAGAAATTATTGAGGAGATGAAGGCGAGAGAAAAATCAGGATTACAGGAGTTGAATATCCTTCCCGATGCCGACCAGGCGCACAAAGTATATCGGGATTTCGCAGAATTAGTTATGCCGGCATTTCGTTAATTAGCAGTTTTGTAGCTCCTGCTCCGTGAGGAGCTACAAAGTTATTTTTCAGGCTACGCCCTTGTGATTTTGGTTGCTCCACCTGTTTCAGCAGGATTAACCAAATCAACTTGGAAACGAGCAGGTAAAAGATTAATATCCGCCACAGCATGAGTGCCTGCCACCGGGTAATGAGTACTCAGACCTTCATGGCCTAGTTCGTTGGAATCGAACACCTGGTCTGAAGGCTCGCCACGGATGACTGTTTTAAATTCATAATTCGCTTCAAATTGAATTAGTTTGGTCTGATTATTTAACTCGCAAGCATTCAAAGCTGGCGAATATTTTACGACGCCACCTGAGCCAACGAGTGGGATACAATTACCGATACTAATATCTGCGACTATTCGGTCTTCATGACAGATTCTTCCATTCACTCTGTCGTAAGTTTCCCTGCACGAAACCTCCGCTAAAGATGGATTGAAACCATAGCGTGTCGCGAATAGTTTGAGAGCCACTTCATTGTCACAAAATGATTTAACAATTAGATGTCGCGGTTTTATCCCAGTACGGCAAGCAATGCCAACGTAAGCAAGATTGAAGGAGCCAGTTGTCTCGTGTTCTCCGGAGACGAATGTAACACTGAAAAGAGCCGGAATACTGGGATGAAGACTCGCGGGTAAGATTGCCTCAGCAATGCTCATTTTCAGCTCGTATAATGTATAAAAAATTTCAGCATTCTCGATGGTGATATTAGAACCATCGCTTAAATCAAGAGGTGTTTTGCTTACAGGGATGGTTCTAGGATCTCCACTGCCGTAGAGTAGCTCAGGATAGCTCACGCGCTTGCTGCTACCGATGTTTTATCCTCACTAAAATGCGGCATAACTTCTTTCGCGAAAAGACGCATACTTTTAAGGACTTCTTCCTGAGGTAGATGCTCGCGCGCTTGTACCATGAAAATTATTTGGTCTGCCCCAGCTTCTTCCCAGCGTTTGACTGTATCGATTATCGTAGCTGGATCTCCAAAACACAGCCCGCTCGCCGGCGGATTTTTCTTATCGCCTGGAGCGTTCGGATCCTGCCTTAAAGAGCCTAATAGGCCGAGAGCTTTGTAACTGTTAGCGGGATACGCCTCAGATATTTCTACCGTTTGGCCCGCCATATAGCCAAACGTTCCTATTAGCTCGTTCCCTTTTTGTTTTGCGTGTTCACTATCTTCGTGACAGTACATCCAATTAGCGATCGCCACTTGGTCGTTAATAAATTCACCTACGGGCTCGCATGTTTTTATATGTTCTCGGTACTCTTGAATTCTGGGAACATTGCGTTCAACATCGGATATAGACAGAATCAACGCACCCATTCCTCTATCTGCTGCATCTAATTCAGTGCCAGGAGCTGTGACTGCCACCCACATTGGAGGATGCGGCTCCTGAACCGGCTTAGGCAGGACACACCGCTCTGGCATACTGAAATAATTACCTTCATATGAAAACCTTTCTTGGGTCCACATTTTGGGTATGACGCGGCAGTACTCGTCCCAGCTTTTTTTTGTATCATCAACATTAGCCTCAAAGCCACCGAGTTCATTCCAAGTAGAAGAGCGTCCCGTGCCGAACTCAACGCGCCCATTGGAAAGCATGTCAAGATACGCAGCTTTTTCGGCCCATCGGATAGGAGAGTGCATTGCGGGAACGCAGGTTCCAATACCAAAGCACACTCGAATATCCTTGGTCTCTCTAGCCACCGCGGTAAGAAACATATCGGGGCAGCTAGAATGGCTGTATTCTTCAAGAAAATGATGCTCTACGCACCATACGCTCGAAAAACCTAATTGATCAGCAAGTACTGTTTGCTCAATAGCATTTTCAATGACCATGCGTTGATTTTCGGTAGTAAAAGGCCGAGGAGTTGATAGTTCATAGAATAAACCGAATTTCATAATTTAGTTTTACCTTAGATATTATCGCATCAGTCATTCATAGCTTGATAGACGTCATACTCCACACGCCCAGGAAGAATTCTCCCTTGACCTACGCATATAATATTATTTACCCACTTGTATCGCTCGTCACCGGTTTGCATAAGTATCTCTGTAAAGAAGTATTGATCCCCGATTTCTGTGGAACCTTCTCCGGTACTTAGAGCAGCTTGCACCGCAGCAGTCATCTCGAGTTTACCTTTGTATTCTACAAATATATAAGCACCATCATGTGTTTCAAAGGTAGCTCTCACGTCAAGGTGTCCGTAGTCCTCACAAAGTGTTAACCAGTCCGCGGCAGCATGTTTTCTGATGGTTCCCTTTAGCTTAGGACCTTCAAATTCACCACCTTCGACCTCGACTATTAACCTGTTCCCAAAAGGACCCTCACCAACATCTAACCCGGGTAGCAAATTCGCGTGATACGATAATAATTTTTCCATTCTCATGATTTATTCCTCCAACTTGTGTGTGTGACTTCTATCGTTATTTTCTTTATCAGTTTAGTTTAGTTTGTCGATTATGCAATTTCTTTCAGTAGCTCTCTTGCTATAATGACTCGCTGTATTTCGCTAGTTCCCTCGTAAATCGTAGTTACTCGAGCGTCCCTAGTATAGCGCTCAAGTGGGTAGTCCTTAGTATAACCAGCGCCTCCCATCAATTGGAGGGCAGTGTAGCAGGCTCTATTTGCCCATTCAGTACAGTAGAGTTTAGCCATCGACGCTGCTTTCATATACGGTTCATTATTATCTTTTTTCCAGGCGGCTTGCAGAACCATGAGTTTCGCCGCCTCTCTTTCCGTGTACGTGTCAGCCATCATGAACTGAGGCCCTTGGAAATTACTTATTTTTTCACCGAACTGCTCACGCTCAGTGGTATATTTTCTCGCAAAATCGATTGCAGCGGAGCCTAAGCCAAGGGCCAGCGAGGCAATACCTATTCTACCTCCCACCAATTCACCCACCGCAATTTTAAATCCTTGGTTTTCGGTTCCAAGCATCGCGTCGTTAGAAATTCTGCAATTATCAAAGTGTACCGAATTTGTCGAAGACGCTTGCTGCCCCATTTTATTTTCTGCTGTTCCTATAGTTACTCCAGGGTTATCAGCATCAACGAGGAAGCAGGAGATCCCTTTTCCTGCAGGAAGCGTCGGGTCGGTGACAGCCCAGACGACAAAAAAACCTGCGTACTCGGCACTACTAATCCACATTTTACTGCCATTAAGTACCCACTCAGCCCCGTCTTTTGTAGCAAGAGTTTTCAATCGCGAGGGATCGGAGCCTGCGCCCGATTCGGTGAGACAAAACGACGCGCAAGCGAATTCTCCGTTGCACAGCTTTGGGATATATATTTTTTTCTGATCTTCGGTGCCGATGGACTGCACTACCTCGCCAACTAGGTTATTTACTGACATCGCCACTGCCGTCGATGCGCACGCTCGTCCAATTTCAGTGAGTGCTAAACTAAATGGGATCACACCAGCCTCAGATCCGCCGTAGTCTGAGGATATATTTAGGCCCATGAAGCCTATATCGGAGAGTTTTTTTAAGTTTTTGAGGTACGTGGGTCTTTCGCTAGCATCTTCCAGTATGGCGGCTACAGGCGAAAGTTCTGTTTCAGCGAAACGCCTTGCCGTGTCTTGAATCATAGTCTGTTCGTCAGTCAGAGAAAATTGCATTGTGAAACCTGATGTATAATAGTTTTTTAGTTACGCTAATCGTGCCGTAATCTTGGTGCGCACGTCAATACTGCGGCCTAATTTGTTTTCTCGAGTACGGGTATTATGGCGTTTAGTATTTTTACTTGATATTTAATGGTGATTTAGTTTATGGCTCACTTAGTAGACCCTAAGTTTAGGAGACTTGTCGAATCTAACTTAAAAGAATTTGACTATATTCAGGCTAGTACAGACGGTCGATCTGCCGCGGTCGCTGTTACGATTGTTGATAGTGGGTTTGGCCCTGTCCTCTCTGGGATGGCTCAGTTCAAAGTGTGGCAAGAAAGTGCGTCTCTAATTTTGACTCGGCGCTCCAGTCGCTTACGAAATCATGCTGGACAGTGGTCTTTTCCGGGGGGACGTCTAGAGCAAGGAGAAACTCCGGAATTGGCGGCCCTTCGAGAGATGCGGGAAGAAATTGGCCTGAAGGTTTCTGAAGAAAACATTATTGGTCGCTTGGATGACTTCGTAACTCGCTCAGGTTTTATAATGACACCCGTCGTGTGTTGGGCGGGGAATCAGAAAAACCTGGAGCCGAATCCAGCCGAAGTAGAATCCATTCATAGAATACCCATTTCTGAATTTCTTCGCGATGACGCGCCATTATTAGATCCTGGAGACGGACCGCACCCGGTATTACGTATGCCGGTTGGTGATGATTGGATCGCTGCCCCAACTGCGGCAATTATTTATCAATTTAGGGAGGTTGCCGTTTTAGGAAAATCGACGCGAGTCGCGCATTTTGACCAACCCAAGTTCGCTTGGAGCTAAACAATTAATTCCCTTTGAAATTCGTCCTTCTTTTTTCAACAAAGGCCGTAACACCCTCTTTAAAATCTTTGCGGGACGCGCAATCAGCGAAAAAATCAGCCTCCATTTGAAGCTGTGTTTCAAAATCGTTACCTATTGATTGGTAGAGTAGTTTTTTGGTGTTTGCGTAAACATGGGTAGGTCCCAGCGATAGCCTATTCGCCAGCTTTTGTGTTTCGTTTGCTAACTCTCCGGGCTTGCTCACAAAATTAATCATACCAAGGGATCTTGCCGTTTCCGCATCGTAACGATCTCCTAGAAGTGCGATTTCCATAGCTCTTTTAACTCCGACACTTCTCGGGAGCTGGAAAGAGGCGCCTCCATCAGGAGTCGTACCAATATGACAGTAAGCCAAAGTGAAAAATGAATCGCTATCGGCTATAACTAGATCACATGACATGGCCATACTCACACCCGCGCCGGCGGCCGCTCCTGAAACGCTAGCAATAACCGGTTTCGGCATGCGTCTGATCGAAAGCATGATTGAATTGATACCTTCGTAAATCCTTTTTCGGAAGGCTACTCGTATTTTTTCGGGTTCTTCATCCAACATGGTCGACATGGATTTCACATCGCCCCCTGCCATGAAATGTTCACCGGCTCCTCGTATAACAACACATCGCACGTTATCGTCACTTTCGATCTCGCAAAGAGACTCTTTTAGTAGTGTTCTCATTTCCTCGCTTAACGCGTTACGGGCCTCGGGACGATTGAGAGTTAACGTAGCGATGTGATCCTCAATATTTACAAGCAAATCAGGCATTAGTGACATCTCCCTCAGATATTTCTCATCTATAGCAAATACAGCAGTCGTAGTATCCTACAATGTTACGCTATATTAGTCCCATATATAATGTCACCATAATATCGATGCTGATGTCTTTAAAACTTAGAAATTAAAAAAATATTACTAGAGGTGAAATCATGCTTGACCGCTATAGAAAATATCACGCGCTGAAGATTGACAGTCCCGGCGATCGGATCTTACGAATCACATTTGATAAGCCCGAGACTATGAACTCTCTTGATGCCGAGGGACATCGAGAACTCACTTATATCTGGCGTGATATAGATGAAGACGAAAACGTAAGTTCAGTGATCTTGACTGGCAAAGGTAAGGCATTCTCCGCAGGCGGGGATTTTGGGATGATTGAAGATATGATAGAGGACCATAAAGCGAGAGCTCGTTCCTGGAAAGAAGCTCGAGATCTGGTCTACAACATTATAAACTGCTCTAAACCAATAGTTTCTGCTATTAATGGTGCCGCAGTTGGCGCAGGCCTAGTGGCGGGATTGTTAGCTGATATTTCAATCGCAGGGAAGTCTGCGAAAATAGTCGATGGTCACACACGGTTAGGAGTAGCCGCGGGTGACTCTGCGGTCATCAATTGGCCACTTCTCTGTGGTATGGCTAAAGCGAAGTATCATTTGCTTTTGTGCGAACCTATGGACGGTGAAGAGGCTGAGCGTTTGGGCATGGTTTCGCTATGTGTCGAGGACAATGAATTGCAGGAGAAAGCGATACATATTGCTGAACGATTGCGTGATAGCGCGCCTGCCGCCACTAGATGGACTAAGTACGCTCTCAACAATTGGTATCGTATGGCTGGTCCCAGTTTTGACGCATCTACAGCATTGGAGATGTTAGGTTTTGCCTCGCCTGAAGCCGCCGAAGGCGTACGATCACATAGAGAAAAAAGGTCACCTAAGTTTGATTTAGATTCGCCGACATAAAGTATTGAATTGAGTTAAGATTAGTAGATATAGTAGGAACCAAAGAATGAGGGGTATATGAATGAACATGAATAATATTTTAGCGATATGCGCTGGGCTAGCACTACTATTGGGGCCGCCTGCATTTGCCGCTGATTCGGTCGAGTTAGAGTTCAGTTACACGGGAGAACCCGTAAGTAGTGAAGATCTACTCAAAGGGACGGACAAGACAGATGGCTGGTACATGTACGGGGGTAACTATGCGAATTGGCGATATAGTCCCATCGATACTATTAATAAAGACAACGTAAGCAAGCTTGCCCCTGTCTGGATATTTCAAACAGGATTAACGGGTCAATTATCAGGATCACCAATCGTTGCGGATGGGGTGATGTATGTGAGTGCGCCCTATAACAATTTATGGGCGTTAGATGCTAAAACAGGAGAAGTCATTTGGCATTTTGAGCATGATATGCCGAGTGATTTGATTCTGTGCTGTGGGCCAGCGAATCGTGGTGTCGCGATCAAGGACGATTTGCTTTTTATGGCTACTTTAGACGCAAAGCTTTTGGCTATCCAACGCTCAAACGGCGAAATCCTCTGGACTGCTGAGCTGGAAGACTACAAGAAAGGTTACAGTGGAACCAGCTCTCCGCTTATCGTTGGTGATATGGTGATCA
This sequence comes from uncultured Pseudomonadota bacterium, assembly GCA_913047675.1. Lineage (GTDB taxonomy): Bacteria > Pseudomonadota > Gammaproteobacteria > UBA4457. Next base: position 4,086 of record CAJWTO010000047.1, on the reverse strand, counting down.
CAGGTATTGCGGGCGGCGAATACGGCGCGAGAGGTTTTATCGATGCTTATGCGCTTACTACTGGCGAGCGTTTATGGCGTCGTTACACAGTACCTTCTGAGGGTGAAAAAGGGGTTGAGACCTGGGCAGGCGACTCTTGGAAAACTGGCGGAGGTCCTACATGGGCTATCGGTACTTATGATCCACAAACTGATCTCTTATATTGGCCGGTAGGTAATCCTAGTCCTGACTGGAATGGTGATGTTCGAGAAGGAGATAACCTATACACAAACTCTGTATTAGCGCTAGATCCTAAGACAGGCGAAATGGAGTGGTACTTCCAATTTACACCGCATGATATGTGGGACTACGATTCCACTAATGGAATTGTTGTGGACGATATAGTTGTTGATGGGAAAACTGTTCGTGTTCTAATGCAACCCAATCGCAATGGGTATGTCTATGTTTTAGATGCGACAACTGGCGCTTATATGAAGGGGTTCCAATATACTGACCGGCTTACTTGGTCTACTGGATTGGATGCTAATGGACGGCCTCAGGTCAATCCCGAAGCGGTTCCTCAGGCTGGCGAGGCTGGTGATCCAGTGTGCCCTGGATTAAGTGGCGGACACAATGGTTCTTGGAGCTATGCTTACAGTAAGTCTTCAGAACTTATGTATGTACCTTCAGTAGAGTCCTGTATGGGAGTATTCAAAGAGGATATGGTTTATATCCAGGGTACTCCGTTCTGGGGAGGTGGCCCTTCAACACCTGAGACTGATGACGGTTCGAGTTATGGTATTTTAGCCGCAATTGATCCGGTAGGTGGCGAAGTGAAATGGAAATATCGTAGTGAATATCCATTTGTCGGTGGTGCTCTAGCTACTGGTGGAGGAGTAGTTTTTAGTGGGGACCAAGATGGTTACGCCTTCGCTCTAGATGATGCGACTGGAGATGAGCTTTGGAGATTTCAGACCGGTTCCTCTGTGCGTAGTCAACCAATCACATGGGAGGTTGATGGCACGCAATACGTAGCCATAGGCAGTGGTATGGGAGGCTTAGTTCCAGGACTTTCTGGAGCCCCTGAGAAGGGTACTAACGGAAACGCATTGCTTGTTTTTGCATTACCTGAAACTAAATGGTTTTGGGAGTAAGCAGTTTTAGAGGGAGGATAGCCTCCCTCTTATTTTTAGCAGTGCTGGTATCCTTTCCGGCAATTTCTGATGAGATTGAACCGCTTAGTATCTGTCTGCTTGAGGATAATTTGCCTTACTCGGGTAAAGCTACAATCGATGGCTTTGATTATGAACTCGGTGCGAAAGTAGCCGAGATAATGGGACGTGAGTTTGTCCCGGTCTGGGTATCTAATAACACGCAGATCCAAGAGATTGAAAGTGATTACCCATTCCGAAGACTGGCTAAAGGTGAGTGTGACCTTATACTGAGCGTGCCTGGAACTTCAGAATCTTTCGAAGAGGGTGGTAAAACTATTGTGCTCGGCCCTGCCTACTACGCTGCGGCATTTGAACTGATTTCTTTTTCTGACGAAACGAGCACTAATCTGCGTCGACTACGTTCTAAGAATGTTGCTATTCAATCACAGACAGTTGCCCATTTTGCCTTAAAAATGCTTGGTGCTAAATCAAAAACTTATTTTTCTGCAGCCGATGCGATAAATGGTGTTTTTAATGGAGAGGCTGACGCTGGACTATTATGGGGTCCAACCGCGGGATGGCTGCTGCGCGAGTCGGACCAGGAAAGATCTGGTGGTTTTGTTGATAATTATGAACCTCCCATCGCTCTCCGATGGAATGTTCATTTTGTCACACTATCGACAAATAATATTTTAAGAGGACAAGTTGGGGAAATTTTGGCAGATATAGACACTAGCGGCGAGCTTAGCGCTTTGATGAAAAAGTATAACCTACCTGACAGACGACCTTACGCTCAGACTTATACGTTAGGTGCGTTAAATGAATTACAGTCGGCGAGATAAGATCAATATATTGAGGGTTAGTTGATTTTAAGTTGAGCGCGGTCATTATTTTTGGGGGAGGATTAATGAAAATAGTTAACTCCATTGCTATGGCAATAGTCGTAGCTACTATCACCTGTAACGTATCTGCGAAAGGTACGAGTCCTGTCAGCACTGAGCGACTTTTGCAAGGGACCGAGAATTCTAGTGATTGGCTTATGTATGGCGGCAATTATGGGAATTGGCGTTTTAGTCCTCTCGATGACGTAAATAAAGATAACGTGAGTGGCCTAGCGCCTGCGTGGGTTTTCCAAACTGGAGTTGTGGGTCAGCTGTCGGCTTCGCCTGTGGTAGCGGATGGTGTTATGTACTTAACCGCGCCCTATAACAATTTGTGGGCGCTTGATGCTGAGACTGGTGAGGTACTTTGGCATTTTGAGCATGACATGCCTAGTGACTTGATTCTTTGCTGTGGCCCGGTTAACCGAGGGGTCGCCATCAAAGACGATCTTTTATTTATGGCCACATTGGATGCACGACTTCTGGCGATTGATCTTGAGACAGGGGAAGTTCGATGGAATGTGGAAATGCACGACTATAAAATAGGATACAGTGCTACCAGCGCTCCATTAATAGTCGGAGATTTAGTTGTTACAGGAATCGCTGGGGGTGAGTATGCAGCTCGGGGCTTCGTTGATGCCTATGATACTTCGACAGGGAATTTGGAATGGAGAAAGTATACCGTACCCGTTGCTGGTGAGCCTGGGGTTGAGACTTGGGAGGGCGACTCTTGGAAAACTGGGGGTGGGCCAACTTGGTCGACTGGGACATATGATCCGCAAACGAATTTGATTTATTGGCCTGTTGGGAACCCTTCCCCGGATTGGAATGGCGATGCTCGGTTAGGAGACAACTTATACACTAACTCTGTTTTAGCCCTACACCCAGAAACTGGCGAGTTGGAGTGGTATTTCCAGTTCACGCCTCATGACGTATGGGACTATGATGCCACCAATGGAATTGTGGTTGCCGATGTCGAATTTGAAGGCAAAACGGTCCGAGCGTTAATGCAGGCCAACCGAAATGGCTATGTGTATACATTAGATGCAACTAGTGGCAAATTTTTACATGCCTTTCAGTATACAGACCGCTTAAATTGGTCTAAGGGGTTGGATGAGAATGGTCGTCCTGAAGTGGATCCTCGTTATGTGCCTAAAGCTGGAGGGAATGAAGAGTTTATTTGCCCAGGAAATGTTGGCGGTAATAATGGTTCCTGGAGCTATGCATGGAGTCAATCAACGCGATTGATGTATGTACCTAGTATCGAATCGTGCGGGAAAATGACCAAAGAAAGTATGGAGTTTGTCCAAGGAGTTCCTTTTTGGGGAGGGGGGCCGGGGATCACCGAAGGAGAGGTAGGTTCAGCATATGGTGTGTTAGTCGCGGTTGAGCCTGAAACACGAAAAGTGAAATGGCGATATCAGGATAAATATCCTTTGATGGGCGGTGCATTAGCGACCAAAGGTGGACTTATTTTTTCTGGCAATCAAAGTGGGTACGCGCTTGCGTTAGACGATGAAAGTGGAGAGGTTCTGTGGAAGTTCCAAACAGGTTCTTCGATTCGTAGCCAACCTATTACTTGGCAAATGGATGGAAAGCAATTTATAGCTATACCCAGTGGTGGAGGGGGTATCGCCGCAGCCATAGTGGGCGCTCCTCCTTTGGAAACTTATGGGAGTGCGTTATTTGTTTTTTCTCTGCCGGATAACGACTCTAAGTGGTTTTGGCAGTAACCGCGGTTTAGCCATGACGTAACTGTTTAAATGGCTTTTCTTTAAGGAGCTTGTTTTGAAAATCGGATTTATTGGCACAGGGAATATGGGCGCACCGATGGCGGCTAATATTCTAGCTAGCGGCCATCAGTTGACAGTATACGATGTGAGCTCCGGCGCGACGGAAGAGTTAGTAAGAGCGGGAGCAAAACGAGCGGAGGATCTAACGAGCCTCGCGATCGGCTCTGACTTGGTTATTTTGTCATTGCCGGGCCCCTCCGAAGTCGCCTCAGTTTTTGCGGAGATTTTGCCCTCGATGGTCTCGGGACAAATATTAATAGATATGAGCACCAATTCTCC
>CAJWTO010000046.1 GCA_913047675.1 uncultured Pseudomonadota bacterium | reverse complement strand
ATAGGATCACTATATAAATTGGTGGAGGCGGCGGGAGTCGAACCCGCGTCCGCAAGCCTTACATCTTTGGCTCTACATGCTTATCCGAGTCTATTAATTTAATTTGAAGCTACCCGACCGGCAGGGAAGGCTTCAAACGATTTTAGTAAAGGTTTTAACGGTTCGGTCCTAAAAATACCTTACCGCGATCACATGAGATATGACGCCCGAAACCTGAACGCATGAGCACGGCTTCAGTCGGACGGCACCCTACTGGGTTTTAAGCAGCGAGTGCGTAGTTGTCTTCGTTGGCAACTAAAATGTTTGCAGTTGTATTTACGAGGTAATCTGCACCTCGGCATGCACCTCCGGTTTCATGACCCACGTCGAAGCCGTGACGCCCCCGAAAGAGTATTTTTTGCATTATACACGGAATTTTTTCGCTTAAGAACATGTAAACGCCAGATTAACGGACATTTTTTAGTATTCTAGATTTTTCTCTTTGCCAATCCTTAGCTTTTTCTGACGCTCGCTTATCGTGCCTTTTTTTACCTTGCGCAGTCGCGATTTCTACTTTTACTCTATTATTTTTCCAGTAAAGACCTAGCGCCACTATAGTCATTCCCCGCCTATCTACAGCCCCATTTAATTGATCAATCTCTCGACGATTCAACAATAATTTTCTAGATCGAAGTGATTCAGGGTTAACGTGACTTGACGCTGATGACAACGGAGTTATATGCGTACCTTGTAAAAAAGCCTCACCTCTGTGCATGATAACGTAGGCGTCGGTGAGCTGAATTTTCCCCGCACGTAAACTTTTTACCTCCCATCCCTCTAGGACTATCCCTGCTTCCATCTTTTGGTCTATAAGGTAATCAAATCGGGCTTTCTTATTGTGCGCAATGGATCCGGAACCCGCTTTTTTAGATTGTTTCTTTTCCGCCATTTGAGCTAACCAAACATTAATCGGGGGTTCAATTGTAACAATCCAGCACCTAAAATGTTTTATTCACTTGCTGTAGATTCGTAAGTGCACGAGAATACACTAACATATTTTCACGAGTAATTTTCTATGAGTTCTACAAGGGAATCTCTCCACGGTTTGTGGTCCTCTCGTTGGGTCTTTATATTAGCCGCGGCTGGCTCGGCTGTTGGTTTAGGGAATATCTGGCGTTTTCCTTACCTAACTGGCGAGAACGGCGGTGGTGCGTTTGTCCTTATTTACTTAGGTTTTGTTCTATTGATAGGCATTCCCCTAATGGTTGCTGAAACCATCATTGGGCGAAGAGGGCGGCGTAGTCCTGTGAATGCAATTTTGCTAATTGCCGAAGAGGAGAGTCTCTCGAGGCATTGGTCAGGTTTAGGCTTAATGGGAATAATTGCAGGCTTTCTTACCCTGTCTTTCTACTCAGTGGTAGCAGGTTGGTCCTTAGCCTATGTCTACTTTGTTTTAACTAGCAGTTTTGCCACTGCAAACTCGATAAGCTCTGAAGCTATTTTTACGAATTTAATTAGCTCCCCTCTGCAGTTGTTATTCTGGCATACCCTGTTTATGGGTTCGGTTATCTGGATAGTATCTAAAGGCGTAAGTCTTGGTTTAGAACGAGCCGTTAAGATTTTAATGCCCTTACTTTTCGTCATGCTTGTTCTCATGACGATTTATTCTTTATTGGTTGGCGACGCATTGGGTGCGACTAAGTACCTTTTCGCGACAGACTTTTCGTCTTTAACGTCTGATGTAATTCTGCTGGCTGTGGGACAGGCTTTTTTTAGTTTGAGTCTAGGAATGGGCGCACTGATGATTTATGGGTCTTATTTACCCCATGACGCTTCGATCCCGCGCACATGCCTTATCGTAGGCTGTGTTGATACACTTGTTGCTTTATTGGCTGGCTTTCTTATTTTTCCAATTGTTTTTGCTTACGGCCTAGAGGCGGGTCAAGGGCCTGGATTAGTATTTGTTACTCTGACGGTAGCATTCGCGGATATGCCCTTTGGACAGGTATTTGGTTTCACTTTTTTTCTACTACTGACAGTGGCGGCATGGACATCTGCAATTTCTTTGCTCGAGCCCGTCGTCGCCTGGTCTGTCGAATCCAAAGGGTGGTCTAGAAATAGTTCTAGTTGGCTTGCGGGAAGTGTAATTTGGCTGATAGGGATCCTTTGTCTTTTGTCTTTTAATGAGCTAAAAGACTTTACCCCGGGAGGGAGAAACATTTTTGATTGGTCTGAGTACATAAGCGCTAACGTTTTATTGCCTTTGGGTGGATTTTTGGTCGCTGTGTTTGTCGGGTGGCGAGTAAGTCGTATGACTATCGCTAGTGAATTTGGTGGCAACAGTTCCAAGCTTTTTAGTAGTTGGCTTTTTTTGTTAAAATACTGTGCGCCGATAGCTGTGGCGATAGTCTTTTTAAATAGTTCCGGTTTGGATTTGCTTTTTCGTTAGCCTGATTGCTTAGGTAGGTTATGACGTCTCTTAAACGCTCACTTTTCGTTCCTTTTTCTGTTAATGAGATGTACTGCTTGGTGAATGACGTTGAGCAATATCCTAAGTTCTTACCCTGGTGCTCTGCCGCAAAAGTACTTGTATCGGATTCAACTCACATGGAAGCGATGCTCAGTATTAGTAAGGGGCGCTTCAAACATGATTTTTCTACGAGTAACACTTTGCAAGATAATGAATACATAATGATTAATCTACTGAACGGCCCTTTTAAAGAGTTTTCAGGTGGTTGGCGATTCACTACTGTTGATTCAGGCTCCCTGGTAGAACTCGAGTTAGAGTTTGAGTTCGATGGCTTGATTCTTGGCGCGGCGTTATCTTTGGCATCAGGGGTAGTGGTAGATACCCTTGTTGATGCATTCAAAAAAAGAGCTTATAAAATTTATGAAGGTCGATAGGTTGTCGATAGAAGTTGTGGCTGCTTTTCCTCGACAGAGTTACACAGTGAAGTTAGATGTACCAGTCGGGACCTCGGTTCGAAATGCCATAGAACGGTCTTGTATCTTAGATAACTTCGAGTTGCCGACTCACATGCTAAGTTATGGTGTTTTTGGGGAACGGTGCGGTTTAGACGCGTTGCTCTCCGACGGCGATAGAGTGGAGATTTATAGGCAACTAGAGGTTGACCCAAAAGTTCGCCGCCGACAGCGCGCCATTAGTCAAAAATCCGACTAAATAAAGTAGATTTCTTTCCCGAATCGGAGTTTACAATTTTTTGATCAGGATTGGTTGCAATGCCTAGGCCTGGCCCGGCCTGAATATCTCTGTAAGGGTCTTTTTCCTCTGCTTTAACTATTGTGTCTTCGTGGTACTGGATATCTTTCTTCGGCTCTACGCCTGCCCCAGGCTCTTCAACATCAAGGAATTTAGTTTTTTCTTTCTCACCCATAAATGGGATTTTATTAGCTATCCGTTCTCCTAGTGTTCGCTTCCTGAATCTAGGGACACTGATTTTCGTATCATTATGGATATTATATTCAAGGGGCTTTGTAGCCGGCCTGATGTTACCTTCAATATTTGTAAGGACGTCATTTTCAAAATTTAAAGTGATTACTCTCTTCTTATAGAATTTTCGTGCATGATTAAAGGTGAAAACATAGTCCCAGCGATGATCATTGAACGTGTCCTTAATGATTGGAGTACCCATTATGAACTGTACCTTCTTCTTATCCATCCCTGGTTTCAGCTTAGCGAGCATATCTTGCGTTATTACATTACCTTGTTGTACGTCTATTTTATGCACGAAACTCAATGTTTCTGGATTTGGCAATTCTGGCAGTGCGAGGTATGAGCAACCTGTATTTATAGACATCAAGGCTACTATTGTAGTTATTTGTCTTGGGATGTTAGTTAACATATGTTTTATCGCACTATAGGCATTAATTGTTGGGTATGGAAAATAGCCAAGCTTAATCAGGACAGCTTGTGCGTATATTTTTTTACACAATAAGTTTAGTATAACAGATCTGTTAGCCGATAAAACGGTATAATAAAAGCACAAACATTAACTGCTTGGAAATTTAGGAAGATAGGTACTGATGGATACAAAAGAGCTCAAAAAAGCTGGTTTGAAAGCTACCCTGCCGCGTCTAAGAATTTTAGAAATATTAGAAACCTCTTCGGAAAAGCATATGAGTGCAGAGGATGTCTATCGTGCACTGATAGCGGTTGGAGAAGATGTAGGCTTGGCAACTATTTACAGGGTATTAACTCAATTTGAAACGGCCGGGATAGTTCAAAGACATAATTTCGATAGTGGTCATGCAGTTTTTGAAATGGCGAAAGAAGAACATCATGACCACATGGTGAGGGTTGACACAGGCGAGGTGATTGAGTTTTTTGATGACGAAATTGAGCGATTGCAGCGGGAAATTGTCGATCGGCATGGCTATGTTCTCGAAGAGCACAGTTTGGTTTTATACGTGAGACCAAAATAGAGAAATTGTTAGTTTAGGGATCTTTTTAGTAACTCTTTAGCGTGCGCCAAGCTAGATACAGTCATCGATTTCGCTCCCAGCATTCTTGAGATTTCAGCCTCGCGTTCGGTAGAATCAATTAGGCGCGCCTTCGTCACAGTCCGCTTTCCGGATAATTCTTTGGTGACAAGTATTTGGTGGTCACAAATGCTTGCGACCTGTGGAGAGTGTGTAATACATATCAGCTGACAGTATTTGGAGATGGCTAAAAGATTTTCCCCGACAGTATTGGCGGTGTCCCCCCCAATACCCGAGTCAACTTCATCGTAAATAACTGTTGGGACTGCCGTATGTTTCGCTGTATTTGCCTGTATCGCAAGACTGATACGAGATAATTCGCCGCCGGAAACAACTTTACTTATGTTATCGAGAGGCAAGTCAGGATTTGTACTCACATTAAAGGTAATTTGGTCCAATCCGTTGGGTTTTGGGGTGTCGTCCTCGTGACTACTTAAGTGTACTTTAAACTTCCCATGGGGCATATCTAATTGCTGCATAGAGGTACTGATATTTTGACTTAGTTTCTTCGCAGATTTCAGTCGAGCAGAAGTGAGTTTCCTGGCGGTCTGACCAAATCTCGCGCGAGTTTCTCTAATTTTTTCTTCGGTTAGAGCTATTTGAACATCTCTAGTCGTTAAATTTTCTAGGTCATCACTTAATGACTTGTATTTTACTAAAAGGTCACTTATCGGAACTTGGTGCTTCCTAGCCAAATTGTGCAGCGCGCTGAGTCGGCTATCTAAATGTTTAAGTCTCTCGGGATCGCTTACCATCGATTTGGCAATATATTCTACTTCTTGTTGCGCCTCGGCAAGAGACATATCTGCTTGCTCTAGCAAGGAGCGTAGATTTCTCACAGCCGGTAGGTCAGGTGGAAGGGCCTCGGCGCTGTAAGATAAGTTTTTTAAAAGTTTTGGCAGTTGCGAGTAATCATCGCCAAGGATAGATATCATCTCTGCGCACGTTTTTTGAATCGTATCTGAGTTCGCAAGAAGTTTGTGATCGTTCTCGATATTTTCTATCTCCTCGGGAGAGATTTCAGCGCTTTCAAATTCTTCAATCTGATATCGCATAAGCTCTATTTTTCCGTCATCTATTAATTGATGTCGCATTTCATCCAGAGAATTTTGGGCGGTCCTCCAATCGTGGTATAGCTCCCTAGTTTTGCTTAACGTTTGTGTATATGTACCGCATGCGTCTAGTATGCCTGTTTGGTGCTGCGGATTAAGCATTCTAGTATTTTGATGTTGGGCGTGGATATCTGTTAGAGCATTCCCAAGTCGTTGCATTGTACCAATCGAGATTGCCATCGAGTTACAATAGGCGGATGATCTCCCGTTCTCGGAAATGACGCGTCTCAGAATGCACTCGTTTTCACCACCTTCATTTTTTTCGTCCAGCGCTAATTCTTGAAGTATAGTCGCCGCCTCCGAATTCGCCTGAACAAAAAATGAGGCGGTGACCGCAGCTCGATTCTCGCCAATTCGAATCATTTTTCTATCGATTTTTTGCCCTAGCACGGCGCTTAGTGCATTTATTATGATGGATTTCCCCGAACCGGTTTCACCAGTTAGAGCTGTGAGTCCACTCGAGAAATCTATATTGAGATCGTCTACTAGAATAAAATTCCTAATCTGTAAGTTCTTTATCAAGGGTCTAGTGCCCAGTTGAGCTTGGCTCTTAAGGTAGCGTAGTGGTCGTATTTTGCCGGGTGAGCAAGGTTAATGGAGACTTGGTGCCTGAATATTCTAATTTTATCGCCTTGCATTACCTCTTGCACAGAGTTGCCGTCGCAGGTTACTCGGGATTGATCATTTCTTTCAGTTGCCACTCTTATTTCGATTGCGGAACTATCAGGAACTACTATAGGTCTGTTAGTAAGCGTATGTGGACAAATCGGTACTAGTGCTAATACATTTATTCTCGGGTCGAGTATCGGACCACCACCTGACATGGCATAAGCCGTAGAGCCGGTTGGAGTAGCAACGATTAGTCCATCTCCCCGCTGAGAATGAAGAAACTTTCCATCTACGTAAGTGTTTAGTGTTATAAGACGCGCTGAATTCCATTTTTGTACGATTATGTCATTGAGACCATCACAGGTGTTTATTATTTTTTCATCTCTAACTATCTCACAGCCTAGTACGACGCGCTTCTCCATCGCGCAATCGCCCTGAATAATCGCCTCGAGATCTTTATTTACATTTTTAGCTGATAAATCAGCGAGGAATCCCAATCGACCAAGGTTGATCCCGAGAAGTGCAACTTGGTTTGGGAAAATAACCTTCGCGCACTGCAGTAGAGTGCCATCACCCCCTATAGATATTATTAAGTCGCATATCTCCGGCAGTGTTTGTAGGGGACAGACATCAAATTCTCCGACTAAATTACCTACTCGAATCCTGTCGTCTATGAGCGCTTTAGCAGCGGTTGTGTTGATAGTCTGTATAACTTCCTGAATAGTATCTTCGACAAGCTTGCTGTTTACTGAGGAAACTATTCCAATCTGGGAGAACATACGCGCGAGACCTCTGATATCAATACAATTAAATTAACATTTTGCCTAATCATTGCGCAATCGCCATTGCGAGATTCGCTCACACTGAGTATTGGTTTTTAGTAAAATTTTTGTTAATTTATTTAATTCTTATAAACTTTTTCTACATAATGTTGAGTGAATGTGGATATAAACCTTAATGACAGGTCGCATCACCTCTTTAAGACACTGGTCGAGAGGTATATTTCTGACGGGCAGCCGGTTGGCTCTCGTACCCTTGCGCGTGATGCCAAGTTAGACATCAGTTCGGCCACGATCAGGAATGTGATGGCAGACCTTGAGGATCTCGGTCTGATTGAATCGCCGCACACATCCGCTGGGCGGATCCCCACTGAGTTAGGCTATCGATTTTTTGTCGACCAAGTAGTGACCTATCGAGATTTATCGTCAATGGAAGTTGATAAAATAGGGAAAGATATCGAAAAAGAAGATGATATCGAAATCTTAATGAATAAAACTTCGCAAATGCTTTCTGAGCTTACCAAGTTAGCCGGCCTAGTCATGGTTCCGGTCAAGAAAAAAAGAGCACTTAGGCAAGTAGAATTTCTATCATTGAACGATAATCGCGTGTTAGTGATCTTAGTCACTAACGATCGCGAAGTAGAGAATCGAATCATTAAAACTAACAGAGTTTATGGCCAATCCGAGCTTACTCAAGCGGCTAATTATCTAAGCTCGGCCTTCGCTGGAAGTGATATCGATGCGGTGAAGAAAAGATTAATCGGAGAGATGGATGCAACTCGCGCTGAATTAGACCAGCTAATGGGGCTAGTTGTGGAAATCTCGGAAAAAGCATTTGTTGGGTCGTCTCTTGGAAATGACTACGTTTTGGCCGGTCAAACAAATTTAATGGAGATCGATGAGCTATCTGATTTAGAACGACTCCGGAACTTGTTTGATGCGTTTACTCAAAAAGGGGACATACTGCATTTGCTTGATCAAGCGGTTAATGCGTCGGGAGTTCAGATATTTATAGGTGAAGAGTCCGGATATAAAGCGTTTGATCAATGCAGCATAGTTACTTCGACTTATGCAGATGAGCACAAGACATTGGGTGTGCTCGGCGTTATTGGGCCTACCCGAATGCAGTACGAGCGGGTCATCCCGATAGTAGATTTAACCGCAAAAATGTTTAGTTCAGCCTTGAATTATAAAAATTAGTCCCTACCTATACAAATAGTCGGCATTTTTCAGTTCTCAGCGAATTTTTTTACGAGAATTGTAACGCCTTCGATTTAGTTTTTTCAAAATTTTATGCGGAAGATTATCAGAAATGAAAAAAGTGGATGAACCGAAAAAAGACGCATCAGCCGATAGCGACGAAATAAGAGAAGATGAAGACGGGCTAACAGAGGAAAATGCATCGGAGATAGGTTCGAATGAATGCAACGAAAGTGATCCGTCCGCACTTGAAAATGATTCAGATGCAACTGAAATAGATGCTCTTAAGCTTGAGATAAAGGCGCTAAAAGATGAGCTGTTGCGCAGTAGGGCTGAAATTGAGAATACGCGAAAAAGAGCTGAGAAGGACATAGCTTCAGCTCATAAGTATGGCTTAGAGCGCCTTGTGCAAGACATTCTGCCAGTCAAGGATAGTATGGATATGGGGCTCGAGATACCAGTAGACTCCGACGTATCCGACGCGTTTAGAGAAGGTATGGAATTGACATCCAAAATGTTTGGCGACTTTTTCGAGAAGCTTAACGTCAAAGCAATTAATCCGGCGGGTGAAATGTTTGATCCGGAATTCCATCAAGCGATGATGACCGAGCCTTCTAGTGATGTGGAGAAAGGGACTGTAACGAAAGTTATGCAGCAGGGATATCTATTAAACGATCGGCTAGTTCGACCAGCTTTAGTTGTTGTTGCTGAAGAAGAAATTAATGCTGAGGATTGAAATTGCAAAATTCGTCCTTATGTATTGAACAAGATATAACGTTTTAAGAGGATTAACAGAGGTTAATTATGAGTAAAATAATTGGTATTGACTTAGGTACAACAAATTCCTGTGTGGCTGTTTTAGATGGCGGTGAGACTAAGGTAATTGAAAACAGCGAAGGCGGTCGGACAACCCCATCTATTGTAGCTTTTGCTGATAACGAGGAAGTATTAGTAGGGCAGTCTGCTAAACGTCAAGCCGTTACTAATCCAACAGACACATTGTTTGCGGTAAAACGTCTCATAGGAAGAAAGTATGCTGATGAGGTGGTTAAACGTGATAAAGATATGGTGCCTTACGGTATCGTGAAAGCTGATAATGGTGATGCCTGGGTGGAAGCTAAAGGCAAAAAAATGGCACCCCCGGAAGTTTCCGCCAGAGTTTTGATGAAGATGAAGAAAACTGCAGAAGATTATCTAGGCGAAGAAATAAAAGAAGCTGTGATCACCGTTCCAGCCTATTTTAATGATTCTCAGAGACAAGCAACCAAAGACGCTGGTCGTATCGCCGGGCTAGATGTGAAACGTATTATTAACGAGCCAACGGCTGCAGCACTGGCATACGGATTAGATAAAAATCAAGGCGATGCGAGAATCGCTGTTTATGATTTGGGTGGTGGCACCTTTGACGTTTCGATCATAGAGGTGGCGGAAGTGGACGGTGAACACCAGTTTGAGGTGCTAGCGACTAATGGTGATACGTTTTTAGGTGGCGAAGATTTTGACTTACGGTTAATCGATTTTTTGTCTGATGAGTTTCAAAAAGAACAAGGCGTAGATTTGAAAAATGATCCGCTTGCTCTACAAAGGCTTAAAGAGGCGGCTGAAAAGGCTAAAATAGAACTATCTTCGAGCCAACAGACCGATGTCAATTTGCCATACATTACGGCTGATGCGAGCGGACCAAAACATTTGAACGTCAAGCTGACGAGATCGAAATTAGAGTCATTAGTGGAAGACCTTCTGGAGAGAACAATTCCACCATGTCAGACAGCTTTGTCTGATGCCGGGTTATCTGCCTCCGAGATTAATGACGTGATATTGGTTGGTGGACAAACAAGAATGCCTAAGGTGCAGGAGCAGGTGAAAGAATTTTTTGGCAAAGAGCCAAGAAAAGACGTAAACCCTGATGAATCTGTAGCATCCGGTGCAGCCATTCAAGCAGGTGTTTTGGGCGGCGATGTCACTGATGTGTTGCTACTCGATGTAACACCCCTGTCTCTGGGTATTGAGACGTTGGGTGGGGTAATGACTAAGTTGATTGAGAAAAATACCACTATTCCTACTAAAGCGCAGCAGGTTTTCTCGACCGCTGAAGATAATCAGACCGCGGTTACGGTGCATGTTTTGCAGGGTGAGAGAGAAAGAGCCGATGGTAACAAGTCGCTTGGTCAGTTTAATTTAGCAGATATCCCGCCAGCCCAGAGGGGGATGCCTCAAATTGAGGTTGCTTTTGATATTGATTCAAACGGTATTTTGAATGTTTCTGCCAAGGATAAAGCGACAGGTAAAGAGCAATCTATAGTCATCAAAGCTTCTAGTGGCTTGTCTGACGAAGATATTGAAAAAATGGTAAAGGATGCGGAGCTTCATGCTGAGGAGGATAAGCAATTTCAAGAGCTCGTGAATGCGCGTAATCAAGCTGAGGCTCTGGTTCATAGTGCTAGAAAATCTATGGATGATTTAGGAGATCAGGTTACCGCTGAAGAAAGGACTCCAATTGAGGATGCCTGTACTGAAGTTGAGGAAGCACTCAAAGAGGGGTCGTTAGAGGCAATCAATAGCTCGTCTGAGAAACTTACTGAGCTGGCAAGCTCTCTTGCGCAGAAGGCGTACGAAGCTGCTCAAGCTGAGGGTGCTCAGGGAGATGGGTCGACTAGTAGTGGGGAGCAAGAGACTACTGATGATAATGTCGTAGATGCTGACTTCGAGGAAGTGAAAGACGATAAAGATACTGCTAACGAGAAGTAGTGTTGTTAATGTCATACTTTGTAAGAGCCTAGATTAGAATGGTCTTTTTTGGGCTTCTTGCGTTTATGTGTTAGGTATCCATCAATTATTATGTCAAAACGAGATTATTACGAAGTACTAGGGGTGAATCAGGGTAGCGAAGGTGCTGATTTAAAAAAAGCGTACCGGCGACTTGCTATGAAATATCATCCGGATCGGAATCCGGATGATGCAGTAGCGGAGGAAAAATTCAAGGAAGCCAAAGAAGCATACGATGTTTTAAGTGATCCGCAAACCAAAGCAACTTATGATCAATACGGTCATGCCGGGCTAGATCAGACCCGCGGTGGTGGTTCGCCTGGCGGAATGGGAGATATTTTTGACAGTGTTTTTGGGGATATTTTTGGGGGCGGATCTCGGAGCGGGAGTCGGGTTTATAGGGGATCGGATTTAAGTTACGACTTAGAGTTATCCTTGGAAGATGCTGTAGCAGGTAAAGAAGTAAAAATTAAGATTCCTAACTTAGTAGAGTGTGGAGCGTGCGAAGGTACTGGTTCCCGTACAAAACAACCGCCAGTGCAGTGTCAGACATGTGGAGGTGTGGGACAAGTCAGGGCGCAGCAGGGATTTTTTTCGGTTCAGCAGACTTGCCCACATTGTAGAGGAGCGGGGAAGATCATTGCTGATCCGTGTAGAACTTGTAATGGGTCGGGCACCGTACGCGGAAGTAAGACTATTTCCGTGAAAGTTCCTGCAGGTGTTGATAACGGCGATCGAATAAGACTTTCTGGTGAGGGCGAAAGGGGGCAAAATAATGGGCCGTCGGGAGATCTATATGTGAATGTTGTTGTGAGACGTCATGCGATATTCGAGCGAGATAACACTAATTTGCACTGCGAGGTTCCGATTGACTTCGGTACAGCCACTCTTGGAGGGCATCTCGAGGTGCCAACTTTAGAAGGACGCGTATCTTTAAAAATTCCGCCGGAGACGCAAAGTGGCGCCTCCTTTAGGCTTAGAGGAAAGGGAGTTAGCTCGGTGAGAGGTGGAGGGGTCGGTGACTTAATCTGCAAGCTGGCAATTGAAACTCCAGTCGGCTTAACAAAAAAACAAAAAGCTTTACTGCAGGAGTTGACTGAATCACTATCAAGTAATACAAAACATAGCCCTCGAGCAAAAACTTGGCTTGACGGTGTAAAAAGTTTTTTTGATGAAATAATGTAGGATAAAATAGTAAACAGGTGAACCAGATGACGCGTATTGGAATAGCTGGTGCAGGCGGACGAATGGGGAAAATGCTAATCAATCGAGTTATTGATTACCCGAATCTAGAGCTGACTGCGGCGATTGAGTGCGAAGATTCTCCAGTAGTAGGACTTGACCCGGGTACTCTCGGGGGAACAGACGAATTCGGATTTTTAGTTGTCTCAGATATCGTAACCGTTCTAGATTCTTTTGATGTGCTGATAGATTTTACCAATGTGGAATCTACTTTACAGAATGTTACTGCCTGTCGCGCGGCAAATAAACGTATTGTTGTTGGCACCACTGGTCTAAGCGACCATGGTAGCTTTCTCAAAGAGGCATCATCAGACATTCCGATAATGTTTGCCCCTAATATGAGTATAGGGGTAAATATATGCTTCCAAGTTCTAAATATGGTCGCGAAAGCTATTGGCGATGACTATGATATTGAAATAATAGAATCTCATCATCGCGGGAAGGTTGATGCGCCATCTGGTACTGCTTTGAAAATGGGCGAAATTATAGCGGAAGCTTTGGGACGCGACTTGAACGATTGCGCTATCTACGGCAGGGAAGGCATAACAGGACCTAGAGAAAATAAGACTATCGGGTTTGAGACAATACGGGCGGGCGATATCGTGGGTGAGCATACCGCGCTTTTTGCGGGGACGGGAGAACGCATTGAAATAACCCATCGAGCTTCAGATAGAGCAAATTTTGCTAACGGAGCGTTACGAG
The DNA here is from genome assembly GCA_913047675.1 of uncultured Pseudomonadota bacterium. Lineage (GTDB taxonomy): Bacteria > Pseudomonadota > Gammaproteobacteria > UBA4457. The sequence goes on along the minus strand of CAJWTO010000046.1, from coordinate 3,505 downwards.
CTGCCAGTTGGTTGATGGTAAAAGACAGTGGGCTCTATGACATGATTGATGTCCTTGGCTTAAGATAAGATTTTTGTTTTATCTGGGTCTAAGAGCTGAGTTCAAATAACTTCATAAAAAAATGTAATTAGGTCTGTAAATGGAAACATTGCGTGCCGGAGTGATTGGTGTGGGGTACTTAGGAAACTTTCACGCCCAGAAGTACAGGCATTGTCCCGGCGTTGAGCTTTACGGGGTAGTTGATACTGACTATGAACGCGCGCTAGAGGTTGCGAGCAAATATCAAGTTGGCGCATATGCAGACTACCGAGATTTGTTCGATAAAGTAGATATTGTGTCTATCGTAGTTCCGCCAGCTCAACACTACCGTATTGCTAGAGACTTCTTAGAAAATGGTATTCATACCTTGGTCGAAAAGCCCGTCACAGAAACGGTAGAACAGGCTGAATTATTAATTCAAATCGCCAATACGTCATCACTTGTCTTACAGGTCGGGCACTTAGAGAGATTCAATCCTGCTATTCAGATGCTTCGCGATCAAGTTTGTAATCCATTAGTTATCGAAACTACGCGGACTGCTATATATAAAGAACGGGGTACTGAAGTAGACGTGGTGCTCGATTTAATGATCCACGATATCGATATTGTATTAAGTCTTGCGGAATGCAATATAGAATCTATCGAAGCAAGTGGATCTGCAATTAAAAGCGATAAGTTGGACGTCGCGACTGCTAGCATTCTTTTCCAAAATGGATTGAGGGCTGACCTGAGTGCGAGCAGAGTCGCGAAAACTCAAGAAAGAAGTATGCGCGTTTGTGAGCTAAATAGGTATCTATGCTTAGACTATATAAATCATCGATTGGAAATTGGACGTATGGAAAATGGTAATGAGATTAAGGATACGAGTGCTTTGACTTTTGGTCATACTCCCGCGGGGACTGATATTTTGAAAAGCGAAATTGTTTCATTTGTGGATTCGGTTTTGACAGGAGAGGCTCCCGCTGTATCCGGCGAAGATGGCAAAAAAGCACTAGAAGTAGCGATCAATATTTCAAGACACATAGCAAGAAATTAGTCTTTTTAATCCATGTCTAATAGACATAATATCGAAAAAATTCCAAATTCTACGATCTAAGAATTTTTTATTGGTATAAATTATTCCATGTCTGTCTATGGTCAAGTACAATAAACTAAAACGGCAGGTATCAGTTTTAAGGTGATTTCTGCCCCTCATTTGCGGGTGTAATTTTGGATCGATCAGCTATTCTTGCGTTATCAGACGGAAGCGTCTTTTATGGGACGGCTATAGGCGCCGACGGTGTTAGTAGCGGCGAAGTAGTTTTTAATACCGCAATGACCGGCTATCAAGAAATAATTACTGATCCGTCCTACGCGAAACAGATTGTTACCTTGACCTATCCACATATCGGTAGTGTAGGAATAAATGATTTGGATGATGAGTCGAGGTTGGGGTTTCTTGCAGGCTTGGTTATAAGAAACTCTTCTCCATGTAGTAATTGGAGAGCGACGCAAAGGTTAAGCGACTTTCTCGGGGAACGCGGCGTTATAGCCATAGCTGACATCGACACTAGAAGATTAACTCGGATTCTGAGACAGAAAGGTAGTCTATCAGGCTGCATATATGCTGGCCAAAATTTTAGCGTTGATGCTGCTATTTCTAATGCGAAGAAATTTTCTGGCTTGGAAAATTTAGATTTAGCTAAAGAAGTCACCTGCTCGGGTCCTTACAAATGGGCGGAAGGTGTTTGGTCTGCTACTAAGAACGAGTTTGATGCCAATGGGCGCTCTAAGCATCAAGTAGTGGCGATTGACTTTGGGATAAAAAGAAATATTTTGAGGCTGCTTTCTGACCGTGGGTGCGAAGTTGAGGTGGTGCCCGCGAGTACTAAAGCCGGCGATATACTAGCTAAAAGTCCAGATGGTGTTTTTCTATCTAATGGTCCTGGCGATCCTAAGGCGTGCGATTATGCGGTCGAGGAAGTTGCAAAAATAGCTGCTAGTGGGATTCCGATTTTTGGTATCTGCCTGGGATATCAGATCTTGGCATTAGCCTTTGGGGCGCGAACTATGAAGATGAAATTCGGGCATCACGGGGCGAATCATCCTGTGAAGGACTTAATTAGTAAAAGGGTAATGATTACGAGTCAAAATCATGGTTTTGCAGTAGACGAGTCGAATGTTGGAGATGACCTTGTAGTGACTCATAAATCTCTTTTTGACGGCACTATACAAGGCATTAAACATAGGAAACTCCCTGCATTTGGGTTTCAAGGTCATCCGGAAGGTAGCCCAGGCCCACATGATATTCATGCATTATTTGATAAATTTGAGACGTTAATGAATGAGGCTCCTTAGAGGTGGGTAAAAGAACGGATATCAATTCGGTCCTGATCATAGGGGCAGGCCCCATAGTTATTGGGCAAGCATGTGAGTTTGACTATTCTGGTTCTCAGGCTTGTAAGGCTATGCGAGACGAGGGATATAGAGTTATTTTAGTTAACTCCAACCCGGCGACAATAATGACCGATCCTGGTATGGCAGATGCGACTTACATAGAGCCTATTACCCCTAAGACCGTTGCTAAAATTATCGAGAAAGAACGACCCGATGCCCTTTTGCCGACTATGGGCGGACAAACTGCGTTGAACTGCGCCCTGTCTCTATCGCGTGACGGAGTTCTGGAAAAATATGATGTTGAGTTGATCGGAGCATCTGAAACCGCTATCGATAAAGCAGAGGATAGGGCTAAGTTCAAGGACGCTATGACGCGAATAGGGCTCGAAACGGCCAGATCATTTATAGCTCACGATATGAATGAAGCGGAAGAAGTACAAAAAGAATTAGGTTTCCCTATTATCGTTAGGCCTTCTTTTACGATGGGCGGCAGTGGTGGCGGGATTGCTTTTAATGAAGAAGAGTATTTGGATATTTGCGCTGGTGGCCTTGAAGCTTCCCCGACTTCAGAAATTCTTTTAGAAGAGTCACTGCTTGGATGGAAAGAGTTTGAAATGGAAGTTGTTCGAGATAGCTCGGACAACTGCATAATCATATGTTCTATTGAGAATCTTGATCCGATGGGGATTCATACCGGTGACTCCATAACTGTCGCGCCCGCCCAGACGCTAACTGATAAGGAATATCAGTTAATGCGAAATGCATCGATCGATATTTTAAGAGAGATTGGGGTTGACACCGGTGGATCAAATGTGCAGTTTGCTGTTAAGCCAGACAGTGGACGTTTGGTGGTTATAGAAATGAATCCTCGTGTATCTAGATCGTCGGCGTTAGCGTCCAAGGCAACAGGGTTTCCAATTGCTAAAGTGGCTGCAAAACTCGCGGTTGGATATACACTAGACGAGTTGCGTAACGAAATAACTGGAAACACCATGCCAGCTTCGTTCGAGCCAACAATTGACTATGTAGTTACTAAAATCCCACGTTTTACGTTTGAAAAATTTCCACAGGCGGAAGATCGATTGAGCAC
>CAJWTO010000045.1 GCA_913047675.1 uncultured Pseudomonadota bacterium | reverse complement strand
CTCAGAGCTAATTATTTAAATCGATGTAATCCCAATCTTTGAAGCATGCTGCCTGGCCAGCAGGATCCCCTTTCTCGTCGGTCACATTCCAAACTGTTACGTTTTTTATTTCGAAGCGTTTTCCCGTGGCTGATATTCTTACACCGCTGTAGCCTGTGGCGAAGCCCTTATCCCTAACTTGTTGCATGAAGACCTCTCTATCTGACTGAAAAGTTATTTCTGCTGAGTTCCGCGAGCGAATCTTTTTTAGCTCATTTAAAGTAACTTCGAAAAGACTAAGTGCTTTTTTATTACCGTAGTTAAACAAAGGATCAGGTCCATTCCCATGAGATATAACGACCCACTCACTATGTAATATTACTTCCCCTAAAGTTGGCTCCTCTAAGTTTAAATTTTCAAATTTGTGACCAAGGAGGTTGTAATAGCTCCGCAATAGGTTATGGACGTGTTGACTGCAGCAATCATGTTTACTGTTCAAAGGTATTCTCGAGCGCAGCTAGCCGCCAAAACGAACAAAAGCCTGCTTCAGTGATAAATATATGGTTTCGGGCGATTGAGCTCCGGAGAAGAGGAGTCGACCGTTGTAAACAAAGGCGGGGACACCAGTTACACCAAGTTCTAAGGCACGTTCTTCTTGTGACACTACTAACGCGTCTGTCGGGTCATTACCGTTTAAGCTATCTGGTGATAGTTGCAGTTCTCTTGCTATTTCAGTAAGTACTTTTTCATCACCGATATCTTTACCATGAATAAAGTAGGCTTCGAATAATGCGTCGACTAATCCATTTTGTTTGACGGGGCAGTCTAACGAGGCAATTAGTTTATGACTCAGCCGAGTATTCGGAGTTTTTAGTATACGCTCAAAGGCTATTTTAAGCCCATCCTCAACCGCAACGTTTTCAATATTCTTATATATTGTTTCAGCGGTTCGCCGTGATCCAAATTTGTAATCGAGGTAGGCTTTTCGTTCCATCCCTTTATTAGGCATGGTTGGATTTAGCTCAAACGCGTTCCACAACACGTGGACGTCGTAATCTTGGCGTAACTTTTTTAATGCTATATCAAGCCTATTTTTTCCAATATAACACCATGGGCATATGACGTCAGATATAACAGTTATCTGGTGGTTATATGCTGACATGTGAAGATGATCTGTTGGGTTTTAGGAGAAATGGGGCATAATCTCTTTCGCAACCTGATCGACAACTTCTTTGGTTGCTCGTATCGGTTGGATAGCTACTTGATCTACGCCAGCATCGCGCATCGCTTCTATCATTCCGATCACTTCGTTTTTGGTCCCTGTGAGTGTTGTAGCCTGAATAATTTTTTTAGTCATGAGATCCGCATGCTCATCCTTGAGTTGTTGCAAGTAACCTTCGTATAGTTTCAGGTGGCGCGTTTCGATAGGAGCATCAGGTTCTTTGTAGACATCTGAGAAGCCCATCATTTCGCCCCTAAGCTCCTCAGGGATGGCGGTCGGATCTTTGTGGCAGGACAATGCGAAAATATTGCTGCTAGAAGCAACCATTGGGCCCACTGCTTCTTTTACTGCTCTGGACTCAATTTCTTCATCAGACTCAGTAAGGTAAAAAGCAGTCATGGATAGTACATAGACATCCTCTGGATTTCGGCCAGCTTCCTCTGCACCTTTTTTTACGTTATCCACCATCCATCGCACAAGATCGGGATGAACGGCTCCAAAAAGAATGATCCCATCGGCGACCTTGCCCGCTAATTGAGCCACACGGGGACCACTTGCGGCAATGTAAATTGGTATGCGATCGTTGATATTGATGTAGTGGTAATCAGGGTTTAAGAATTTGATCTTTCGATGACGCTCCCCTTCAGAGTAATCAGTCACCTGATCGTCGAACAGTCCACGGCAGATGCGGACATGCTCTTCTAGGTCCGCCACTTTTGCCGCAGGCATGCCCATAGTTCTTCTTGTTGTATTACCAGTGCCAATTCCCATGATCGCTCGCCCCGGTGCTAAGGAGTTAATCGTAGCCATACCGCAGGCGGACAGGGGGGCTATACGAGATGCCGGGTTTGTAACTCCTGGACCTATTTTTATTTTACTTGTTCTATCTGCGCATAAAGCCATACTAGCGTACACTTCACTGCCCAACATTTGAGAGTCATACAACCAAGCGTGGCTGAATCCCGCGTCCTCTGCATATTTAACTTCACCGTGTATGCGGCAATCGCCCATAAATACAAACCCAAAATCCATAGCTCTTTCCTTTATTGAAGTCTCTTGATTGTCTCAGTTAGCAAACTTTTTCGCGTTTACGCGCGCTAGTCCACAGGTTTTTTATAATGCCCAGATAGTATTTTCTTATTCTAGATCCAAAACTTTGTTTATCCAAATTCCAATATCTTTTATTTCTTCCAAATTTACGCCATGACCCACCTCGTAGGAATGATATTCGACAGGATAAGATCTGCTTTGCAGATGTCTATGAGCGTCATCGCCAAGCCCAGGTAGAACCATTTGGTCCTGGGTGCCGTGACCAATGAATATTGGCGTTGATTGGTTTTGCTGGGAATAATTTACAGTATCTTTAGTTGGGAAATAAGTTGAGAGTGCGACTAATCCCGCTAGACGATCCTCATGACTTAAAGCAATTTCATATCCGACAGCCCCTCCTTGAGAAAATCCAGCTATGATTATCTTTTCTGAAAGTACACCCCGTTCATTTTCTCGCAGAATTAATTTGCGGATTTCTTCGGCAGACTTTTCCAATTGCAACTGGTCGATTTTTCTCTCCAAATCAAGATCCGTGATGTCATACCACGCTGGCATTCGCATCCCATTATTAATAGATACCGGAATACTCGGCGCATGTGGAAAAATAAATCTGACTGACTTTGTCGCTATCCCGAGTTCGGGGACTATGGGTTCGAAGTCGTGACCATTTGCACCTAAACCATGCAACCAGATTACAGATGATTGCGCTTGCTCCTGAGGCTCTATTTCAACGCAAGGTAGGTAGTCCATGTTTTACCTCATTGATATTGTTTTAGTAGGTAAAGAATATTTTAACTCTCAAAGCAACACTCATACAGAGGATATTTTAAAATCCTTAATATTTGTGGTTTTGTTCAGTTGGGTGGTGAATAATACACTTAAATTATTGTTCCTTAGCCGTTATGAGTGGAACAGCTTTGTTGTTGGCCAGACTAGGTTCAGGTGCGGTCCTGTGATGGACTCCACGCGAATGAAAGGTGAATAGGTATGCCTAATATTTGTATTATCACCGGCGGTGCCGCCGGAATTGGCCATGCGTTAGCTAAAGCGTGTGTTACACGCGGCGATGCGGTGATAATGGTCGACATAGATGAACTCAATGTTAAAAAGATGGCCGAGAGCCTGACCGAACTCGGTCCTGGTGTCGCTCGTGGGGTTCAGCTAGATGTGACTTGTGCTGCTGATGTAGAAGGTATTGTCAAAGAGGTCGTCGCTGAATACGGTAAACTTGATTATTTTTTCAATAATGCTGGAGTTGCCGTATCAGGTGAAGTCAGGGATTTGAATCTAGAGCATTGGAAAAAAGTGCTAGATGTCAATTTAGTCGGAGTCATAAATGGCTGTCATGCGGTATATCCTGTGATGGTTGCCCAGAGATCCGGGCATATTATTAATATCGCGTCTTTGGCGGGATTAATCCCTTTCGTGACTAATGCTCCCTATTCCGCTAGTAAGCACGCGGTAGTAGGACTATCAAATACTCTTCGTCTGGAAGGCGAGGCTTTAGGCGTTAGAGTTAGTGTTGTTTGCCCTGGATTCGTAAAGACTGATATCTATGATTCTAGTGATGCGATTAATGTCAACAAAGACAAATTAAACGAGAGCATCCCATTTACTGCAATTAGCGCAGATATTGCTGCGCTCAAAATTTTAAACGGAGTGAAAAAAAATCAGGGGGTAATAATTTTTCCATTTTACGCAAAGTTGTTATGGTGGGTAAATCGACTATCGAGTCGACTTGCGGCCCCTTTAGCCAGAAAAATGATCGCGGATTTTAGAAAGTTGCGTGATAAGGAAATGAGATGAGTGAGAATAAAGATTTTAGACGTGAAATAGTTGGATATAAAACTCCAACATTTGAAGTTGATGTAGAGAAAGGTCGGCTAAGACAGTTTTGTCATGCGATAGGCGAGAGCGCAGATATTTATGTCAACGAGGGCGAGGCGAAGCGAGCCGGATATCGATCTATCCCTGTACCTCCGACATTTTTATTCTGTCTAGAAATGGAGCGTGATGATCCCTACGACTGGTTTAAAGAGCTATCCATCCCCTTAGGCAATGTCCTGCATGGTGAGCAAAGCTTTAAGTATCACGATATTGTTTGCGCGGGCGATAGGATTAAATTCAGTGGAGAGGTGGTTGACGCCTACGATAAGAAAGGCGGAGCACTTCAATTTATTGTGCATAGGAATTTTGTGTTCTTTGATACAGGTGTCTTGGCTGCAGAATTTGACCGAACCATCGTGGTTCAATCGCGGGAATGATTTATGAAGATGATTAATTTAGAAGATATAAGTGTTGGTATGAGCTTGCCGATGATGGTGCTGCCGCCAATAAGTCGCCAGACACTCGCAGTTTACTGTGGAGCCTCTGGGGATCATAATCCAATTCACGTTGACATTGATTTTGCGAAGGAATCTGGATTAGATGATGTGATCGCGCATGGGATGTTGATTATGTCATACCTCGGACGAATGTTAACGTCCTGGGCCCCGCCGCAGATGCTAAAGAGTTTCGAGTCTCGCTTTTTGAAAATGACGCGTATTGGAGACATTATCACTGTTAAAGGTGAAGTGATAAATAAGTCGATCGTCAATAATAAATGGGTGATTGATCTTGATTTAGAGGCTTGCGATCAATCGGGTGAAGTCAAACTCTCTGGGAATGCATCTATCGTTATAATATGAGTACCTCATCGGATTACCTCGATTCGAAGAGGATCACTGACTTCCTGTTCTATTTTCAGTTGGTGGCTGCCAGTGTTTTTGTGGCTTCTCAACTATCGGTTATGCGTCAGAGTATATCAGGCGTCAGCATAACGTGGTTCGGACTGTGGTTGATTTTTTTATCCATTAATTTGTTTTTATCTATCGCGCCTTTGCGCCGCGATCGAAATCGTATTTCTAAGCAAACCTTTTTTTTGTATTTAGTCTGGGTTATAGCGATGGCGGTTGCTTTTGCCTTTTTACTTTGGCAGGGCGCTGCTTGGACAAAGATCGATACCGTCACTGCTATGATTACTAGCATAGGCTCTATTGCGGCTATTGGTATTGCGCGAATCAACCATTTACCAATTACTGATCCTATGGTTCAAGCTTCATTTGCAGTTCTGTGTAAGGCGGTGCCACAACTCACACTCGTTTGGATGATCATTGAGTACGGCGGTGATGGGATCTCACCCTATGTTGTAGTGTTGGGTCATATCACTATCTCCCTTCGACTTACGCAGTTGTGGTATGCGTCTTTGGAGGGAGGTTGGGATCGCAATCGCAAGGGTATTGCGATTGGCGAGATATCGAACGAGCTGACTTGGATTATCGCCACAGTCGTGTGGCTTCTACAGTAATCAACCCCCAATAGGCAACGTTAAAACTGGGGCTGAGTTTGACGATTTTCTTGATTGGAGTGCGAATAACTGTCCGAGCAGCTGGAGTGTTGATTTAGATTGAATGTCATCATCGCTCACGTAGAACCATTTGTTTCTATATTCAACCGCGACAGCATAATTACTTGGAGCCTGTTCACTTGCTTCTATTGTTAGTAAGTTCCCAGTTACCTCAGTCCAATCAAAAGGCAATCCAGCGGAGTCAAGCGTGACTCTCACTCGACCAGACGTGATATGGTCCTCCGGAACTTCGACCGCGTGAGCGAGAAAATACATGACTCCCATGAACGAACGAGTTCGAATATCAATGGTATCGCCACTAGCTTGGTAAGTTGATTGCACTAGGGGGTAGTTATTTTGCGTTAGGTTTAGTTTCAATAGCTTAGCTAGTTTCAGTAGTAAGGAATTATTTTCAGGTGTCTGATTAGTGATCATAGAGTACTGACTAGCGTGATCATTATGCGCTGTTTTGAATTGCAGCCCACCTTTATTTTGGAGCTGATCGATCGTCGTAACCGCAGCCTGAAAATGCTCATAACTCGGTGCCTCTAGCGGCGTTGGGCCAGACGCTTGGCTGGCATTATCCAACCCATTTAAATTTTCAACGCTCAAGCTCAACACTCTTTCGGTACTCCATCCACTTGCGTCGAGTAGAACGATAGTATCCAGTGAAATTTGCGAGAGAACTTTTCTGACAAAGTTTTCCCCCCTGAGTGGAGTGTAGGTTACTGTGGGTTTTTCCTCATACGCGAATTTACCCTTAAGACCGTAACTATTGTTGCCATTAAAATCGAGGACCGAACTTGCTTCCGCCGAGGGTGCTAGTAAAAATTGTGTATTTAATGCGGTTGCCTCCAGGAAATAAGGTGCATCTCCGTATCTAAGTCTTACCAGATTCAGAAGCATTTGTTCGCCTTCTGTACGACTCATCGCGATATTATACTGAGTCCTGCTGCCCTCGATAAACTTAGGTCCCAACTGGGAACAGCCACTGATAATACTAATAGCAGCTATATATAAAACAACTTTTGTTTTTAGCACGATGTTTCTGCTTTTTAGGGACATAATCGTATACGGATAAATTTTCAAGAGCTACAGGACAGCATAGAGCATCCAGGACGATGTCGCGCCCATTCTGGTCTTTTATGAGCATACTCATGATTATTTTCATCGCTTGCGTAGGGTTTTTTGAGAACACTCAGTAAATCGTTTACTGGTTGGAAATTACCGGTAGAAGCCTCGTCAATCGCGAGTTGGGCTAAATAGTTTCTAAACACATAGTTAGGGTTGACTTGATCCATTGCTCTTTGTCGCTCATCCGCACTAGAGCGTTCATCCTGCAACCTGCGATTATAGGACTTTAACCATATATTTAAATCAGACTTATATTGATTGGTATTTTCGTTAGGCTTGTAATATGCAGGTAGTAGAATTTTATATGCTGTTTCTTCATCTAAAAAATTTTGTGTTTTCTGTACTAATGCTAATTTACGAAAAAAGATAGTCATATCAGTTTCCACCTTGCCTAGAAGCTGAAACAAGTCTTCGGCTAATTTACCGTCGGTTTTGGGCGAAAACTCTTTTAACCCCAACTTTGAGGCGAGCATACTCTGATTGTACCGATCGTAGGTTTCTTGGTAACTTTTGAGGGCGTTCTCTAAGGGGCTTGATTCCTTTATCAACGGGTATAAAGCATTCGCCAACTGTACCAAATTCCAGAGCGCGACCTGCGGTTGATTGCCGTATCTGTAACGTCTTCCATTTGCATCGGTTGTATTTGGCGTCCAGTCCGGATCGTAATTTTCCAACCATCCGTAAGGTCCGTAATCTATTGTGAGCCCTAATATGGACATATTATCTGTATTCATTACACCATGAACAAATCCTACTCGCATCCATTCTACTACCATCATGGCAGTCCTTTTACATACTTCCTGAAACCACTCAAGAATTGATTCATTAGAGAACTGATTGGCACTATCGACTGGAAGATCCATCTCAGGAAAATCAAATCTGATGGTGTAATCTATTAGTTTTCTTAAAAGATCATAGTTCTGCATCGCGGCAGGAAGCTGAAAATGTCCGAAGCGAGTGAATGAGGGTGCTACCCGGCATACAACAGCTCCTAACTCTTTTTTAGGATTCCCATCGTAGAACATATCTCTTTCTACTTCTTCGCCAGTTAGACAAATACTAAGCGCTCGAGTCGTTGGGATTCCGAGATGATACATCGCTTCACTACATAGGTACTCCCTGATCGAAGACCTAAGCACAGCCAATCCATCGGCGGTGCGCGAATATGGTGTTGGTCCCGCTCCCTTCAATTGCAGAGTCCAACGAGTATTGTCTATTGTAAGCACCTCTCCTAGATTTATTGCTCTCCCATCACCCAATTGACCCGCCCAATTCCCAAATTGGTGGCCGCCGTAAACCGTGGCACATGGATGCATTTCTGATAGTACTTTATTTCCTGAAAAGACTTCAGTAAACGTTTTAGTACTGCAGACACTCTCATGAAGGTTAAGAGCCTCTGCCATTTCTGCGGAGAAGGATATGAGTTTTGGAGCAGAAGAGAGCTTGGGCCTAACGTTAGAGAAACTGGCGTTTGAAACTTGTCTACAGTAGTTATCTTCGATTGGATCGGCGGGCAAGGTGTTGACAAACGAATTATCAAATTTCAGGTCGTCAAGAGAATGATACAGTTGAGACATAGTTTATAGATCACTCAGGATAGTCGTATGAATATATATTCACCTATTTTAGTGCATGGTGCCGAATAAACAAATGACTTTACTAGTTATATGGTTAAAAAAATCGATACTTGTGTCTAGTAATTTTCTAATCATATGGCTAGACTGAAATCATAGGTAGACGGATGTGTCGTTTGCCGGTTTATTGACGCTACTGGGGAGAAGTGTAATGACTATCATGCGAGCTATTTTCGCAGGCATCGTGATCGGTCTGGTTTCGATAGAATCATGGGCTGCTACATCAGTTGATGATAAGGCGCTGGCATCTGTGGGCGATGGAAGTAATTGGTTGTCTTACGGGCGTAATTATAGCGAGCAGCGTTATAGTCCGCTAGAGCAGGTTAATGTGGAAAGTGTGAAACGCCTTGGCATTGAATGGGTGATGGAGTTGCCTGAGGATAAGCAATTGACTGGGACTCCATTAGTTGTTGATGGTGTCATGTATTTTACCGGGAGTTTCTCTGTCACAAGAGCCGTCGACGCAAAGACAGGTGAATTGTTGTGGGAATATGACCCCAAGTCTATCGAGCATGCCGGAGATAGATTAGTCAATATGTGGGACCAGAACAAAGGGCCCGCTTTTTGGAACGGGAAAGTAATAATCTCGACTATCGACGGGCGGCTTGTTGGGATAGACGCTAAAACGGGAAAGATGGTTTGGGAGACCATGACTATTGACCCTCGTCGTGCTTATTACATAACTGGGGCGCCTAAGGTTTTCAAAGGTAAGGTTGTTATCGGGAATGGCGGTACAGAACATGATGCCGCACGAGGTTATATTACTGCGTACGACGCCGATACTGGGGAACAAGCTTGGCGTTTTTGGGTAGTCCCTGGTAATCCCGCCGACGGTTTCGAGTCACCTGCGATGGAGATGGCAGCGAAGACTTGGACAGGTGAATGGTGGAAATTTGGCGGGGGCGGTAATACGTGGAACGGAATCACTTATGATCCCGAGTTTGATCAATTACTAGTCGGTACTGGCAATGGCTCTCCATGGAATCAGAAAATTAGATCGCCCCAAGGGGGCGATAATCTCTTTCTTTGCTCTATAGTGGCTTTGGACGCCGATACGGGTGATTACAAGTGGCATTACCAAACAGTTCCCGGGGAAACTTGGGATTACAATTCGAACATGGACATAGTCTTGGCGGATCTCAAGCTAAGCGGTCGCAATATTAAGGCTTTAATGCATGCTCCAAAAAATGGTTTCTTCTATGTCTTGAATCGAGAGAATGGAGAACTGTTGTCGGCAGAAAAATTTTCAAAAACGACTTGGGCCTCTCATGTCGATTTAAAAACTGGTCGCCCTGTAGAGGTGGCTGGTGCGCGTTACGAAGATGGTTCCGAAGAAGTTTGGCCGAGTCCATTTGGAGCGCATAGCTGGCATGCGATGTCTTTCAACCCCAATACCGGACTAGTATATATTCCTACGATAAAGCAGTCGGCGGTTTTTACCGATGGCGGCGTGGATATAGGAGGTTTTGAATCGCCTCATCGCTCCGTTGCTGTGGGTGTTGCTTTTGGTACGGCTGATAGTTTGCCGGATGCGGGAAGTTCTACGCTTCAAGCTTGGGATCCAATTAAACATGAACAGGTGTGGGAGCAGCCATTACCTCCTCAGTGGAATCCTGGGACAATGACAACGAAAGGGAATTTGGTCTTTGAAGGAAGAGCTGATGGACGTTTCGTGGCTTACCATGCTGAAACCGGAGAAATATTGTGGTCCCAAGAATTGGGACTTGGGATCTCGGCGCCACCAATCACTTATTCAGTGGATGGCAAGCAATATGTCTCGTTACTAGTAGGTTGGGGTGGTGCGGGATTAATATCTGGTTCGTTAAGTGCTCAGCACGGTTGGAAATATAAAGCGCATCCTAGACGTTTAGTAACTTTCGCCCTCGACGGGTCTTATAGGCTGCCCGAGTTTTTGCCACCAGCTTTTGCTACGCCTAGAGATGTTGAAGGGTTTGTTATAGACGAGGCGTTGGTCGCGGAAGGGTTAGAAATCTATTCTTCGCGGTGCTTTTTGTGTCATGGAGGTGGTGTCGTCTCTGGGGGGATGGCCCCTGATCTCCGTGAATCGGTAATACCCATGTCCCATGATGCGTTCAAAAGTGTGGTTGTCGATGGGGCTTTACTAGGCAATGGAATGCCTAGGTTTAGGGATCTTAAAGATGATGGATTAATCGCATTGCATCATTACATACGCAAATGTGCACGTGATCTCAACTCTTGTCAGTAGGTAATTTACTCCATTAGCGTCTTTTACTCGCACTAACTAACCTTAGCGAGTAAAATGCGCTGCATTCGGGTGGCTAAATGATTTGGTCCAGAAAGTCCGGCGTTTAAAAACAGTCAAATATAATCAGAAGTAGTTAATAAGGATGTCGTAAGCAACATGGCTCAGTATGTCTTTCAGATGCAGCAAGTCGGTAAAATAGTCCCTCCGCAAAAGAAAATTTTACGTGATATTTCTTTAAGCTTTTTTCCTGGGGCAAAAATTGGTGTTCTGGGCTTGAACGGATCCGGAAAATCTACGTTACTTAAAATAATGGCTGGTGTAGATACTGAGATCGAAGGCGAAGCCACTCCTCAAAAGGGATTGAAGATCGGGTATTTACCGCAGGAACCAGAGTTAGACTCCTCAAAGAATGTGAGAGGAAACGTCGAAGCTGGCTTAGGACAAATTACTAAACTCCTAGAGCGATTTAATGAGATTAGTTTGGCGTTCGCGGAACCAATGGATGACGACAAGATGACTGCGCTGTTAGAGGAGCAGGGCGAGCTTCAAAATGAAATTGATACAGTTGGAGGCTGGGAGATCGAGAGAAAGTTAGAGATCGCTGCCGACTCTTTGAGGCTTCCGGATTGGGATGCAGAAATAGATAATCTTTCGGGTGGTGAGCGAAGGAGGGTCGCCTTATGCCGCTTACTGCTCTCAGAGCCTGAGATGCTGTTGATTGACGAGCCTACAAACCACTTAGATGCTGAGTCGGTAGGCTGGTTGGAACGGTTTCTTGAAAATTACGCAGGAACAGTGGTTGCAGTAACTCATGACCGTTACTTTTTAGACAATGTTGCCGGATGGATATTGGAACTGGATCGTGGACATGGAATTCCATATGAGGGTAACTATAGTTCGTGGTTAGAGCAGAAGGAAGCGCGTCTTCAGCAAGAGCAAAGAGAGGAGGCCGCGCACCGAAAAACCGTGGCATCAGAGTTAGAATGGGTAAGGCAAAATGCGAAAGGTCGCCAATCAAAAAGTAGGGCGCGGCTGCAACGATTTGAAGAGCTTCAGTCGAGAGAATTCCAACAGCGAAATGAGACTAATGAATTATATATTCCTCCTGGGCCAAGGCTGGGCGATGTGGTCATAAATGTAAAGAACATAGTGAAAGCTTTTGGAGAGAAGGTCTTGATTGATGATCTGTCATTCAACTTACCTCCAGGTGGAATTGTAGGCGTGATTGGTTCTAATGGAGCCGGGAAAACCACTTTATTCAATATGTTGACTGGGGTAGAGAAACCTGATTCTGGAGCGATAACTGTGGGCTCGACGGTAGATATTGCTTATGTTGATCAGAGCCGAGAAACGTTGAACGATAAAAATACGGTCTGGCAAGAGATCTCAGGGGGGCACGATATATTAGCTATCGGGGAGTATGAATTACAGTCGAGAGCCTATTGTGGTCGATTTAACTTTAGAGGCACTGATCAACAAAAGCATATCGGTCAGTTATCTGGCGGCGAACGTAACAGAGTGCATTTGGCTAAGGTATTACTTCGAGGGGGTAACGTGCTTTTCCTCGATGAGCCCACGAATGATCTTGATGTGGAGACATTACGCGCATTAGAGGAAGCGTTACTCAACTTCCCTGGATGCGCGATAGTTATTTCCCATGATAGATGGTTTTTGGATAGAGTGGCCACGCACATTCTCGCCTTCGAGGGCGATAGCCATGTTGAATGGTTCCCCGGCAACTATGCGGATTATGAAGCTGATCGAAGACAGAGGATGGGAGAGGAAGCTGACAAGCCACGTAGGATAAAATTTAAGCCAGTAACTCGGTAGGCTCGATAACATTAGTCGAGTGGGATGGACAAAAGGCCATCCGCAAGTTTAGGATCAAACCAAGTCGACTTTGGTGGCATAATCAATCCCGCATCAGCTACAGCCATAAGCTCTGTCATTTTCGTAGGAAACAGGGTGAAACCAACTTTCATTACACCACTATCGACTAGATGACTTATTTCCTTGGTTCCTCTTGAACCTCCTACGAAATCAATACGACCGTCGGTTCTCGGATCTAAGATACCTAAAATAGGATTGAGTACTGTTTGTTGTAGGATGCTTACATCGAGTTCGTCTACAGGGTCAATCGTATGGTGATTCTTGTTAAGATGCATGACATACCACTTCCCCTCTAGGTACATGCCAAACGATTTTGGACATTTTGGCTTAACAGGAGAACTCGATATTTCCACCTGAAAGTTGGAGGATAGACGCAGTAAGAATTCTTCGCTTGTGAGACTATTTAAATCTTTGATCACTCTATTATAATCTAGAATGAGCATCTCATTTTCGGGAAAAGTTACAGCTAGAAACCCATTATGGGCCGCCTCATCGTCCCCCGATTGAGTATGTTCAGAATTACGAGAGTCGGCTACTCTTGCCGCAGCGGCAGACCGATGATGTCCGTCGGCAATATAAAGCTTTCCCATTTTATTGACTGCGGTATACATACTTTTTATCGCGTTATCCTCGCTGACTATCCATACACTATGTAGCCATCCCTCTAGAGAGCTTGAGTAGTCCGGCGCACGACTAGCTGTAACTTGCTTGAGTTGATCGTCGAGGTTTTTATTTTGCGCATGCACCAATAACACGGGCCCTGTAATGGCTTTAACTGTCTCAATCTGCGTTGTTCGGTCTGTCTCTTTGGCATGACGGGTGAGCTCATGTTTACGAATGTTGTTTTGTTTGTAGGCTCTGACAGATGCGGATAAGGCTAGCCCAGTCTGACGGTGCGTCGAATTACGTATTTGGTACACATAGAAGCAGGCCTTGTCCTCAAGTAAAAGCTTTCCTGCTGATCTTAGTTTACTCAAATTTTTATGCGCGCGTTCATAGACTGACTTATCATAAGGATCTAAATCATCGTCCATTTCGAGTTCAGCCCGAGAGACACGCAGAAATGAGAATGGCTTATCGGTCGCCAACTCTTTGGCTTCCGCACGAGTGATCACATCATAAGGCGGAGCAATGATTTCATTTACTGTTTCATCGTTAGGTCTAAGCGCTGTGAAGGGGCGACCTAAAAATTCCACCTCATTACTCTTATTAGTCAACGGTCAGATACTCCATGTTTTGTGTGGGTCTAGTTTAATCAATGATACCAATTCCAGCACAATAATGTGTGGGCTAAAGGCACAAAGCGGTGAGGAGAAATCAAGGACTAGAATCACGCGTATATTTCGAGCGCATTTCGCGTTATGGTATTAATTAATAAATTCGTGAGGGGCAGAAATGGATAAGAAAGACTTCTTTTCTAATGCGCGCAATGACATGCGGGGGCCATTGGATGGCCTACGTGTTGTGGAGGCGACGACTACTTGGGCAGGACCGATGGCGGGTTGTTTGCTCGCTGATTTTGGCGCAACTGTCATAAAAGTTGAGCATCCTGAAGGGGAGGTGACTCGCGTATTACCACCCTTCCTTCCAGACTCAGAGTTGACGCTGCTTCATGAGACTGTGAATAGAAACAAACATAATGTGACGATCGAGCTTCGAAAGCCAGAAGGTAGAGACCTGTTTTTAAAATTGTGTGAAACGGCCGATATTGTTCTAGAGAATTTCAAACCGGGAACTTTAAGTGATTGGGGAGTAGGATACTCTGACGTCGTAAAGGTTAAACCGGACATTATTTATGCATCTGTAAGCGGATATGGCCAGTTTGGTCCAAATTCTGAGCGCGCCTGCTATGATCCGATCGCCCAAGCTTTTACGGGTTGGCTATCAGTAAATGGAGAGCCAGACGGGGGGCCCATCAAAGCACCAACTTTTCTTGGAGATGATTTAGCTGGCATGAATGCGGCTATGAGCATATTAGCTGCCTTACATCATCGGACCGCCACAGGAGAGGGGCAGCATATTGACGTGGCTTTAGTTGATGGTATTTGGTTTTCTAGTAATGGTAACCTCACTGCGGGAGCACTAGGCATGTCAATTCCACGTCTTGCCAATCAATTTGCGATAGCAGCCCCGGTTAACGTGTATGAATGTTCGGATGGACAAATTTATGGAGGAGTTCTACTCGATGCACATTGGGTGGCGCTTTGTGAATTGATTGGGTGTAACGAGGTTTCACACTGTTTGGCTCCAGAGCGTATCCAACGCAGAGATGAACTAAATAAGATAGTTGAGGATTGGTGCGCAACGCGGACTACTGACGAGGCTGTAGACAGTATGGTTGCGATAGGCTTAACCGTAGCGAGAGTGAATAGTTTTTCTGACGCAGCCCAACACTCTAATGCAAAAGAAAGAGATATGCTGCAGATGACGGAGCTGTCAGATGGCTCAACAATTCCATTAACTGGTCCGGCGGCGAAGTTCTCGCGCACCCCGACGAGGGTTAACAGCCCGGCGCCGACATTAGGGCAGAATAATAGTGACGTTTTTACAGCGCTAGGGTTAACTGAGACTCAGATTGTGGAACTGAAGAAAATTGGTGCGATTTAGCTCAAGCCTGCAGTTATTCATGGCGCGCGCCAATTTTCCTTAACTCAACTTCTCGAGGTCGACGCTCTCTCCGACAATTAGATCTTGTCTCGCCAAAAATTTGGGCTTGATGTAGCACACAAGAAGTGGCAGCACAATTAGAGAAAGTAACATGTTAATTAACATAACCACGATAAGCAGTAAGCCCATGTCAGCCATAAACTTTAGATCGGACATGAAATACCATGGTGTTATTCCTAAAAGCATTATTGTGGCGGTAAACATAATTGCTTTACCTGTGGTCGTAAGTGCGGCCACTATTGCCTTGGGAAGATCATGATTTTGCGCTGTGTATTCTTCGGTAATTCGGGATAACAAATAAATACCGTAATCAATACCTACGCCGACTCCGATAACCGCGACGATAGCTGCATTCATGTCAAGACCAACCCCAACTAAATGCATGGCTGCTACGAGCAAAAGGTTTGCTAGATTAACTGGAATTAGGAGTATAAAAGCGGCTACCAGTGATTTATAAGCGTATCCCGCTAAAATCATTACAGCAACATTTACCATGCCAATGATTACCCAATGATATCTTTCAATCACACTGTTTACAGCCTGTTGTATAGCGATCACTCCTGTCGCTAACCGTACTTCAAAATCTGGATATTGAGCACCGATTTCGTCAACCGCTTTTGTGGCTGC
Organism: uncultured Pseudomonadota bacterium; assembly: GCA_913047675.1. Taxonomy (GTDB): domain Bacteria; phylum Pseudomonadota; class Gammaproteobacteria; genus UBA4457. Next base: position 762 of record CAJWTO010000045.1, on the reverse strand, counting down.
AGCTATCGCATGGTCTATAGTCTCTTGTTTATTATCCTCGTACCAAAAAGAGACAGTCGAATTTTGAAATTCAAAGTCAGCAACGTGGCCAAAATTAATCGCATTACTACCCATTAACGCCGCGAATCCGGCTGCCGCTAGGGCTTCCCGATTTAGATCCAGAGGTGCCCATTTCGGGTTCCCTCCAGAAAAAAGCCGGTTTATTTCAGCCATGTAATTACTCCAGGTCAGGCTTGCTCGCGGCGGGAGGACTGTATCCCGCTCTAGCTTTCGCTGTAATTCGTTTGCCACTCTCACAGCTTCAGGTGTATTCGCCACTCTGTAGGAAATATCTCGTTCACGGGCTTGGATTACTACTTCAAGGGTGTTCGTACCTGGGAAATTGTCGTTAATAGCTCTAACTGCTACGTTAAATTCGGAGTCGGGCCACAAAAGATTACTTCCTTCCACTGGGTTACCGATTTTGATTTGAGTATTAAGATAGATCCCAAAGGCCGCAATAATTAAAACGAAGACGGTTGTCTTTTTAGCTTTTTCCCCAAAGCTTAGATGCGCAAGATACCTTAATGCGGAATCCTGTACCGCGTGGACGCCTGTATTGGTATTACCAGAAATCATTTGATCCATATTCTTAGGGACAGGAAGATAGGACAAAAGTATAGAGCACAGAAAGGTGCCAGTTGGAATGATCCAAAGAGCCCACATACCACAAAAAATTGCATGATTATCCATTGCTTTAATGGGAGCGATAGCAATGAAAAT
>CAJWTO010000044.1 GCA_913047675.1 uncultured Pseudomonadota bacterium | reverse complement strand
CAAGTAAGAATATTACCGTTGGAACTTCGAGACCTAACGCGGATACTTTTCGAGATCATCAATATGGTCTTCGAGTTGATCGCTCTGCCGGCGCGCTTACTTATGGCTTTGCATACATGTACGCATGGGATAAAAACCCTGTAGAGAGAATTGTAGGCACGGCATTGAGTGGTTCCGAAACCGTTCTACGGGTCCATAACCGGCATGAAAGATTGCATCATTTTGGAGCGACCGCTGATTATGCGACGACCCTAAAAAGTATGCCTTGGGTTGGAAATGTCCCTGCGGTGTTTAGAATCGAGGCGCTCTATACAAATGGCGTACGATTCACTGATTCTGACAAAAGGACTGCAGCTCTTTCGGGCGCTATCACCGACGGCACAGTTAAAAGAGATACCGTGAGAGCTGCGGCCGCGGTCGAACTCGCTTTACCCTCGAGGACAACGTTTATCTTTCAGGGTTCTTGGTACCAAACCCTTAATTATAAAGAAGGACTAGGTTATGGGTTCGGGGGGGGGATAAGTGACGAATGGAGTTTCGTCCCATTAATTCATGCTGCTCGGCCCTTCGCTTTTTCGAAGGACAGACTAAAGCTCGAAGTAACCGCTTTTCCATTAATTAGCGGATCAGATACAGGTTGGGGAGGCCTCAAGACTAAGGTTCGGTTGAGGTATAAATTCTCGCAGTTTCTAAATGGTGAGCTCAGGTATACGGGATATGACACCGGCGGAGCTAATGATTATTACGGTCAATACAATCAATATGATAATTTCGGTTGGGAGCTAAACTATGAGTTCTGAAGCTCTATATGCGGTTAAAGTCGCTTTTAGCAATGCTATAAAAATATCGTTGTCGATAGCCTTAATTACGGCAACTCATGCCCAAGATCAACAGTCTAACTGGAGAAGCGTTGATCAAATGAGCGCTGAAGATAAAGCATTATTTGACACTAGTGTTTCGACACCCAGGGATGCTGCAATTCCCTATATCCCTGCGGAAAAATTCCCCTTCGAAGCACCATATACTGCCGAAGAGATGGGCTATCGATCGGCTCAGTTCTCGCATATCTCTCGTTGGAGCCACTCTATAAGCGATGTATTCGGGGTGGTCACAAGTTCAGGATACGTGAACCAGGGCGAATGGGCATGTTTTGTGGACTTTAGTCAACCAGGCATCCAAGGATACATTAACTCTCCTGTGGGGAAAGAGCTTGGCAGATGGATGCTCTACGAAACTTTTCCGCCTGAAGCTGAAGGAGCACAACAGCTTTGGATACCAATCAGATCAGACAAAGTAGAAAAGAAAAGATTAGAATTCTTTTACTACTCACCTTCGTTGAGGCGAGTAAGACGAATGCCTGAGCCTAGACGAGATCAGCGATTCGCGAATAATGCGCAAACTTTAGACGATGTAATGGGTCGTGATCCTTGGGAGTTCAAATGGGAGCTTCTGGGGACAGATGTGCTTTATGAAACAGCAAGATTTCCAGCTACCCGGTCCAGCATCACTTGGAACGAACCAGGGAGTGGCTTTGTAGAAAGACCTGTATCAAGCCTAAAGCTAATGGGTGATAACTTTGAACATTACACTCCCGATGGTGGGGTCGAAACCTGGGTACTCAAGGCTACAACAAAGTCTGACTGGTTACCAGATTATAATGAAAAGTACCTTATCGTCTGGGTAGAAAAGCATACTTTTTTTATCCTACGTCGCGAAAAGTATGGGCATGACGGACGTTTAATTACAATTGAAAGTAGAATGTCCGAAAAAGAGAACCCAGCCCTTGGGGATCTCGGCTACACGTCTAAAATGGGAACGTATTGGAATATAGATCATGATCTGATCTCTTATAGCTTCCATGACGCCCACAAACCTAGAGTTTGGTCCGATGAACAAAAAAATATGATATTTAAAGCGGAATTCATGCCTCGAGAATGGCTTTTCGAACCCATTCCATCCCAATTACGGCTTGATTCTCCGGACGAGTTTTTCCTAAGACCACACTTATATCCCGATAAATTCCCAAATTATCGAAATACCGCGCTACCACCTGATGTACAAGCCCGCTACCAGCAGCAAGAGATAGCGAAAACGCTTGTTTTTGAGACCAAATAGTACGCGATGTCTCGATGGCCGAGATTAGTAATTGTCGCGATGTTTTCGCTACTGGGAGCATGTACCGAAGATAATCCGCAGAAAATAATGGGACAACCGCCTGGTCCCTATAAAATGAGCCTCTCAATACCCCAACAAATTATGGCTGGGAAAGAGGTCATACTAACTACAGAGATTAAGCATAGCGATACAGGACTTCCGGTAAAAAATCTTCGGACATTGCATGATAGACGTGTGCACAATTTTATTACCAAGTTAGATTTCACTAACTTTTCCCATATTCACCATGAGGACTTTAACGTACTAAAAGTCGAGCAAATCGAGTCAGCAAAGTTGTCTTTTCCTTACACCTTCCCCACACCAGGCCAGTATAGAATGGTAAGCGAATTTACCGACGCAAAACGCAGCTGGACTAAACACTTTAATATAGAAGTTGGCCGAGGTGCACACACAAATGACTACCCTTTGGAAGAGACTAATATAAGCATAGTCCAGAACTACACAGGTACTCTATCTTTTGTGTCTCAGGCACCTATCGCGGGCGTGCCGATTGAAATGGCGGTTCATATAGCGAGAGATAACTTACCTGTGAGCGACCTTAAACTTTGGTTAGGAAGCGAAGCTCATGTCGCTATATGGCGACATGATGGAAAATATTTTGGGCATACTCATAGCTACACACCTGCAATGAAGCAAATGATGGAAAACCTTGCGCATCAGAAAAAATCACATGCAAATAATTCTAAAATGATTCAAGACATGATGCTTCGGATGATGTCACAACCATCTGAATTAATCTTCAAAGGTCCAATCGTTCCGGTATTTTATATATTTCCCGAACCGGGTAAATACGTGATGCACTTTGAATGCGCGCCAAACGGCAAAACGATTGTTTTCCAGTTTATCGTCAAAGTTTTGCCTAGCGTCGGAATCTCATCTACCCACGAAGATTCGACACATGAAATTCACTAAAAATCATGGTGGACTGAAATATTTGGCAATAGTTATGAGTCTTACCGCCTCAGGAGGCTTAGATGCGGGACACGGTTTTTTCAACAGCTTTGAAGGGATAAATTGGTTACCTGAATCCGGTTTAACTCCTGGGGATTTTTTTTATGCTGTTGACGAGGTCAGCGAAAAAATCGCACTTCACTTCACTAAAGATTGTCATACAAAAAAAAAGAAGTATCTTAATCTAGCCGAAGAAAGGCTCGCAGAAGGTGTATCGTTGTTAAAGCAAGGTAATATGACTTACTCGACAAAAATAGAAAATGAATACGACGAGTATCTAAAAATATTGCGGCTACCTTCCTATAAAAATAAGGACATCAGAGAAGTGGAGTCTCAGCAAAAATATGCTGAGCGTCTTCTACAGCATATGTACATACTTTCAGTAGAAGTGCTACGTACGTCACCCTCAATGCACAAGTATTTTCTCAATCTAAATCAGATAGCCACAAAGCACTACGAACGCATTACTAAGAATCTTAGCCAGGACTTTGTTGATTCTCATTTTTTCAAAAAAGAGGAAGTAAAATGGTCTTGGGAAATAGCTTTTGAATCCAATTAAAAATTTTTAAAAAACGCGCTATCGCGACGTGACGGAAAGGCATACTGCCATAGCCGTGTCTCCGGCAGCACAACCACTAAACACACCTATGCCGCCCCCTTTTGCAACCAGTTCTTCTATAAGCTCAATAATACTCCTAATCCCAGTTGGTGCCTGCGGATGTCCCCAGATAAGAGAACACCCATAGTTATTCATTTTTTCTAACCGTACGCCGGTTTCTCGCGAAAAAACTATATCATTCACCGCAAAAGGATTATGGGTTTTAATTGCGTCAACACTTTTAATCGAAATGTTGGCATGTTTCAGAGCTGATATTGCTGCGGGAGCCACTGCCTCAGGCATATACGACTGTCTAACTCGCGACTGACCGATTCCCAAAATTTTTACACAGATAGATGCATCAGACGAGATCTGTTCAGACTTCTCTCTAGTGGTGATAATCAAACTCGCGTTACCATCGGCTGGGTGAGTCTGTCCAGCAAAAGTTACCGAACCACCCTTTAGTACTGGGCGCAAGTCAGAGAGACTTTCGGCAGTACTTGGAATAATGCCGATGTCAGATTCTATTTCGCACACAATTTTTCTGAAGCGTGAATCAGGAACGGTAAATGGTATCCGCATAAAACGTCTATGAAATTTTGAATTATCCATTAAGCCTTTTTGATACTGATCGCTTCGCATAGCGACCACATCATGCTGCTCATCCAAAGAAATATTATGCTTCCTAGCAACATTTTCCGCAGTATCAATCATGGCATTTGAACCAGCTGGATCAAACGAAAAATTATCAAGAACCCAATTTTCATTTTCCCCACCACCACCGACACCTTGAGAGTTGGGGTAATACAAATTTGCACCATTAGATGTTCGATCTGCGGAAATGATCAGAGCACTGTGTCCTAGGCCTAATTCCATTTCACCTAACGCAGTCGCTATACTCCGCACCCCACTTGCACAAGCTTGAGAAATAGTTGGACCAGATATCGATCCTAAACCAGCCATAGACGCGACCCAAGGAGCACCATAAAAACTATGAGTCTGAGGTATCGTAGTCGCTAGTATCAAGGAGTCAAAAAAGTCTCCCGGGATCTTTCTTCCTTCCAATTCACTTTTCGCGACATAACCTGCAAATTTCAACGAGTGTAAATTTTGAAACTCATTTTGCCATCGACAAAATGGAGTCGACCAGTATCCACCATAAGGAATTTCAACCTCTGCTTTCATAGCCGCATCCTGCCCTCAATGTCGTTCAATTAATAATGTTTTCTGACTAGGTTGGCCTTATATTCGTAACGCGGAAGGGTTCCTTCCGGGACTAACTCAACCTCGGCTCGAAAGATGAGGCTGTATCTCAAACGATCCTCTATATTTAATTTCAATTCCTTGGACGGTTCAACTCCATCATTTACCTCTACTTTGAGACAGACTGGCGGCTCCCAGCCCTCCGGAGGCGCTTTGTGCAGCTGAATCTCAATTATGCCATTAGTTTGAGGTGCGAAGCCTGCGACTACATCCCGCACCGCACTAGGATAGACATTGACACCGCGAACAATCAATAAATCATCTGTCCGCCCAATAATTCTAATACCAAATCCTGTTCGTCCGCATTCACATTCAGTATGAGTCACCTCCACGTGATCCCTAGTCCTAAATCGAATTAGCGGAATACACTCTCTATCGATAGTGGTACACACCAGCTCTCCTCGTAAACCAGGCGCAATTGCCAATGACTCTCCAGAATCTGGATCTATGATTTCGGGATGAATTACCCCTTGCCCCATAAAATGCATCCCATTTTGATGTTCACATTCTCCCCACACCATAGCTCCATAGTCGCCATTTCCTGAGCACTCCATTAGTCGACAATTGAAAAGTTCTTGAACTTGTCTTCGTACTTCAGGAATAGATGCCCCTGGCTCGCCTCCTGCAAAAATAATCCTAAGCCCTAAAGTTTTAGGATCAATATCTCGTTCTTTAAGAGCCTTAGCGAAATGCAACGGATAGGACGCCGTGCACAACAAAGCCGTCGCTCCGGCGAAACGGAAAGCATCAATGAGTCGATCAGTCACATTCACCCCTACCGGTATGCTTGTCCCTATATTTTCAAACGCATCGGCATAAGAGGCTGCCACAACAAACGGAGACACAACCAGAGGAACTCGATCATCAGGACGCATCCCGTTAGCCCAAAAGACCCGAGATGCTGTTTCTTTCCATAAGCCCACATCGCGGCGTGTCAATCCAATGTATGTAGGTCTCCCCGTAGTCCCACTAGTAGAATAAATTCTTTTCACGTCAGTAGGCTCACACGCAATGTGAGTACCGAATGGAGGGGCTTGTAATTGACTCTCTCGTAACTCCTCTTTTTCGGTAAAAGGTATTAGGGATAGATCCTCTAAGCCTTTTAGTTTCTCTATTTCTATTCCGGCGCGTCCGAATTTTTTCTGATAAAAAACTGACCTCTCGCTGACGTATTTCAACTGATCTTGTAATTTCTGATTATGGAGTGAAAAGAAAGCAGACTCAGAAATACATTCGGCCGATCGATTCCAGATTTTCGAATACACGCTAGTCTACTCCTCTACATCCCATAACAAAGCTACTTAGGGCGCCAATAGTTTCATTAACAGGAATAATACAATCGGTTGTGATAAAACCACTACCGCTAAGGCTTGGTGAATCTAGCGATAATTTCAACGGACTCGTCAGGATACTCTCACTCCAACTAAGCAAACTAACCTGATGAAAACTCGCTATATTTCTAGCAGTCGTGACACTTTCAATCCAGGTAGAGGTCTGAACAAAATTTTCAGCCTCTATTACCATAAGAACATCGACACCAGCCTCACAAAATAGCTTTATTAACTGGGAGAAAAATGTGCCGCAATCTGTATCTGACACATTAAACTGTTTAGCTAGCAGCTGCGGCCCAGTTGTTGCGGCAAGCAATGCCACTTGATCACCGAATGTTTGCCTTAACCTTTTACAAGCTTCAAGACTCGCCGAGACTGGACCATGATTTCGTATATACTCCAAATCAAGCTGCTTGTCTCGGGACGACAACAACTCCATCTCCGCTGCCAAGGCGCATACTATGCCATCACTCTCAATCGCTTTGTGCAGCTCTACTAAGCCATTTGTCAACTGCGTTGGATCCGAACGAAACTCGTCGAGAGGCCGGGCCGATATTTGCGCAGCAACTTCAAACGCCAAAGGAATAACTAATCTGCCCTCGCGTCCTTTTGAAAGAGCCTTTGCTCTTTTCCTTACCGACTTCATGGCCGCAAAACAGGCCCCAAAGGCTCAGCCGTTGGCCATGTGCCATAAATATTTAAGATCTCCTCAGGTGGCTTCTTTTTGAGCCATCCTGCTTCAAACTCATCATACGGTACTCCTTTAACCAATCGCTGAGATCTGGCTTCAGCACGCAATAAATCGGACTTCTCCCGATCTAGCCGCTGTGTCAAGGGTTCCCATGAAACTTTGTAGATATTCCTCGCCGTTTCAGGAGATGTTAATCCCGCTAGTAAGTCTTTTTCAATAGATTCGTAATCTCGCTCTAGAGGATCTCCAAAACCTGCGCCGCCAGTGGAAAGCCCAATAGTAACCGTTTCATCGGCATTAATCATCCTAGTCGCGCGCCCGAAAGGTTCTGTCACCAGTTCGCCGTATTCACCTCTAACTAAACTAGCAAAATCTAATTCGCCACCCTCAATCTTACTCAATAGTTCACTAATCTTTGTGCCTTTTAAAGCAAGACCAGGGACAGTGGGAGGAGCATAGCCGCCAAAAATAGGCTGAGGTGTCTGGATGGTACTATTATCTGCTATCGCCATAAAATAGAGTGCAGGAACATGGTGTGCCGCCCAAAACTGAGCAGTCCCACAGCCACCTCTAAATCTACCGTGTCCTCCAGAATCAGGCCAATGCTGAGAAAATGGAATAATCATAGGAAATTCATTTTCTATCGACTCTACATCAGGCGCACGCCCAAACGCACACCAAGGAAATCCATAAGCATCCATACCATCGCAACAAGAGCGAGCACCTTGTCCTTCCGTATTTATAGGGTAAGCAATCATATCAGCGAAAGGTTGGTCCCACTGAGAGAGACCCGCTATTACTGTCGCGTTCCCACCATTACCCATGGAAGCAGTTGCTTGTCCCCACTCTTTTGTCGCAAAGCGCGCGCGAGACAAACAATTTGCAACGGAACTCATAGCGCCCGTGCAGATCATAACCGCGTTACTAGTGGCCGCTCGGTCAGTAGGAGACAGGCAACTAGCCTTTGGAAAAATAAAATCTATCGGAGCAAAAGATGCACTAGAAATGGGTAGGTCATGGAAAACATATTCGTAAATATAATTAGCGAGGTGCCCAACTACCGCTTGCGGGTGGGCGTTATAACTAGACAGATTTTCAGGGCTAGTGCCAGTGAAATCAATAGTCATTCCATCACCTTTTTTACACATCGTCATATAACAATTGCGGATAAGACCACGAATATTTCCTGCCGCATCGGAGAATGTGACACATCGAAAAGTTCCATCCGGCCAACCTAATAAACGTCGCCTTGCACCCTTCTCCGCCTGATCTAACATTCGTCTAAATAGGCCAACTACAAAATCTTTACCCTCGCGCTCGACCATTTCAACAATTCGGAGCCGCACTCGGTCGGCGGTGGTACACCGCGCCTTTAAGTCTACGGTCACATTGGCTTCCGCCCTAATTCCAAAAGCCCTGAAAAGCTCGATAATATCGTTGTTGATTCGAAAATTTTCACCAATTTTCATTGGGGGAAGGTTCATACCTTCCTCAAACCTAGAAGTTGCTGATACTGGCATTCCCCCTGGTTCTTTTGCACCAGTCTCAGTCGTATGAGAAAGCGCCGCAGTCCAACCGATCAGTTCCTCCTTAAAAAACACCGGAGTAATAGCAACCTGATCAGGATTATGGATACCACCATACAAAGCATCGTTTGTATAAAAAATATCACCGTCTTTAATCCCAGGATTTTCCGAATAATGTTTGATAATGTATTTGATCACGATCGGTGGAATTATCGCATGCAAATAGGTCCCAGCTGACGCATTCACTAAATCACCCGCTGCATTAAACATCGCAACAATCGAATCACCCGCTACCCCCATAGAACTCCGAGATGATCTCATGAATATCTCGTAACCCTCGTCCAGAATATCTGCAGTGCGCTGCACCGCGATTTCATAGCTGCCTCGAGTAAGATTATCGGCACAAGCTCTCTCATAGGTGCTGGCATCGGTAACTTTCAGAGCGGCTAGCTTTTCTTCTACCGTTGGAATACTCACTTCATAAAGTCCTCATTTTTATCATACTCAAGCAACCCCAATCCACGTTCATCGATACGCAGAAATTGTTCTGGTGGTATCACTAAAGTGGTAAACTCAGCCTCAACCAGGGCCGGCCCATTAATCAAATTTCCTGGCTTTAGTTTCTCAAACGAATACACAGAAGTCTGCACCCGTGATGCTATTTGAGGCCAATAAGCTGAACGGTCACCTTTTCTGGCATCTGCCGGGTCTGTCCCTCCTAGTGGATAAATAGGCAGTTCCATTTTCTCAGTCGGAATTGTGGCCTTTAAAATAATATTATCTAAGAATACTCCTCCTGCTTTATATACGACATGCGGGCTAAAAGCGTCGGAAAATTCAGCTTCAAAAGATTCATAAATTTCCTGCATTTGTACCTCATTTTCAATTTGAATATGCGGCGACGACACTCGTTTTACGTGAACTTGTCCTCCATACAACATATCCAATTCGACTTGGTAAATGACGGAGTCTAGCGCAAGCCCCTCGGCTTCAATATCTATCTTTGCTTGACACATTAAGTCCTGTATCGCGTCGTTGAAAACGGAATAATCTTCCGCCAACTTCTCGGTAACGGGCTCCATAAAGACCATTCGTTTAGAAACTTCATACACATGCATGATATCCATCACAGAGCTTCCGAGGGCACAAAATACTGGCGATTGTGGAAAAATTACGGCAGTAGGAACCTCTGCCCTAAAACCCGAAACGTGAGTAGGGCCACCCCCTCCAAAGGCAAAAACGGCAAAATCCTCCGGGTGGTAACCTCGCAAATGAACTTCCCTTTTTATAGCAGATGCCATATTTTCTTCGACTATGTTACGGATCATAGCTGCTGCTTCATCAACGCTTAAACCAAGCGGCTTAGCTATTTTTGCCTCTATAGCCGCAATAGCCTTATTCTTATTCAATACCATACGACCTGAGAAATAATTGTCTGGAGATATGTACCCTAAAGCGACGTCTGCATCAGTAACAGTCGGCTCTATCCCACCCAAGTCGTAACAAACTGGTCCCGGCATAGCACCAGCGCTCCTAGGGCCAACTTCTAAACGATCCAAAAGCTGGTTTATGGATGCAATCGACCCACCGCCAGCGCCCATAGTCGTAGTTTGGAGCATCGAGATTCCAACCATCCAGCGGTCAATCACCGGTCTAAACTCGTAACTACGAACTCCAGCATCGACCACCATACCCACATCAAAGCTAGTCCCACCAACATCGGCGGCAATCACATTCTTGTAACCTAGAGATTTCCCGATATGATAGGAGCCCATTAACCCCGATATGGGACCACCATTGTAGGTGCGCGATGCTGTAGTCTTAAACATCTCCGCGCTACCACCAGTATTATGTGTCAAAAGAAAGGTACCGGAGTAGCCCATCTCTCTCAGCTGATCCCAAGTTGACTCTAACTCTAGTTTGATTGAGCGCTGCAGATACGCATCTAAAATAGCTGTCATAGTCCTTTCATATTCACCGACCTTCCCGACCACTTCATGAGACAACACAACAGGTAAGTATCCTACGTGATACCCTTTGTATTCTTCCCGAATAATTTCCCTTACCCTTTTTTCGTGTTGCGGATTAGCAAACGACCAAAGTAAGGAAACTGCAATTGCACGAGCACCGGAGTCAATTAAATAACGAAGCTTTTCTCTAACATCCGACTCGTCTAAAGACCTCATTACGACTCCGTTAGAATCGATACGCTCTTTGATGCCAACGATCAAATTTCTAGAAACAAGAGGTTCTGGCTTCGATTGAGCTGCAAGATTGCGCCTCTCATTTATTCTTAGCCCATCACACCATTGGGCGCCCCTCCCAATTAGTATCGCCTCCTCATGACCTTCTGTGGTCATAAGCCCAAGGCGCGGCCCCTTCCTTTCGATTAGTCGATTCATGGCTACAGTTGTAGAGTATCGAACAACTTCTATTTGTGGCAAAAGCTCCTCAAGCTCGATATCTAATTGGTCGGCGCCATCCTCAAGTACGTTTAAAAAACAAACGGACAAATCATATGGAGTCGTAGGAGATTTTGCTATGACACGACGTTCTTCGTAAGTTAATACTAAATCGGTGAAAGTACCTCCGACATCAATGTCTACACTTTTCACTCTTCTTCACCTCCGTCCAAGGAGACATGTCCATCATTTAGAACCAACTCACCGTTGCGTAAGCGCCGCTTTAAATCCCTAATATCGATTTCAGTAGTATTTGTGATGGGGTGCCCGGGAGGCAGATACTCAGTTTCTATCTGCAAACCACAACCGGGACAATAGAATTCTAAAATACGTATCCACTCAGGATTCGGAGCAAAATTAAACGGTTCGTCTATAAGGGGCTGATGTATTTCCGTAGGATTTCTCTCTTGTACGAGTAAGCCTTTTTTTACGTTGTCCGACGCAGACCCAATATCATGCTGACACTTACCACACATCCACCGTTCGGTGTCTAAGTCAATATCCAAGTTATCCCCAACATGCAAAAGCTTTTTCATTCGTTCGGGCTCCTCTCAGCAATCGCATCACCTTTATTATCAACAACTAAGCTCCAATCATGGGAAACAAACCATGTAAAATTACCGCCATCTACTAAACAAGGACCATCAATTTTTTTTCCATAAGTATTTTCATGTTGTATGACGGGAATTTTGTTCACGCTATGGTCCTCCCACTCCTCTCGCCCAGTCCCCTGAAAAGTTGGTAAAGATACCCGCCCTACTGAATACCGCGCCTCCAAACGCAAGACAGCTATCTTTTCAATATTCTCGAGAATCTCAGGTAGTGCTTGTTTAATATCCCCATCAACTTGAGTATGAGTTCCTGTCTTATCCAAGCCAGTCCAACTTAAAATAGCTTTTTCCGGATCAAAACCTTCCCCTCGCAAATCATTGTGGGCTTGTACTGCAAGACGATCACCAATCCCAATCAGGTCCTCAAAATAGTCACTGGAAATAGCCTGCTCGTACACATGCAAAACGTCGGAGATAGCCGATCCAAACGCAGAGAATACGGTCCCTAAAGCGAACAACCTAACCTTTTTGATTCCCAGCAAATCTGCGATCAGCGTTCCGAAAAGTGGTCCATTTCCTCCATAAGCAAAAAGCTCAACACCTGTTAAATGCCGCCAACCGACCTCGTGCGCCGTCTCTTCAACAAGAGTACTCATCATCTTCGCAGCGCAATCTAAAACTGCTTGCGCACCTGTCTCCGCATCAACCTTTAAAGGCTCGCTTACATGTTTTTCTATAGCTGAAGTGGCAAGTGCTAAGTCTAATGATTTTCGCCCGCCTAGAAAATTATTCGGCAAAAGGAGTCCCAGCACTACCAAGGCGTCAGTTAAAGTCGCAGACGATCCGCCTAGCCCGTAACAGGCCGGCCCAGGCGCCGCTCCCATGCTTTTAGGACCTAAAGAAAGCTTACCATCCTCAACGCTGGCTATACTCCCTCCGCCCAGTGGATTTGATCTTAATACGGGCATCGGGCTTCTGATAGGTATGCCAAAAATTGAACCTTCAGCACGCAACTCAACGCGGCCATCACTAATCGCACTAGCTTTACCGGTCGTACCACCTATATCAACGGCAAGTACCTTTTTTATACAATTATCTTTTGCTATGAAAGCAGACGCGTGTGTACCAAAAAGAGGGCCAGATTCTATAGTATCCACCGCCTTAGTCTTTCCTATCCTAGCCACACCTCCATTAAGATGTCCTACTAACAAATCACCTCGCCAACCCATATCTATTTTCAAATAATCTTCAGCCTTAAAAAGCGAATTCGCTAACGCATTATGAACATATGCATTGATTAAAGCATAAAAGGTGCGCGTCATATCGTTTGGACTCATTAACATTTCACTACCTGCTAACGCAGGCACAGAGCCAAGAAAATGATCCGGAAACTGTTCCCCAACAATCTTCAAGATATCGCTCTCGAGATCACTATTTTCAAACGATCCTTTCAAAGAAATATTTATACGTCTAATACCTTGATCGAGAAGTCTTTTCACTACTGTGACTACTTGTGTTCGATCTGACTGATGAGAGAGCCCCGCTATATGCTCGGGTCTCACTAAAGACGGGATCACAGAGGCAATATCAGTTTTGCTGCTAGCGTATAAATCAGCTTCGTGACCGTCGCTGACAATCAATCCTAACTTAGGCCCCCTGCGCTCTGCTAATACATTCGAGGTTAAAGTTGAGGTCCATCGAATAAAGCTCACTCGTTCGAGAAAACTGCTTAAATCTTCGAACTCCAACATTTCTGAAGCCATTTCAAGACTTTTTATGAACGACTCGGTCACATCATGAGGTGTCGATTCGACCTTCACTAACAATGGCTTGTCACCACCACATATTAGCGTGTCCGTCATAGTCCCACCAGTATCTACGTCCACCCAAAACATTTATCGAACAACCTCAGCTAAAATGCACGCCTCTCAGCACCAAATGATTTCGACCTACCACTATTACGAGTATGACACTTGAAATAGAAAACAGCTTTTACAGAAACCATAACTCAAACGGGGAGCTACCGAAAGTACTCAAAAAAATTAGGCTAGCATCATGAAAAATTTTTAACTTATTGAGAAATTTCGGAGGCGCCTACTAATAAACCAATGAGCCCCCCAAAAACTCCGCCCCAAACCACTAGCCAACCCAGATGCTTCCTAATCATATTTTCCACAATATCCTTAACCTTCCCGGGCGTTAGCTCATTTAGCCTACGCTCTATAATTGTCTCAATCTGCGCTATCAACTGATCCGATGCGCCTAACCCACCCGAATTTTCCTCAACTATTTCAGCTAATATTACTTTTAACTTTTCCACCATAGGCTCTCGTAGCGGTTCTAATGCCGGCCTACCACCAAGCATTTTAAGCATTCCACCCATAGATGATCCTTCGATAGCTTCAACTAGCCCTAAATATACACGATCAAAATCAACCTGCGTGGCTAAATCTTCAATTTTATTGGTACCAGCTTCAGCGAGGAAACGATCGATTTGCTCTCTAGTAAAAAACTCGTTCACGATAAGTTCTTTGATCCCCAGCTTAAAATCTTCAAATCGACTTGGAATCACTCCCGAACCATAAATAAGCGGAATCTTTTCAAATAACATATGGACCGCGAGCCAATTAGTGACGCCGCCAGATAGTGCAAATAGCCCTGTGATTTGCAGCAGTTTAGAATAACTGTCAGGAAGTCCAAAGCTTGATGCAAGAAGTCCTATAGCAAAAATGGAAGCCGAGATGAGATTGGTGAAAAAACTTTTGTTCATTTAAAACCCGCAGTAAAAAAAATGTATGGGAAACGCTGTATCTCACTGTCCCCAGCCGATCTTTCGCTCTACGTAGGATTGTATAAAGCTCGAACGATATCCGTCTACTCTCCATGTGACGGGGAAAAAAGATTCATCCATACCATTATCGCCAAATCTTTTATAACGACTGTAGATACTGCTGACTCGATCGTCGTGGAATTGATTCTCAGAGGACATGCAGTGAGCCACCACTGAGCGACGAGGTCGCTGTGTATGATTTATATCCGATCCATGCCAAGTCCAACCCTGATGAAAAGCTCCCCCCCCGGCCTTCACGACCACGGGAACACGCTCTGGTTTTTCGACACCCGCATTAGAGGCTGCCTCAGCCAGCTCTTTCACAGGATTACTAGGTGCATGAAACTCTTCGATCATACCCGACTCCCCCCAACGATGAGATCCCCTAACATATTCGACGGTTCCACCCTCAGCGGTCGTGTCATCTAAGGCAATCCAACAACTCGCCCATTCAGGAATCGCCGTCCATTGTTCGTAAGCCGAGTCTTGATGAAATCCCAATGGCTTCCCTCCCGGTGGCTTCCATAAAATGTTATCTTGGCTGATTCTTGTACCTGGCCATCCACCTAAGACTGCGCAGGCCTTTCCGATATCTTGCCTTAAAACAACACTCGCGACATACCGATCTGACTTCCATCCGTTACAAATTTGTCTTGTATTCTCGATCGGATCTCGCTCCTTTTTCCAATTAACCTCGTCAGGGCCAATCCCGGTCTCGTATTCACCCGAGAATAATACGTCGAGTCGTTCGCGCAAGAGAGCTACATTTTCGTCACTAATAATGCGATCCACAACCACAAATCCGTCCTCATTAAAGGCCTGGATCTGTTCCTCTGTAATTTCAAAGTTAAACATATATTCTCTACTCTCTCAGGCTATCTTAATCGAACAGATTTTATCTACTATCACACTAAACATGGAGTAAGTACCGCTCACGCTCGTAGGAGGATACATGCGATCTCATATATTCGTCTTCATGAATACAACATGCCACACAATGCTGAATATATTTTTCCCCAAATATCTCCCGAGCCACCCCGCTTCCAGATAGAGCTTCGGCCGCCTCTAACAAATTACGTGGGACTATACCCACATCAGGGTGAACCTGCTCCCTTCCAACTTTCTTAGTTTCCGGTGGCAAATTCCAGTCATTTTTTATGCCATATAGGCCAGCCCCTAACATCATTGAAAACGCAGAAAATGGATTCACATCGGCGCCTGGCAACCTAAATTCGAGACGCCCTTGCTCTAAGGGCTTAGGCACTAAGCGGAGTCCACAGGTATAATTACCATAGCCCCAAGTTGCCGTTCTCGGTGCCCAATTACCAGGAGCATAGCGCCGGTAGGAATTGATGTTCGACGCGTAAAGCGCGGTTAATTCAGGGATCAGTCTAACGATGCCGGCAACAAATTTTTTACCAAGAGCAGACAGTTTTCCAGTGCGATTAAAAAGCAGAGGCTTGCCAGTATTTCTATCCCGAAGCGATATAATCGGATGTCCTCCAAGCCCTGGGAAATTATTGGATAACTGGGCCATAAAGGACGCAGTTTTAGACTCCTGAATAAAAAAAGATCGGGTGAATAATTTAAAAAATGCTGCGTCGTCAGCTGCTCTTAATAATTGCTTGACAGGTAAACTAGCCTCCAAGCAACCGGGTCCTAGCTCACTACAGATGTGATGGAGATCGATTTCCCCATCGGAAAGGGTTTCCTCATATCGCGCCAGCAGATCCGCAGAGGCGCTAGGAAGAACTCCGGACCAGCAACGATTCTCTGGGCTGAATCCGGTGACTGAATCATAGCCAAATTCATTTAACTCATCGCCAGTTTGATTAAGCACTATAAATTCAAATTCACTTGCTCCTAATACATCGAATCCCATTTCGCTGGCTTTCTCAATCTGAGCCTTGAGGACTGACCGAGCCGATCGGTTGATATTTTCGCCGGCATAATCTGCGACTATAGCGACAGAATCAGGTTCGAAAGGAAAATTACGGATGCTACTTAAGTCAAACTCACAAATCTCACTTTTGAACGCCCTATCATCACGGACCGTATCATTTGGTCCCCACCATGGCAGGGCATCAATAAAGGACCAGCCGCTAGCTAAAAATTCTGAAAATTGGTCCAACGGAATTTTTTTACATCGCCACACAGCATCATGGTCAAACAACCCCGGATAGACATACGTCACGCCTGAGTCAATCAAACT
>CAJWTO010000043.1 GCA_913047675.1 uncultured Pseudomonadota bacterium | reverse complement strand
GGAGGGTGTTGTTCAGAAAAAATCTGTCAGTGATATTGGAAATTTTTCGTTGAAACTATCTTCACTTGACGTTCTGTCTATAGGTGCGGGTGGAGGTTCGCTAGCGTTCATGGCCCAAGACAAAAGATGGCATGTTGGGCCGGAGAGCGCAGGGGCTTTACCAGGTCCCGTTTGCTATGCTCGGGGAGGTGTTCAACCTACTCTGACCGACGCTAACTTAGTATTAGGGAGGATCCCTGAGTCACTTTTAGGCGGTAAATTATCTTTGGATAAGCAGGCAGCTTTTGACGCACTTGAAAAGTTAGGTAAGAAGCGAAATTTAGATGCGATGCAGGCTGCAAAAGATGTGCTTCGCCTAGCGAGCCATAATATGTGTGGGGCAATAAGGCGTGTATCTGTGCTTAAAGGCTACGCCCCATCAGACTATGTTTTATGTGGTATGGGAGGCGCGGGACCGATGCATGCTGCAGAGGTGGCAGAGCTACTGGGAATGTCGTCGGTGTTTATACCGTTAGATCCGGGTATCACTGCTGCTTGGGGTGTGTATGTCGCAGATATAGAGCAAGACTTTTCTCAGGCGATAGGAATGCTTGATCAAAATATTTCTTATTCAAAAATTTCGCGAGGATTTTCTAAACTGATTGAGCGCGCGAAAGATTGGGCGAGTAAACATCACGTTGCTTTAGAAAACTGTCAATTCAACAGAAAGCTTGATTTGCGCTACAAAGGTATGACACACGAGTCTACCGTTGCGTGCCACTCTGGTTCTGATATCAAAATTGAAGAGCTTATCGACGGTACATTTGATACATTTCATTCTCAGTTTGAAGAAATGACGGGTCGGGTTTGGCGTGACAAAGAAGCAGTAGAGATTGTTAATCTGCGCATTTCTCTTGTATCTAATCGCGCAAAGAGACTAGCAAATTTACCTACTTATCATTCCGACGGAGTCGATCCGCTCGTAGGTCATCGTGAGGTGGCGTTTCTCCACTCTGAAGCCCTTTTAGATACACCTATCTATAACCGGAAGAGTCTCAGCGGCGGCGCTAAAATTGACGGGCCGGCAATTATTGAACAGGATGATGCTACTATAGTTTTACCACCACGTTGGACAGCTAAAATAGATGATTACGGGAATTTACTTATTACGCTGACATGAGACTTGTTATCCACTCTGGGCCAGAATTTCTTAATGAGTAACTAACTTTTTAGAAGATCTAAGTATGAAAGTGTCTAATAAACGACTGTTTGCGCAAAATGAGGTTTTTAACTTCTTTTTTTGCGCAGTTGATGATCTTAAGGGCAGCATTGTGCCTGATTATCTAATTGTTCAACCAAGAAATATTCGAGAAGACTTGGTCAGTGGAGTTGGCATACTACCAGTAGTTGACGGACGACTAGGTCTAGTAAAAATTTTTCGGCCTGCACTTCAAGGCTCCTTTTGGGAGATCCCTCACGGATTCTTAGATGAGAATGAAAATGAGATAGATGCTTGCGTAAGAGAGCTTCATGAGGAAACCGGCATAGAAACGACCTCAGGTGATATAGAGTTTCTGGCCACAGTAGCCCCTGATAGTGGCGTTTTAGGAGGCTTGGTGAAGCTCTATCTTGCCCGCGGTAGCCTGCCTTCGTCAAAGGTACAGCATGAGATCGGTCTGGAAGATTTTTCGTTTTTTACGAAAAAAGAAACCGAAGAATTAATTAATTCAGGTCGATTAGTCGATTCCTTTTCCCTCGTTGCGATATATAAATATTTTATGGCTGTCGGAGAAAGCTAGGCATAGCGCATCATCGTGTTTAGTTTTAGTCGAGAATGCTACGCGCCAGAGATCTTAATTTAACTTTCTGTACTTTACCTGAAGAAGTCATGGGAAATTCATCGACAAAAATGACATGCTTAGGAATTTTAAAACTCGCTACTTTCCCTCTTAAATGAGAAGTTATGTCACTCTCAAGTAGCGGGCTATTACCCTTTCGTATAACGAAGGCTACCCCAACTTCATGGAGACGATCGTCCGGATAGCCAACTACAGAGACAGCATGGACGGCTTCTAATTTCATCAAATGGGCTTCAACTTCCGCTGGTGATACGTTTTCGCCTCCCACTTTTAGCATATCTTTATATCGACCTAAAAAGACGAGACGGCCATCAGGCCTTAGCTTCGCGGTGTCTCCGGTTTTAAACCAGCCATCTTGTCCATAGCTTTCATTAGTTATCCCGAGCTTTTCATAGTAGCCAAGCATTAAAGTGTAGCCTTTGACCATCAGTTCGCCGAGTTCTTCCGTCGCGACGGGCTCCTCCGTCAGCGGATCGGCTACCTTAAATTGTATGTCTGTCATCGGGTAGCCCGAGGCATAAATACGTTGCTCACGCGTATCCGTCGGAAATGATAAAGCGGCAAATGCCCATGTTTCGGTCATTCCAAAGCCTGATACGGTGGGGCAGAAAACGTCTTGCACTAACTCAGCTATTGGAATGGTCGCCTCGGTACCTGCGGGCAATGTCCCTAGACGTAAGGACGAAGTATCTCTCCGCGACTGTTTCTGCGCGTCGAGAAGATCCTTCCAGTGTGTATCAAATCCATGCGCTAGTGTTACTTTTTCTGTCTCTATAAGTTCGAGCGCGGATTGCGCGTCAAAGTTTCCCATCAAAACTTGTTTGGCTCCAGTCAGCGCGCTGATCATCATAATTTCAGATAATGCGTATATGTGGAACATGGGGAGATAGTTGATGTGCACATCATTGAAGGAGATACCCAGGATAGCCGCACGCTCGATACAATTTCGAATATTTATATGGCTATGCATCACGCCTTTGGGGTCGCCTGTGGTACCGGACGTGTATCCGATGAGGAGCAGATCATCTGGATCTACTTGTCTCTCCCGCTCATGTAATGCCTCGATCGGCGTCTCATTGGCCTTCGATAAAATTGTGGACCATAGTTGAGTACCTGGTAATGTCTGTTCTCCGACAAAAATAATTCGCTTCAAATCGGGAAATTGAGCAATCCGTGTGTTGGGCTCCTGTAACTTACCAGAGTCGGGTATTACATCTTGAATTAATTTTAAGTAGCTTACTGGTCCAGACTGATCATCGGAAATCAACGTTCCAGTATTTGACTGCGCAAGAACATATTTGATGTCTTCTGTTCTGTAGCGTGTATTTAGGGGGACTAGTACTCCACCTATTTTAGCTATAGCAAACATTAAGAATAGCCATTCTGGTTTATTGTTCATCCATACCGCTACTTTTTCACCGGGACAAATTCCAGCTGCAATTAGTCCTCGAGCTGCCTGACAAACTTCTTCTTCAAATTCGCGCCAAGTCCATCGCTTTTTTTCGAATACAAGTGCCTCCCGGTCGCCCCAATTTTCAGCCGCAGAAGCGGTGACTTGTCCCAGCGTTCTTTTAGTAAACCATTCTGACATGCAGTTTTTGCCTTATATAATGAACTTGTTGCTAATGATTTTAGATTTGAATAGAACCAATCTTCAACAGTTTATTTGGTCATTGCCGAAACATTTGCGGATATGCGTAGCTATTGGCATTATTATATTAACTTATAAGCACTGATTTTTTATTTGCAGCCTATTGCGGGATGGTAGATGTTTTCTAAATAATTTGGGGGGATGATGTTTTGGCATGGCGTCTAGCGGTTGATATTGGTGGAACATTTACGGATGTGGTTGCTCTGGAAGAGGAGTCGGGTGAAGTCTATTTGACTAAAGTACCAAGTACTCCCGACGATCCTTCTCGAGGTTTTATAGCAGGTATTGATCATATTACTGACGTTGGGAATGTTTTACCCGCTGATGTAGGGGCTGTTTTTCACGGGACTACTGTAGCAACTAATGCAATCTTGCAGCGACGGTACTCTCAGATTGGATTGATTACGACTAGAGGCTACCGGGAGGCTTTAGAGGTAGCGCGACAAACCGTGCCGGGTGAATTTGGAGATATCACCTGGTGGGTCAAACCCGAACGTGTTGTTCCTTTGGAGCTGGTACGAGAAGTCTCAGGCAGAGTAGCTGTTGATGGCTCGGAAATGACACCAATCGACAGGGATGAGGTACATCTACTTGCTCACGAGTTCAAAAGACTCGGAGTCACAGCGATCGCGGTCTCTTTGTTACATTCTTATCGTGATCCGTCACACGAACAACAAGTTAGATCTTTTATTAAAGAAGTCTACCCAGATTGTTTTATATCTATTTCATCCGATATTTTGAGAGAGTATAGAGAGTACGAAAGAACTAATACTACATGCTTAAATACGGCTTTAATGCCGCTCCTTTCAAATTATCATGAAAAGCTTGCGCGGGAGTTAAGCGATAAAAACATTACTGCACCATTTTATATCATG
Organism: uncultured Pseudomonadota bacterium; assembly: GCA_913047675.1. Classification (GTDB taxonomy): domain Bacteria; phylum Pseudomonadota; class Gammaproteobacteria; genus UBA4457. The sequence continues at coordinate 12,663 of CAJWTO010000043.1, read as the reverse complement.
CGCTCGAGTGGAGGCTTAGCGCAAGCTGAGGAGATTTCTCGCCAACCAATTACCGCGGCACTATCTGGTCCTGCTGCCGGGGTTATAGCGGCATGTCATTTCGGTGGGTTAAGCGGTTATAAAGATTTGATATGTTTTGACGTAGGCGGGACATCTGCCGATATTTGTCTTGTGGAAGAAGGACAGCCACGTATGTTGACTGAAGGACGCGTGGATATATACGACGTCAAAACGCCTATGATAGATATGCACACCGTCGGCGCCGGAGGAGGCTCAATAGCCTGGCTTGCTGGCGGACGTAGTTTGAAAGTGGGGCCAGAAAGTGCTGGAGCAATGCCAGGCCCAGCTTGTTATAGCCGCGGGGGCGAAGAGCCTACCGTAACCGACGCCAATGCAGTTTTGGGACGTTTGACAACCTCACTAGCCGGTGGCGACGTGGACCTAGACTACGCAAAAGCTCAATTGGCTATCGATAAAATTGCAGCGCCACTTGGACTGGAGTCCACTGATGCGGCAGATGGGATCTTGAGGATTGCTATTGAAAATATGGCGGCCGGAATTAGAACTGTCTCTGTAAAGCGAGGGAGAGATCCGCGGGACTACGCGCTCGTCGCTTTTGGGGGAGCAGGGCCACTCCATGCCTGCTACTTAGCAGATTGGCTTGGAATGAAAACGGTTATAATCCCTCCTAGCCCCGGGGTTACTTCCGCTTATGGGCTGCTACTAACTGACGTACGAATCGATGCGGTACATACGTCTGTTCAAAAAGAAGACGCGCTAAACTTTAACGAGATTGAAATCCATTTTTCTGAGTTAGAAGAAAGAGTTAAAACGAGCTTAAGTAATGAAGGGTTTGAATCTAGTAGGATTCAGCTCAAGTATTTCGTTGATATGCGCTATGGCGGGCAAGCTTACGAGGTCCGACTTCCTATTATTATGGAGTTAAACTCTATTGAGGAATGCATGCGTACTGCGATAAGCGGATTCCACTCGGCCCATCAGGACCTTTACGGCTACTCGTATGAAGGTACGGAGCTGGTTGAAATCGTTAATGTTGGGGTAACGGGTTTAGGCTTATTACAAAGACCTAAAATTCCCAAGCTGAAGTTAAACACTAAAGATGCTACTGCGGCAAAACGAGGTACTGCATCAGTATATTTCCCACAGACTGCCGGAAAGGTAGATTGCGCTATTTACGTGAGAGAAAGGCTAAGTGCTGGCAATGAAATCGAAGGTCCAGCTATCATTGAACAGTACGATTCGACGACGGTGTTAAACCCCGGTTGGACTGCTCGAGCGGATGAGTGGGGTTGCTTAGTATTGGGAGTAGATGATGCTTGATGAGAATCAAAATTCTATGGCGCGTTGGGGGTGTGTGAGCTAATGAGTAATGATCAAAAATTTCCCCAGTCTTATATCGACAAGGAAAATGAGGATACTGCCTTTGCTGATTATGCTCCGTTCAGGTACGGTCTAGTTGAGCAGGATACGGCGTATCTTAGCCGAATTAATGACATCAGAAAAACACTTGACCCCATCCTAGTGGACATTGTTGATGGAGGTATTGAAGCTGCTGTCATGGAGGCAGAGGCTGCCGTTGAGCGAACAGCTCGGTCGACGATTATTCGGGAGCAGCACGACTATAGGGCATCCCTTTGTACATTGGATTGCCTTTCAGTTTCGAGAGTATCGTGGGCCGCTACCGCCGATCCTATACGAATGAAGTTTCCGCTCAGTGAAATTAGTGAGGGAGACGTCTTTATTTATAATGATGTGTATGAATCTGCAGGCACAATAGGTCACCTGCCGGATTATTGCATCGTCACTCCCATATTTATTGAACAAAGATTGATAGGTTTTGCGCAGATCTTCGGGCATGTAAGCGATGTCGGCGGTCGCATGGCAGGCTCGTGGCCAAACACGTCTGAGAGTATTTTTGAGGAGGGCACGATGTGCCCACCCGTGAAATTGTACTCAGAAGGTGTGTTGAATGATGGCTTGTATGATGTGTTGTTGAGAAATTCACGCTTTCCAGAGGATTTGAGGGGCGACATCGATGCATTCGTCGGGGCTAACGAAATTGTAAGAAGGCGTGTAGTTGAGTTATGTGATCGTTTTGGAGTTGATAAGGTCGAAGGAGCCTTCTACGAAATTATCGATCGTTGCGCTGAGGTGGTAAAGGAAAAAGGTTTACCATTTTTTCCAGAGGGAGAGTTTATTGGAGAGGATTTTATAGAAAATGATGGACTAACCTTAGATGAGCCTATCAAACTTCAGCTCACTCTGCGCAAGTATAAGGAGAAAATGATATTGGATTTTGAGGGCACGAGTCCTCAGGCTAAAGGCCCCATCAATTGGCCATTAGATGGTAGACACTATTCAAAATGGCTCGGAGCATTTTTCAAGGCGCAAATACCGGGTATCATAATTAACGAAGGTGTGACCGATGTATTTCGATGTCGTATACCTAAACGCACTATATTAAGCTCCGAATTCCCTGCGCCAGTAGTATCACGGATGACGTGCATGTTACGTATGATAAGTGCTTATACAGTTGCGTTAGCAAAGGCATTTGACGGGGAAGTTGTAGCTGACATGCAGTGTATCCAGATTTATGGCATGTATGGTCAGGATTTGGACGGGAATTTGTTCCTGATGAGAGAGATCTTTGGTGCAGGTTCGGGGGCACGACCTCAGGGCGATGGTACAGACGCGGTTGACCTAGTCCCGTATTCGAAAAATTTGCCAGCCGAATTCATTGAGCAAAGGTTCCCAGTTAAGGTGGAGAAGGTCGGTTTAGCAATGGACTCGGGTGGTCCCGGGAAATATCGGGGCGGATTAGGTTACGTCAAGGAAATAAGACCTTTAGTTGATGGGCATTACACAACTGTCACGGAAAGGACTGCTTTCGCATCGATTGGAATAAAAGGGGGCTTATCTGGTCAGCCGGGCGGCTCGATAAAAAATCCTGAAACGGAGACAGAGGAACATGTGTTTTTTAGTCGTGATGCTGTACCCGTTAAGGCTAACGATCTGATCCGCTTAGTCACACCCGGTGGGGGAGGTTGGGGTGATCCTTTAGAACGCGATATAGAAGCTGTAAGACTTGATGTTGTTCGCAAGCTGGTTTCTTTTAAAAGTGCTGAGCGCGACTACGGCGTTATTATTGATCAGGAAACTTTTGAAGTAGACCAGACTGCGACGGATTCCTTGCGTAAAGCTACGGCCATCAAAAGAGGACCAGTTAAACTAATTAATAGAGGCCCGTATGCGCAGACACTAATTCGCAATGGAGTTCTAAATGTGAGCGATCCAGAGATGGAAAATATGGAGCTTGCTGATGATAAAGTTCTGGAGCACTACTGGAAGGATTTGTATAAGTATACAGCGAAGCCGAGTACCTAGTTTGGTGGGACGCGCAGTTTGAGATCGAATGCGGCGTCTGCATAGTGAGGAAGGTTCTTTTCAGTTGACTATTTTCTTCTGTTGGTAAGAAGACTATCGATATTTTATAAATAATTAGAGCGAGGTGCTAATGAGTACTAATTCAATCTTTGATCTGTCTGGGAAAGTTGCTCTGATCACAGGGTCGACGAAAGGCATTGGACTTGCGATTGCCCAGGAACTGGCACGTCACGGAGCAAGTGTAGTAATTTCTAGCCGTAAGGCTCAGGCTTGTGAGCTTGTCGCAGCTAAAATCAACACCGAGCTAAGTGAAAAAGATGGTAGAGCAGTTTCAATACCTGCGAATATCAGTAATAAGCAAGAAATTAAACAACTCGTAGACGAGACGGTTGACAAACTCGGAAGCATAGATGTTCTTGTATGTAACGCTGCGGTTAATCCTGCATATGGTCCCATGAGCGACTTACCCGACTCAGCTTTTCAAAAGATATTGAATGTGAATATCATGTCAAACCATTGGCTTGCCCAGCTAGTCCTGCCAGAAATGCGGCGTAAAAAGGACGGGTCAATAATTATAGTTTCCTCAGTGGGTGGTTTAAGAGGCCACGATAAGCTGGGGGCCTATTGTATATCGAAGGCAGCTGACCTTCAGTTGGTAAGAAATTTGGCGCTAGAAAATGGCTGTGATAACGTGCGAGTAAATGCGATATCTCCTGGGTTGATTAGGACAGATTTTGCTAGGGCGTTATGGGAGGATCCTGAGACATTAGCAGAGCGGACTGAGAATGATCCTCTTAGGAGGATAGGAGAGCCTCACGAGTTAGCAGGAATTGCTGTATATCTTGCCTCGCAGGCCGGTAGTTTTGCGACTGGACAAAATTTTGTGATAGACGGTGGGAGCACCATCGTTTAGCTGTAAGACTAAAATAGGAAGCGTCATGCGCATCCCTCTATGGTAGTATTTGAAACAAACATATGTGCCGCGAGTAGTCAGTTAAGTTGACACCAAGCTGAGCGGTGAAGCTCTTTGCTTCTTGATTTAAGACATACGTTTGCTTAAATATATGTAATTGTGATTTCAATAATAGCTAAGTTTTAATAAAGGGTATTGTTATGTGTGGCATAGTTGGACTTTTCGCAAAAACAAAATCCTTTGAAAATGAATTAGGACTTCATTTCTCTAAGATGCTAGAAGAAATGACCGATCGCGGTCCTGATAGCGCAGGATTTGCAATGTACCATAATGCGGTGGATGGTGGGCGTGTGAAGGTCGTCGTGCTCGCAAGAGACTCACTTGATAGCATAATACTGGCAGACAAGTTGAGCTCGGTCTTTAGTGAAGCTTCCGTCTCGGATTTAGGTTCGGGCCATTTACTTATCACTGTTGCTTCTGAAATTGACGGACTTATGACCTGGCTAAGAACAGAGCACCCTGAATTGACGGTTTTAAGTGCTGGAAGATCTATCGAAATTTACAAAGAGAAAGGATTGCCTAATAAAGTCATCGAAGAGTTTTCTATAGCATCGATGTCTGGTTCTCATGCTTTAGGACATACTCGAATGGCGACGGAAAGTGCTATTACTACTGCGCATTCGCACCCATTTTCTACTGGCGATGATGTCTGTTTGGTACACAATGGCTCTTTGTCTAATCATAATCGACTGAGAACCGAGCTGCGGAAGAAGGGAATATATTTTTCTAGTGATAATGATAGCGAGGTTGCGGCCGGTTATTTAACTTGGAGACTAAGGGAAGGAGATAGTATAGATGAGGCTCTTAATAGAGCGCTCTCTGATTTAGATGGTTTTTATACCTTTGCTGTAGGAACGCGTGATGGTTTTGCGGTAATGAGAGATCCTATTGCATGTAAGCCTGCTGTTATCAGTGAGACAGACGATTGGGTGGCGATGGCCTCGGAATATCGAGCTATCGCTCTGCTACCAAATGCTAACAATGCTCCGGCGTGGGAACCGAATCCGGGTCAAGTATACAGCTGGAGTCATTGAAGTGGATCTTAATTACGACCTCGCTGTGGGTACAACTAGAGAACTTAATCAAAAACTCAATTCTGCAAGTACTAAAGATGCAGATGTATCATTTAGAGTGTTGAACCCAAAAGGTGCGCATGCGCTAGCGGTGGGAATGACTTCTAATATATCTGTTGATATAGAAGGACACGTTGGATATTACTGTGCCGGGATGAATCAAAAGGCTCACATTACTGTACTTGGCAATGCCGGTCCTGCTGTTGCCGAAAACATGATGTCTGGTAGAGTCGTAGTGAGTGGGAATGTTTCGCACTATGCCGCAGCTAGCGCTCATGGCGGGCTGTTGGTTGTAGAAGGAGATTCCAGTTCGCGATGTGGTATCTCGTTGAAGGGTGCGCATATTGTAGTTAAAGGCTCCGTTGGACATATGAGCGCTTTTATGGCCCAGTCGGGGAGCATGGTTGTGTGCGGAGATGCAGGCGAGGCGCTTGGGGATTCGCTTTATGAGGCGAGGCTATACGTCAGAGGAAATGTAGCTAGTCTTGGTACCGATTGCGTTGAAAAAACGATGTTGGATGAGCATAAACGAGAGATAGACGGACTATTAGAGAGATCCGGAATCACCGATGCGGATGCATCTGAATTCCGGCGCTTTGGTTCAGCCAGAAAGCTTTATAACTTTGATGTGGATAATGCGGATGCCTACTAAAAAAAATAGTGATAATAAATCATCTCAGCGGCACGAGCTTCGGAGTAGACTTAGGGAGTCAGCAACATACCCACGCGCGGTTATAGCTGAGATCCAGCGCGCTGCAGAAACAGGAATCTATGATATCCGTGGTTGGGGAGCCAAGCGAAAAGTCCCAAATTTTGATGATCTGTTGTTTTTAGGTGCCAGTATGTCTCGTTATCCCTTAGAAGGATATAGAGAAAAGTGCACGACAAGTGTAACGCTTGGCACTCGATTTGCCTCGAAGCCTATCGAGCTAAAGATCCCTATCACGATCGCTGGGATGAGTTTTGGAGCACTCTCCGGACCTGCTAAAGAAGCTCTTGGGAGAGGAGCTAGTGCCGCTGGAACGAGCACGACAACTGGAGACGGCGGCATGACTCCCGAGGAGCGGGAAAATTCTGATATTCTCGTGTATCAATTGTTACCGTCGCGATATGGTATGAATCCTGACGACTTGAGGAGAGCGGACGCGATCGAAGTGGTTGTAGGTCAAGGCGCGAAACCTGGAGGCGGTGGTATGCTTCTGGGGCAAAAGATTAGTGAGCGTGTTGCGGGTATGCGTGATCTACCTGAGGGCATTGATCAACGCAGTGCATGCAGACATCCAGATTGGACTGGTCCTGACGACTTAGCTATTAAAATACAAGAACTCCGTGAAATCACGAATTGGGAAAAACCAATTTATATAAAAATTGGGGCTGCTAGAACATACTACGACACGGCGTTAGCTGTGAAGGCTGGCGCGGATGTAGTAGTTTTAGATGGTATGCAAGGAGGCACTGCGGCAACTCAGGACGTTTTTATCGAGCACGTGGGTATTCCGACATTACCCGCTCTAAGACAGGCTGTAGAAGCGTTGCAGGAATTAGACATGCACCGAAAAGTACAACTGATTGTATCGGGTGGTATAAGGAGTGGCGCGGATGTGGCGAAAGCTCTCGCTATGGGGGCTGACGCAGTGTCGGTGGGAGTGGCGGCACTTATCGCGCTAGGAGATAATAGCCCACAATTTGAGTCAGACTATAACGAATTAGGCTCTTCCGCTGGATTCTATGATGATTGGCACGAAGGTTTAGATCCTAGTGGAATTTCTACCCAAGATAAAGAACTGGCAGCGCGGTTCGATCCGGTCCTTGGTGGTAGGCGCTTAGCTAATTATCTCAATGTTTTGACTTTAGAAACTCAGACTCTCGCGCGAGCTAATGGCAAGAGTCACGTTCATAATTTAGAACCCGAAGATCTGGTCGCGTTAACTATAGAGGCGTCTGCGATGGCAGGAGTACCTTTGGCCGGAACTGACTGGATTCCTGGGAAAAATAATTTCTAACTTTTTAATTGGAGTTACCAATGGCATCAAGTTTGAGCGCAATCGCTAAGGCTAAAAAGATTAAGTACTTTTTAGTGAGTTTTGTCGATCTCTTCGGACATCTTCGTTCTAAGCTAGTGCCTACGCGAGCCATAGACGGGATGCATAAGGACGGTGCTGGTTTCGCTGGCTTTGCCGCCTGGCTCGACATGACGCCTGCTGATCCGGATATGTTTGGTAAGCCGGACGCCAGTAGCTTGATTCAACTACCTTGGAATAAGGAAGTCGCCTGGTTAGCCTCAGATCTTTGGATGGATGGAAAAGAGGTAGAGGCGTCGCCTAGAGTGATTCTGAAAAAACAATTACAAGCTTCGATGAGAAAAGGCTACAGAATGAAGACTGGCGTTGAGTGCGAGTACTTTTTAACTAGTCTGGATGGATCCGAGCTATCGGATGATAAAGATGCGCAATCCAAGCCGTGTTACGATCAGCAAGCGTTGATGAGACGTTATCCCGTAATCAAAGAAATATGTGATTACATGTTAGAGTTAGGCTGGGGTCCCTATCAAAATGATCACGAAGATGCTAACGGTCAATTTGAAATGAATTGGGATTACGACGATGCGCTGAAGACAGCAGATCGGCATGTTTTCTTTAAGTATATGGTAAAAACGGTAGCAGAAAAGCACGGTTTCAGGGCAACTTTTATGCCAAAACCATTTGCCCACCTAACTGGTAATGGTTGCCATACTCATGTATCTGTTTGGGATAAAACTGGCAAGAAGAATTTGTTTTTGAATAAGCGAGATGATTTAGGGATATCTAAACTAGCGTATGATTTTCTCGGGGGGGTAATGAATAGTGCCGTTGGTTTGTGCGCTATCTTCAACCCAACCGTTAACAGCTACAAACGAATAAATGCGCCGGTCACATCGTCTGGTGCGACATGGTCACCGAATGCGGTAACTTATTCGGGTAATAATCGAACTCACATGGTTCGCGTCCCAGAAGCAGGACGTTTTGAAATCAGGTTGATGGATGGCGCGGTAAATCCCTATCTTGGTCAGGCTGCAATTTTGGCCGCTGGATTAGACGGAGTCGCAAAGAAAAGAAACCCAGGAAAGCCGCTTCATATAAATATGTATACTGAGGGCCATAAGGCAGGTGATGCCCCAAGGCTGCCCTTGAACTTATTAGATGCACTTCGGCTACTAGAGAAAAACGAGGTAATCAAGTCTGCTTGGGGTAATAATACTATCCAGTCTTATGTAAAATTAAAGATGATGGAGTGGAACGACTACTCTAGCCAACTGTCAGATTGGGAAAGGGCTAACACCCTTGATTGCTAGTCAGTCATCTGTTAGCGACAATGAAAACCTTCGTAATTATTTTTGACGACGCTATTACATTTTTCAACATAAGCAGGAAAACCTAAGTACGGCAAAAACGTTCTTGTTTTCCCAGGAATGTTAGCTCCTAAGTACCAGGAATTACATGTCGGAAATATGGTTGCATCTGCCACTTCGTTCACATGTTTCGCCCAGTCACTTTCGGCACTAGCATCGGCCTCTATACTTTGATAACCATTTTGATCGAGCCAAGTAATACAGTCTGTGATCCAATTCACATGTTGTTCGATTGAAGGGATCATGTTCGTCAGAACTGAAGGACTTCCGGGGCCCGTTACAGTGAAAAGGTTTGGGAAATTATGAGTGCTTAATCCGAGGTAAGCCGTAGGCTCTTCGGTCCATTGCTCCCTTAAGGTAATTCCATTAATCCCAGTGATATCTACCTTTGTTATAGCACCTGTCATCGCATCAAAACCTGTTGCCATTACAAGGTTCTCGAATTCAAACTCGCTTTCATGGGTCATGAGGCCGCGGTTGGTTATTTCTTTAATTGGGTCAGTAGACACGTCAATCAACGATACATTTCTGCGATTGAATGTTTCGTAATAACCAGTATCTGCACAGAGTCGCTTACATCCCACCTTATGTTCGGGCATTAAGATTTTCGCGACTTCCGGATCGGTAACAATATTTGAGATTTTTTCTCGAATAAATTGGGCGGCGGTCTCATTTGCCGCTGGGTCTGTCAAAATATCTGAAAAACCACCTAGGAACATCAGTCCACCGTTGGCCCACCGCCGCTCATATTCCGTTTTAAGTTCGTTTTCGCCAACGCTAAGCGCCGATTTCTCGTTTAAATACATTTCATAGCCGGTTACCCGGCTGGCGCATTCAGCACGAAATTCAGCATATCTAGATTTAATCTCTTTTTCCTCGTCTAGGTCAGTGGGTGTGTTTGCTGCCGGCACCGAATAATTAGGGGTACGTTGAAAGACGTATAAGTGTTTAGCTTCTTTTGCTATCAGTGGAATTGACTGGATGGCAGACGAGCCAGTACCGATGATGCCAACAGTTTCCCCAGTGAAATCAATATTTTCTTTAGGCCATTTCCCTGTATGAAGTAGTTTTCCAGAATATTTTTCCAGTCCAGAAAGATCAGGTGTATTAGTTGCCGAAAGACAACCAGTGGCCATGACGCAGAATCGACTTGTTATTGACTGACTCTCTGTTTTGATCCTCCAAGCTTTTTTGTCAGCGACATATTCGGCTGCTGTGACCCATGAGTTAAACTCAATATCCTTTTTTAGGTTAAATTTGTTTGCCACATGGTCAATGTATTTGAGAATATCAGGTTGCGCTGAATATCTCTCCGGCCACTTCCACTCTTGTTGTAGTTCTTCGTCAAACTGATAAGAGTATTGCATTGAGGGAACGTCGCACCGTGCACCTGGATAGCGATTCCAGAACCAGGTCCCTCCAACATCATCCCCACCTTCGAAGACTCGCGCACTCAAACCTATTTTCTTCATTTGATATAGCATATAAAGGCCGGCAAATCCGGCCCCAACGATGACAACGTCGTAATCAATCGAGTTCATTTCTGATTCTGGTACCGTGTTCATTATTGTCCCCTCAAAGTGTTGTCAATTCGCATCATTCAATTTTTTAAAAGCCTACATTAATTCATTTCACTCAGAAATTTCAAAATTGATTGACCAAAAATATCATTACGGTCGCCCGCAACCATATGCGCGGCGTCAGTTATATTTACATATTTTGCATGTCCGCATTGTTGTAAAAAATCTCTAGCACCTTCTTCGCTAAGGATATCGGAGAGGCCACCTCTGACGAGTAGTGTAGGGATCGAAAGTGCCCTAGTACATTTGTTCAGTCTTTCTTCTCTGTTTTGAATTTCTTTTCGCATAGTCATAAAGCGAGGATCCCAGTGCCAGCAATACTTCCCGTTCTGGTTTAGTCTTAAGTTTTTAGCGAGCCCTTTTAAATCTGATTTCTTTTTGCGATGAGGCTGATAAGCTGAGATCCACTCGGCTACTTCCTCCAGCGAGTCAAAACCCTCCGGCTTATGAGTCATAAAATTACCTATGCGAGTTACCCCTTTCGACTCAGTTTTAGGCGCTATATCTACCATCACTAAACCTTTTGGTGAGAAATTCTCCATGACTTCGGAATTTTGAGGCTCGCCGCTCACCAGAAGACTAGTGATTCCGCCCATGGAAGCGCCAACTAACACTGGGGCTGAGCAGTGTAGCTGTTTTAGGACGGACAATAAGTCCAACGCCATGATTTCCTGGCTGTACATTCCGTCTGAAGACCAGTCTGAATCACCGTGACCACGCGCATCGATTGCTACAGCAAAGTAGCCATGCGCTCCAAGCATTTCACCTGTGCCCTTCCAAGCGTGGCGAGTTTGTCCACCGCCGTGAAGCAGCATAACTAACTGAGAGGAAGGATTGCCCCACGTATCTCCAGCTATGGAATTTCCGTCCCAGCCGCGCCATATTCGCGACGGTTTGGGAGTACCTGGTAATTTGGTTCCAGCATTCATGTTCAGAGTGACCTAATATCTCTAGTGGATTGTATTAATGTTAAAAATTACGGTTTTTCACGTCTCCGTAATATTCGCAAGCAGATATTATATAAGGATATACTGTTATGGAGAACTTTTGGATGACTGTGAGATAAGTTATGCACGTAGAGCAAATTTGGACTGGGAATGCGTATCGCAACTTTAATTACTTAATTGTTTGCGAAGATAGCGGCGAAGCGCTAGCGGTAGACCCTCTAGACTATGAAAAATGTCTAGCTGTTTCCAAAAGAAATGGTTGGCAAATTACACAGATTCTAAATACACATGAACATTTCGATCATACCGGAGGTAACGAGGCCGTTATAAAAGCTACCAAAGCTAAATTACTGGCTCATTCTAACGCTCGTATAGAGGGGATTGATCGAGGACTTGGAGTCGGTGACGTAGTCAAAATTGGAACGAGCGTTGAGCTCGAGGCCCTAGATACTCCTGGCCATACAATGAGCCATATATGTTTACTATCTCATACGGACCAGCCCGCACTTTTTTGTGGCGATACCCTATTTAATGCTGGTGCGGGCAATTGTCACAACGGAGGACATCCCGAGGAGATGTATGACACTTTTGTAAACCAACTCGCTAATCTTCCGAACTCAACTTTGATTTATCCAGGTCATGATTACATAACGAATAATTTAGAATTCACGCTCGACCGAGAACCCGATAACGTTAAAGCGCTAAAACTGCTCGATAGTGTTAAAGATCAAGACACGAGTCAGCCATTAGTCTCAACTTTAGGATTAGAGAAGGAAATCAACACTTTTTTTCGATTACATAGTGAAACGGTAAAAGAAATGCTAAGGCAACGATTTCCGAACCTACCTGCGAAACTCACGGGTAAAGAGGTTTTTCTAAAATTAAGAGAGTTACGTAACTCTTGGTAAAAGCCGTTCTCGGGTTGGTGTTTTTTTTTGGATGCGGGTTTTGACAAATAAAAAATTAAAATTTATCCAATGTCAAGTGAGCGCTTAACGGTGGTAAACTAGTCTAATGTCTGAAGTTTTTGAAAGTGAAAATTTATTAGAGTCCGTCAAAGCGAGGCGATTAGGGATATTGGGCTTTGCTGAAAAAAGGCTATATGCCCGTCAAGGTGGACGCTCGATTGTTAAATATTTAAGCCAAGCGGTTGACGAATTCATATCCGAGCTTTGGCAGCACGTGGCGAGTAATTCCGGAGATAACGTCGACATTATTGCGATTGGTGGCTACGGTAGAGCAGAGCTTTGCCCTTATTCTGACTGGGACATATTATTTTTGGTACCTGAGGGTAAGA
>CAJWTO010000042.1 GCA_913047675.1 uncultured Pseudomonadota bacterium | reverse complement strand
ACCTTTCCTCATAGATATTGCTATCACCTTTTTAGGGGTTCGGTGAAAAGTAAATAAGAGGTTGAGGAAAAGAGTTTTGAACTGTTCGTTATAAGGAGTGGTTGGTCTGCGGCCTCTTCCCGATACTTTAAAATCTGTAGCTAGGTATTTATCCCATATGTCGTTAGAGGCTTTAGTAAGTTTTTCATTATCGCAGGTAAGGCATACATCGAAAAATACAATGTTCTCTAAATTTATATTTTCAGGTATGTCGTTTGGCATCTTCGCTTGCTATGAACCTATCAAGTACCACTGACTGCTTCCTCGTTTTTAAGAACAATACTACTGAACTGTTGATAGACCGTTCTAAAATCTTTCGGTGATGAAGTCAAATAATGTTTCTGGGTTACTCCTTGAGGAGTGTGATTAAGAAGAATAGATATCGTGGGTATGTCGATACCTAATTCCTTGTTAAGCAGAGATGCAAAGGTTCTCCTTAAACAGTGATGGGTAAACTGTATTCCTGTCGCTCCTATCACCTTATCTTTCTGTTTCCGAATAGAACTCACAGGACCTGTGTCGGTCTTGTTCGGAAAAACATAGATACCCGAAGTAGCAGTATTCTTTCTCTCTAACAATAGAACGTATAGCTGTTCTGACATAGGGATAGTAAGGTCACTACTGTTCTTCGTATTCCTTACGGTGAACAGTCTATTTTCGAAGTCTACATCTTCCCAAAGGAGTCCTTTAGCCTCACTGTCTCTTAATCCTGTCTGTATCTGAAGGAGCAATAAATCCCTAGCCAGAGGAGTGCATAAAGAGTTAACAGCGTTTACCCAACCAGGTAATTGAGAAGCTTCTATAAAGGTTTTTTTAGGCTTCACAGAGCGGTCATAGCGCTTATCTGAGAGGACTTGAACAGGGTTTGAAAGCAAAAGGGGAGTGCCGTTTATCGTCTCCGCTAAGGCGAAATTAAGAATGGCATTGAGGTATCTCATCGCCTTATTCGTCTGTGCTTTACAGCCCTTTTTGAGGGCTCTATCACAGTATCTTTTCTCGATATCTTCTCTGGTTAGAGACCTGACAGGTCTATCGAACCAATCTCCGAATACTCTCCTTGTTACCTGTCTATAATCCGCTTCGCTCTTTAACGAGCGAGTGGAAAAATAACGATTAATAGTCTCTTCCAGAGTGAAGGTATTTACTGCCTCTTGAGCAGTCTTCATATTCTGTTTCTCTATATCCATACCGATGTACCACTGGTACAGGAGTTCTCTAGCTTTTCCTCTCGCCGTGTCCAGAGGGACAATAGGGTAGCGTCCCAAAGAACGTCTTTTAGTTTGACGACTTCTGTTGAAGTTCCCTTCTGCAAAGAAGGTCTTGGTTCCTGAAGGACTAATCCGTATACCGAATCCTTTTAGTTCGGTATCTCTCAGCAGTAATTCTTTACCCTCTGAAAGGTGAATAGTTTCTATAACTTTCTTGGTAATCTGTCTGTGCATCTCGCGTTCCTCATAAGATTAAGTAACGCGATGCGTGGTGAAAAAATGTAGGCCATATGTAGGTCAGAAGTGAGGCCAGGTGGCTCATTTCGGCCTAACGCAGTGGACGAAACCCGTCGGTAGAGTTTCTAAGTTATTGATTAGAATAGAGTATGGTGGCCAGGGGTGGAATCGAACCACCGACACAAGGATTTTCAGTCCCTTGCTCTACCGACTGAGCTACCTGGCCATAATTGGAACGCCGCATTATAGGATTTTTCCGTCCAAGAGGATAACTTATCATTATCTCCTGAAGTTAATTGCGATTAAAAAATATTTTACCATGGCTATAATTATTAGTCATAGTCTTAATTGACTTTAGTCTGCTCACAATACGGGCTGTTGCTTTTTTAAGCGGTTATCGACATGATGATTGTGTCTCTTCGGTTTCGAACTGCAAAAAGGAGTTGGTTATGTCGATTAATTGGCAACTAAATGGCGAGTATATGGAGGCATGCAGTTGCGATTTCTTGTGTCCCTGTATCCCTAAAAATTCAACTACTCCGGCTACACATGATTTCTGTAAAGTCGCCTTAGCGTTTGAGGCTAAAGAAGGGAGTTACGGCAATGTCTCTTTAGACGGGATCCGCTGGGTATTTTTTGCGCAATCGAAGGCTATTATGAGTGAAGGCGATTGGATTGGCGGATTAGTGGTCGATTCCAAGGCAACCGATGCTCAAGTTGAGGCAATTACTAATATATGTACTCGCGATTCAGGCGATGGGCTAGGCAAGTTTGCTCCATTAGTTACTGATTTTCGTGGTATTGAAAGGCATCCTATTGAATTTGTCACGGATGGGAACAAGGTTAGCGTGAAGATCAAAGGTTTACTTGAGCAATCGCTCGTAGGAGTCGAGAGCATGTCTGTTCAGGGAGAGTGCGTGGTTATCGACAACACCTTTCATCCGGTAAATAAAAGATTAAATTTGGCTACTGCAGTACGTAATGTTATCCGTGCATTCGGGATCGATTGGGAAGACAACAGTGGCAGTAACAACGGACATTTTGCCCCGTTCGCCTGGAGTGGTGAGGTAGCCTGAAGATCACTTCAATAAGTTTCGAAAAGCTTTCGCGACTTTTAAGTTGGTCTAGTTTAATTTGTATCGCCGCAGTAGCTTGGTGGCTGCTGCTGCCGTTTCCCATAGGCACAGGACAGTCTTTCATGTCTTTCGTGATGATGAAGATGATGAAGCCAGAGCTGGTGTCGGGCTATATTTTCTTCGCCTTTGCGATGTGGGCTATCATGATGATCGCTATGATGGTACCGGTTGTGATTCCTACCCTCATTATTTTTCGTCAAATTAACAAGAGTGGCGAGTTACTTTTGGATAGCGCGATGTTTCTTGGGGGGTACTTTGCAGCGTGGTTCTTATTCGCGCTTATAGCAGCTTCAGGGCAGTGGACCTTGCATTACGGGGGCTATTTTCAGGCCATGTCCTTTTCGGTTCGCGGCTCCGTAGCTGGGCTACTATTTATTTTTGTTGGCCTGTATCAGCTAACCCCTTTTAAAAATGCGTGTTTAGCCCGGTGTCAAAGCCCAGTCAGTTTCTTTATGAATGGGTGGCGTGATGGTCGTTTCGGTGCATTTCAAATGGGTTTAAGTCACGGTCTATTTTGTTTAGGCTGTTGCTGGATGTTGATGCTGCTGATGTTTGTTGGGGGAGTGATGAGCATTTTGACCATGGCAGCATTAAGCACGTTCTTATTAGCTGAGCGGCTCATACCCTCTCAATCTATTTCGAGATTCCTACCAGCTACGGCATTAATTTTGGTTGGTATTTTTTATTTAGCCTAATATTTTTTCTGTCTTTACTGCACTTCAGTGGTTGAAAGAACGCCCATCCAGGGTCCTGGGAAAGAATGATCAGGATCGCCATCGCCATCTTGGTCTAGGGCGAGCCCGGCACTGCCTGTTACTTTCAGCGCGAGGTTAAGGGAGGCTGTTTTATGTGATATGGTGATGCCATCGTTCAGCATTTTTTGGACGGAAACTATCTTCGTCGCGCCGTCGCAGGTTATAGAATAAAAGGGATATTGACTCGGGTCTCCGCCACCCTCTTCATAGTCTATTCTTTTCGAGGTTGAGGTTATTTGGTAGGCGTCATTTACTAGATAGGCTGACATTGTGCCTCCTTCGCCTACATCAGCATCTAATTGGGGATCGCATGTTCCGCCGGTGGCTGAGAAATTCTTCATCACATCAGTTGATTTAGCGTAGTCAGCGGCATTGGTTGTCATTAGTGGCGCGTTCCTATAAAGAGTGGCTGTACTGTAATAGGTTCCGTCGGTCCCTGCAGAGCCTTCTATTGTGATAGAGAATTTTGTTCCCAATGCCGGGTCGACTATTGCCACCATATAGCCATATGTCCCATCGGGCGGTCTATTTACAGTTCCGGCTAGTGTTTCAGATCCGCTCATTAAGGCCACGGGATTAACTTCTACCCCGGCTGAGTTTTCCCAAACCACGGAGCATGTAGTAAGATCTAAGGTACTACTTGCCATTGGGTCGCTAGTGCATACCGCTATTTCATATAGCGTCGAGTAATAGGCCTCGGGTGTGACTTGACAGAACGCTCCAGCACCACCAGTGATTGCCCCGCCGCAGGCGGGACTTGCCGTAAATTCGCGAGCTTGAGTACTTTGTCCCACTAATAAGCTTAAAGAAATGATTATTAAAGTCGCTCGTAGTTTATCGACGTAACACCAAGCCTTGCGAGTCATTTTTTGGTCTCCTACTTACCAAGAACTACATTTTGCTGTAACTGTTCGTATTTGATCAAATTCCGTCGTATTTCTTATGCTTACTCAGGGGCCACAAATTCTTTTGGAGCATCAGAGCCCTCTCCGAAAAAGAATTTTTCCATCTCGTCCACTAAAAATTGGCGATCTTTCGCCTCGATTGGAGTAAGCCGATACTCGTTGATAAGCATTGTTTGGTGCTGCAACCACAACTGCCACGCTTCTTTACAGATACTCGAAAGTATCCTGTCTCCCAACTCACCGGGATAAGGCGCGCGATCGAGGGCCTCTCCTTCTTTTTGTAATTTGTTGCACATAATAAGATTAGCCATAGCAATTATTGTAACAGCTTAGGTTTACTAGCTACCAGTATATCTACTATTTTAGTTACAGGCTTTGGAACTCCAACGTCCCAATTTTTGCTTAATGGCTGCCAAATAAAAGACGGGCCAATTTTTATGCGATTCGTTACGACAACCAATATGGGAAAAATCCTGAAGTTGATGTGCGTGAGTTTGTGATTAAAAGGGGCCAGCTCTTTAATTTTTTGAGCTTTTCCGATCCCGATGGAATTCAACAGTGTTCTGACGCTGACATCATCGGCTTTCTCAGGGAAGCACCAGAGCCCTCCCCATATCCCTTTAGCCTCTCGCTTCGCGAGTACTACTTCATTTTCATTATTCTTTATGACACACAAATACAGATCTTGTTGCTTTACTTTTTTTACTTTTTTTTCAGGAAATTTCGAGACGATCGCTTCATTATAAGCAACACAACCAGAACTTAGGGGACATTTCGAGCAAGATGGGGTCGATCTTTTACAAAGCGTAGCGCCTAGGTCCATGATAGCTTGTGTGTAGTTTCTGATTTGTACGGACGGAGTATATTTTTCGGCAAATGCCCATAGTTTTTTCTCGGTTTTGGTATCTCCGGGCCAACCCGTTATGGCGTGATACCTAGTTAGGACACGTTTGACATTTCCGTCTAGTATGGGTGTTGGTATTTGGAATGCTAACGATAATATTGCTCCAGCTGTGGAGCGGCCGATCCCTGGGAGAGCCATTAATCCATTGACAGTTTTGGGAAATCTGCCAGCGAGATCTGACGACACAATTAAGGCTGTTTTATGCAAATTCCGAGCTCTGCTGTAATAGCCTAGCCCTTCCCAGAGCTTTAGAATCTCGTCGATATCTGCGTTAGCCAGATCACTAATCGTCTGATATTTTTTTGTGAATTTATTAAAATACGGGATAACGGTAATGACCTGAGTTTGTTGCAACATGATTTCGGATAGCCAGACCCGGTAAGCAGTTTGTTTTTTCTGCCAAGGGAGGTTATGTCGGCCCCCCATGGAGTGCCACCGCAGGAGTGCTTTCGTGAATTTGCTATATTCATTATCAGGTGTCACGGGTAATTCTTAGCTCGACGCTAAGATCTCCAAATTGGTAAAGGTCTCTTCTAGTTCTTTGAAAAGCACAGATTTTATCAGGGTTGGACCTATGAATGGAGGTATCCAAAAGGCAGGCGTCTGGGAAGCTCTCAGACGGACTAAAGTTTTATTACCACTAATTTTCACTAATTCCCAAGAAGCTAAACCTGATAAGAAATTACTTTCATCTCTTATAATAGAACTTTCAATGAAAAATTTAGATTGGACGACTTTCTCAACCATTTGTAGGTTAAAACAGAAGAAAAATATACATTGTCTGATTTTTAATAGTCTTCTTATTTGCTGCCCAGGAGCACTGATTACCCGACTCTCTTGTACATTTGAATTTAGCTTTGTGTATTTTTCATAGTCGGTAAGAATAATAAAAATTTTCTCGCTAGAACCATTTATTTGTCTAGAATATTCATATGTGTAGGTGCCGTCAGAATAATCAAACTCTGTATTCACTAGGACATCACTCTGTGTTGCACAAGGAAGTAAGATTGTTAGGAATATTATTTTTTGAACATATTTAGTCATTTTGGTCTAATTTTTAAGACTTAGTCCTTTGAGGCAGAGTTACGACTAGAATTTAAAGATCTGTTTTAGGATCTGATCTGCATCAATTGATTCGTCCATTATACCTTCGAGCTCTTTTTTCGCATTTTTGAGAGCTTTATCAATTTTTGTTTTTAATTTTTTTTCCGTCGCAATCTCTAGTTTCTTAATTTGATTTTTAGACTCGTACTCGACTATTTTTCTAAGAATTTGGTCTAATTTTGGCACGCATACGGGAGCCTCTATCAGACCTGTACAATGTATTGGTATCGGTGTATTAGTTAAGAGCTTTAAGCGGCTTTCCGGCTGGTGATTCGAGCTCTCGAAACGGAGAAAAAGATTATAGTCGGTGAGTTCAGTATTAAAATTAGCGATAGTACCTGAACCTGTTACCGAGAACTCATCGCCTTTTAGGAGCAGATCATCGTTTTTCAAAATGTTTTCAGAATAGATGATATTAGCAGTCAGTTCTGTAAAGTTCGTTTCGCCCCCGCTTGGCGCTGAGACTAAGCACAGGCATTTAGCCATCTTTTTTATTACAAGTATGATCTCATTTACATCCAAACCCTTAATAGCGCCATTACTGATTTTTAGCGCGACTTCTTTCAAATCTCCGCGTAAAAGTTTATTACCACTGGCAGACGCGGAAACGGCTTCCAGGTCTAGTAGTGGAAACGAGCCATGCATGATTTTTTTTTCAACCCGAACGTTGTTTGCCTGTAGTGAAAGCATCGGCCAAAATTGCCAGGACAGATCGCCGTCTATAATTACATTATATTCGCTACTTACGGCAATGCGATCTGAGATGAGCGATCGGAAGTGATTTGGATTAATAGTTGAAAATACTAATACAATCGCACTAATGCACAAAAGCGAGGTCCAGAATATCGTCAAGAGAATTTTTTTAAACAGTTTACGCATCTAGGACCAGACTAAATCTGATTAAAGTCAATTATTTTTTAATCGCTTGCGTGCACGTTTGCATGCATCTAGTACAGCACTCGGAGCCGTCCCCCCATAGTGTCCTCTGGCCGTGAGAGCGTTATCCATATTGAGCACATCATAAATATCATGACTCAAAGCGGAACTAATATTTTGAAAATCGGACTCGTCGAGTTGATCTAGTTCGCAGTTCTTCTCGACAGCCCGAGCTACAACTCTCCCAACGATTTCATGGGCATCACGAAACGGAATGTCTTTTTTGACGAGGTAATCCGCCAGATCTGTTGCTGTTATGAATCCTTGTGCAGCCGCCGATCGCATTTTATTTTTGTTTATTGTCAGAGAAGGGATAAGCTCTAGCAACGCGCGTGTACAGTTACTTAATGTATCAACAGCATCGAACAGCGGTTCTTTATCTTCTTGGTTGTCCTTATTATACGCAAGCGGCTGTGACTTCATTAGGGTTAAGAGACTTATGAGACTGCCATACACTCGCCCTGTTTTTCCTCTAATTAGTTCCGGCACATCGGGATTTTTTTTCTGAGGCATCATAGAAGAGCCAGTACAAAAGGCATCGTCAATTAATATAAAACTGTAGGCTTGCGAGTTCCAAAGTACTAATTCTTCGCAGATCCTAGAATAGTGCATCATCATTAGTGAGGCAGTCGATAAAAACTCGATAACAAAATCTCTGTCACTGACAGCGTCGAGCGAGTTCTCGGAAATTCCTTCAAAATCCAAGAGCTTGGCAACAAGTTTCCTATCTATAGAGAAGGTTGTTCCAGCGAGCGCGCCGGAGCCCAAAGGCAAAATATTAATTCGTTTTCTACAATCTTCGAGTCTAGTTAAATCTCGCACGATCATTTCGTGCCATGCGAGCATATGATGCCCAAAAGTAATAGGTTGAGCCACCTGTAGGTGAGTATATCCAGGCATTAAAGTATCGGCTTCACGCTCGGCTAAGTCTATCAGTACTTCGAGAAGTGATTTCAGTTGGCTTATGAGCAGATCAACTTCTGCCCTAAGATATAGTCTAATATCGGTTGCGACTTGATCGTTTCTAGATCTTCCAGTGTGTAGTTTTTTGCCAGTGTCTCCGATACTTGAAATCAGGGCGTGCTCAATATTCATATGGACGTCCTCAAGTCCGACTGTCCAGCTGAAAGTTTTATCTACAATATTTTGCCGTATGTCCTGCAGACCCGCTAAGATTAAATCTTCTTCTCTAGACGAGATGATTTTCGTCGCAGAGAGCATTTTGGCATGGGCTATTGAACCTTCAATATCGTATAGGGCGAGGCGTTGATCAAATTCTACAGATGCAGTGAATTCTTCTACGAACAGGTTCGTGGGTGAGTTAAATCTTCCACCCCAGGGCTTTGTATTTTTATTCCTTTCGGTCATATTTGAATCACCCAATTATTTTAGGTTCGTGCTTAGTTTAGTATATATCAGATAGAACTTGACTTTATTACCTTATTTTTAAAGGTGTTAATTCCGCTCAATTTGCGAGAGCCACCCATTCACATAGTCGAAGAAAACATCAGGTTGTTCTAGAAATGTCCAGTGACCGGCATCTTCGATAATTTTTAGCGTGCAGTTTGGCATTGTTTTTGTAAGGTACTCCGAATACTTGATCGGTGTAAGTTCATCTTCTCGCCCGCAAATAGCCAAGGTGGGGATACAAACGTCTTTTACTCGGGCCATGAAGTCGCATGTATCGTCCGCCACCCAATCACGCAGTGTGACTCTAGGGTCACAATCTGCCATCAATTGGTTTGTTCGGATGACGAGACTGGGGCTGGCAACCTTAGCAAATCCTGTCCGATTATTGGGGTCAGCAGTAATTTGTCCTGCGGCCTGCAGTTTTGCTAAATTAATTGTTGCTGGATTGACTCGTAGTCGTGCTCCACTGTCTATCATAATTAGTTCGCTCACCTGTTCGGGATTGATTAACGCTAGAGCCAATGCGACTCCTCCGCCTAGAGAATGTCCTGCCACTACACAGTCTGTCCAGCCTATTGTCCTAATTAGTTCGCTACAAATATGTGCATGATCGGCTACTCCTCTGAATCCTTTTCCTGAAGAACGACCGTGACCCGGAAGATCTATTGCGATCGTTTCTCTTGATGCTTGCATTAGCTCCATGTGAGACATGAATACACTGCTATTGCACCCGGTTCCATGGATGTACAACACCTTTTTAGTTTTTGAGTTAGCCCCAGTTTTATTGTGCTCGTAATGAATACTTAAGTCGTCTAACATTGCTACAGGCATGATCTTTATCCTTTTTCACATTTGTATTGGATAGTGCAATTTTCTTCCCAGTTAAGTTACGCTAAATCACCCCATAAGGCTTGCAAGATTGACATCGCGCAAACCGCAGCAGTCTCGCTTCTGAGAGTTCTAGGTCCCAGTGATACTGGCGTCGATAACTTTTTCCTTTTTATAAGTTCCAATTCCTCTTTAGCAAAACCGCCTTCGGGGCCCGCTACTATCGTAACGGATGCTGACTTAAGAGTATGTTTAGCCAAAGAAGTTCCAGCTAGAGGGTCTAAGATCATTATTTCACCCGCTGTTGATATATTTGCCCAATTTTCCAACGATTCTATTTTTTCTAACGTCGCGAGTTTTACGCGGCCACTTTGTTCAGTTGCATGTTTAACTATGCCAGCCCAGTGCCTCAGCCTACTCGTTTTTTTTCTTTCATCCAAACGTACAACCGTCCTTGAGCTAATAATAGGAATTATTTTGTTTACTCCTAATTCAACACATTTTTGTAATGTATAATCCATCCTGTCACCCCGAGACACACTCTGTACTAATGTTACATCTAGTGGAGATTCTGTATTTATATCAATGGCTTGTATCAATTTTACGGCCACTATTGAGCGAGATAATTCGATGATCATTCCCTCGCAAACCTGTCCTACATCATTGAATAATTGAATTTGACTATGTAGCGGCGTCTTTAAAACGTTCCTTAGATGATGGCTCGCGTTTTTGTCGAGCAAAATATTTGTCCCTACGGGAAGATTAGATGTGGTATGAATTCTTATCATATGTTTAAGTTTACACTAAACGCCTTTAGTTAAATGCTGTATTCAGAGCGTTATAAAATCATTAAGATAGGAATACATCAAATCAAGTTTTATTTTTTGTAAACAATCAGAGTAGAAGATTAATTATGCTTGGCAAATTAAAAAAAATTTTTAGTACGGAGAATGGGGAAGTTCAAAAAGACGAAGACGAATCGACGAAAGATCTGGTCTTTGCCTCGACTGCCTTGTTGTTAGAAATCGCAAGATCAGATAAAGAGGTAGATGACGCAGAGATGACGACTATTTGTGATGCTGTTGTAAATGCGACTAATCTAAAAGTGGCAGATGTTAGAGAGTTCATTGACGAAGTCAATGAGTCGGTGGACGAGTCTATATCGTTATATGATTTCACGTCTGAGGTGAATGAAAAATTCTCCCGTGAAAAAAAGTGCGAGCTAGTGCAACTTCTTTGGAAGGTGGCGTACGCTGATGGTCGGGTCGATAAATATGAAGAACATTACATTCGTAAAATCAGTGATTTACTTAATCTGACGCATGGTGATTTCATAAAGGCGAAAATAGACGCGCGTTAGGTGCTGTTTACCTATGTGGTGAAATAATTAGTGTACTACCATTCTTTTGACGAATTACAAGGATCCAAACAATCGATAGTTGTTGATAATCGAGCGCATCAGCAGGCACTAAGTTCAGCTATTAACTGGCGTCGAAAATCCAGCGGCGCCTTGGCCTGGAGAGCGCCAGATATTGTTACTGTTGACAATGTAATTGATTACAGCTTCGCTTTACACTCGTTGGATTCCAAGAGTGAATTGCGTGATTGTTTTTTGTTATCAAAAGAACAAGAGCGAGCCGTATGGGCTGGTGTTGTGTCTCGTGATGGATCCGAACACTTACGTGCGCCCGAAATAATTGCTCAACTGTTGCAGCACGCTTGGCAACTAAAAAACGTTTGGCAGATTAGGAATAGTGACGAGACTGCTAGACGTCCTCCGGATGTTGACGCGTTTTTGCGTTGGAGTGAGGATTTTGCTCGGGCATTGAAAAAAATAGGTGCGATCGATCGCGCAACATTTTTTTCGAAGCATATGAGTAAACATCCCGATTTTACTGCCCAGGGTTTTCGTCGTCCTTCGCCAACTTTAAGATCCTGGCTGAATCAGGATAAGTTTCTTTGCACCGCAGATGAGCGATTGGATACCTCAAATTTTGTACCACACGTATACGACTCTTTTGAGGATGAGCTTCATGAGGCTATGTTTTGGGCTAAGAGAGTTTGGGAGCGCGATAGAGACTCCCGTGTGGTGGTTGGGATCGATTCGCTCTCGAGCCATATGGATGAAGTACATCGCTGTGGCGCGGATGTTTTTGGTCAGATTTGGGATAGTCCCGAGATGCCATATTTTTCCAAATACCGGGACATACTAGGTGGCTATCCAGCTATTCGAATCGCATTTTTAGTCTTAGGTATCAGGTCGCGATGTAAATGGGACACTGTAAGCGAATTGATTCGTCACCCTCTTTTAAAAGGGTTTGATGAAGAGAGACATCAGCGCTCAGTATTTGATGCGCGATTGCGGGATGAGAACCGCTACGAGTTAGATCTACCATTAATTATAAATCGTCTAGAACAAAGTGGTGATTGCTTATATTTATTAGAATTTTTCCGTTCAGTAGAAGCTGCTTTGTTAACCAGTCCTCGCGTGAGTAGTTTATCGTACTGGATCTCTCATTTTAACAAGATTCTAAGGTCGGTAGGAGTGATCGGTTTAAGAGATAAAACTAGTTCGAGGAATAGTTTGGAGGTTCATTGGAGTAGAGTCTGCGATCAGGTCACATCATTGGATGCTGTAATGGAATTTGTTACCCGGGAAGAAGCACTTTCTATTTTGAAAAGACATGTAGAACAAACAACAGTTTTTGCTGGAGAGAAAAGCACTGGTATTTTTATTATGCCTGCAGATGATGCTTTTATTGTAGATCCAACTCACCTTTGGGTGGCGCATGCGAGTAGTAAATCCTTCGTCTCTGAGCGTGCGGGAACACCATTTCTACCTATAGCCAGTCAGAGACTCATTGGCATACCTGGGCTGAACCCGGCGAGTGATAAAATGCATGTAGAGTCGATCATATCGATGCTTACTGCGCTTGGTAGAGAACGTCACGTTAGTTACAGTAAGTTCGAAGGAGATGAACGAGTTTCTTTTTCTCCATTTTTCCCAAGGCTTGCTGACGTTGAGTCTGAAAAAATACAGAGATTTACTGTCTCTGATTGGAATCAGCCCGCCGCCAAGCTTCAAGAGTATTCTGACTTTATTGGCCCAGCACTTGACTCTACTCAACCGTTGGTTGGTGGCGTGTCTGTTTTCTACGATCAAGCCGTGTGTCCTTTTAAGGCTTTTGCTGTGCATCGTTTAAGTGCAATACCAGTTTTTGAGCCGATTCGGGGAATTAATTACCGAGAAAAAGGGGTGATAGTCCATCAGGTAATGAACGCATTTTGGCGAGGACTAAAAACCTCATCCACGCTGCAAAAATTTTCCTCAGAGGAAAAGTTAGAGTACGTAAAACAGATAGTACACGGAGAGCTTAAGAAGGATCGCTTCGCGACATCTATAGAGACTGAATTATTTAAGATAGAAATCGATAGGTTGATTGAATTGATTCAAGCGTGGACTGATTTTGAGTTAACTTTAGAATCATTTCGTGTCCTATCGCAGGAGGAGAAAGTTTCCGTTAATATTTTTGGAGTACCAGTTAAAATAAAACCTGATCGAATTGATCAATTGGAAAGTGGCGATATTCGTATTGTTGATTATAAAACAGGAGCATGCTCTCGAAGTGACTGGGTAGGGCCCCGACTGTCGGCACCTCAGTTACCGATGTACGCAATTTTTCATCCTTTATTTTCTGTAACTAGCATCGCATTCGCGCATGTAAATATCCTGAAGCCCCGCTGGATCGAGGTTCCGGCTAGTGATTCTCCAGCGGAGGATTGGGATGACTGGATTAATCATTGGGAACAAGATATAAAAATTCTCGCAGAAGAAATAGTAAGTGGTATCGCTACTCCTGAAATAGGTGAGAGAGACGTATGTGCTTATTGTGATCAAGGTGCCTCCTCCCTAATAGAAGTTGCTACGGACGATTTAGAAAGTAAGGCTATTCTATGATTTTGGAAGACTTCGCTGTTCGTCAGACTGCGTTAGACCCTAGTCGGTCATTCTTAGTAAGAGCACCAGCGGGTTCAGGTAAGACTACGGTACTAATACGCCGATTTTTGTGCTTGCTGGGGTTAGCGGAACACCCTGAGGAGATTGTGGCCGTAACGTTTACTCGAAAGGCTGCACAAGAAATGCGAGATCGCGTTACTGAAGCATTGCTAGTCGCCCAGTCCGGAATTCCTCCAATAGAAAAAGTTGATCGGGATACCTACGAATTAGCAGCCATAGCGTTGGACAACGATCAGCGAAGAAGATGGGATCTTATTCGTCATCCATCCCGACTAAGAGTGTTGACAATCGATGCCTTGTGTCAAGGCATCGTGAGACAAATGCCCACGATGTCTGGCATGGCAGGGCTCACAACTATTGAAGATAATTTCAGTCGCTCACGACTATATAAGCAAGCAGCGAGATCTGCATGTGAAGAGATTGGAGCGACGAATATGAACTCTACGGTCGTGAAAGCTCTTACTTACTTTGACAATGATTGGGGTAAGTTAGAAGGCTTAATAGCTGAGATGCTCCCTAAAAGGGATCAGTGGTTAAATTTTGTAACTAAAAAGCAAGACAGAATTGCCTTTAAGGAGGGGTATAGTCAGTTCGTTAGGTCAAAATTGGCAGTAGTATCAAACCAACTAGATGAGTCTACAAAGCATGAGATGTTAGGTCTCGTCAAATATGCTGCTGGCAATTTACAAGATAGTTACCTTTCTCAAATAAAATCCTTTCCTACTAATAGACAAGTAGATTTGCGGCAGTGGCAAACCATGCTGGAATTATTTATGACTAAAGCTGGCGCCCCCAGAAAATCTGTGAATATCAAGATCGGCTTTCCAGCTAAGCATTCACAAGGCGCCAAAGAAATGAAGGAGAGATGGGCACAAGTGGTGAATATTTTAGCGGCACAGGCCAGTTTGTTAAGAGAAGTCCTTGCTTTGCCGCTTTGTGTTTACGCTGAAAAAGACTGGGAAATAGCTGATTCGCTAGTCAAGTTATTACTTGTAGCTGCAGCTCACTTAATAGTTTTGTCTAATCGTACTGGCCGTACCGACTTTACCGCTTTTTCTATGGCCGCCTTGGATGCGCTCGGAGATGAAGATAAACCAACAGATTTAGCACTGAGTTTGGATTACCAAATAAATCATCTCCTGATCGATGAGTTTCAGGATACCTCGGTGACCCAGTTTGAACTAGTACGTCGTTTAATTACCGGTTGGGTTGACGGCAGTCAGAAAAGTATATTTTTGGTCGGTGATCCGATGCAGTCTATTTATAGATTTCGCCAAAGCGAAGTAGGCTTGTTCAAGCAGGTTGCAGATGCTGGCTTTATCGGAAATATGAGCGTAGAACTATTATCATTGTCCGTAAATTTTCGCTCGCAAGGTTCGTTAGTGCACTGGGTGAATAAAATAATTCCGCTTATAGTTCGAGAGGCAGGGCAAAGTGAAAATTACTTCGAAGCGCAGAAAGCGAGCCGAGCTGAGAGCGGAGATCCATTTTCTTTTTACCCTTTTTTAGAGAAAAGTGCAAAAAATGAAGCCGATCAGGTAGTTAAAATAATTACATCTATTCGAGAGCACAGCCCTAGAGCATCGATCGCGATTTTAGTTCGCAGTAGAGCACATTTAAAGCAGATCTCAAGTCAGCTGATTTCAGCAAAAATAAGTGTATCTAATCGCGAACTTGAGTTACTTGAAAGTCGACCGGTGATCAAAGATCTAATGTCTCTGACTAATGCTTTGAAGCATTTGGGTGATAGGATGGCTTGGTTGGCCTTACTAAGAGCGCCATGGGCTGGTTTGAGTCTGCAGACTTTACATCAGCTTTCAGTAATGTCTTCTACTTTTTTAGATGCACTTGGTCTATCGGTTGAGAAAAATCTAGTATTAGGAGAGCAAGGAGATCGGGTAGCGCGACTTTGCGCGATATTTAATCTTGCGATGGCGGATAGCGCGGAGAAACCTTTTAGTCGAGTAGTTCAGGAATGTTGGCTAGCATTAGGGGGGCCGTCAGTATTTCGTGGGGAGCAAAGTTTATCTGATGCCAAAAAGTTTTTCACTGTATTAGCTCGCCTAGAAGCTGAGGATATTTTGCTCACACCACAGAGGCTTCGCTCCGCCGTGGCACATCATTATTCAGAAGGCAAAGCCCATATTCACGGTGATTCAATTGAGGTTATGACGATGCATCAGGCTAAGGGTCTTGAGTTTGAGCACGTTATTATTCCGAGTTTAGGCTCCGGTGTGAGACCTGGAACGAAGCCTCTCTTACATTGGCAGCAGAACTACGGAGGATCAAATTTACCAACGTTATTACTTGCGCCTATCGGCGCAGCAAACATGGAGAATAAACTTTACGATTATTTGCATTACTCTGACTCTCATGCGAAGAAAGCGGAACTAGCTAGGTTACTTTATGTTGTCCTTACCAGAGCGAAGACTAAAGTATATCTGCTTGGTCATGCTAATAAAGATAAAAAAAATCAAGTCTGGAAGCCTAGTGCTGGATCGCTCTTAGCGTTACTGTGGCCAGCATTGGGTCCAGTGTTTGACGAATTATCGGAAAAAAAATCGACTCCTCTGGTGGGAATACAGGAGAGCGCCCAGGAAGGTCGAAAGCTCCGGGTACTTAGAGCGGTTCCCGAGACACTACCTGACTACAATCAATATTATAAGGAAAGTAGCTTACGTCACGATGAGCCACTAGAGTTCGACTGGGCAAGTAACTTAGCTAAGCAGATTGGGACAGTCGTCCATCGAATGTTAGAACTATTAAGTAAAAATATGCTCAGGAGGTCACTTGATGAATTACGTGAATCAGCCGAACCTTTCGCCAAAAATCAGCTAAAGTCTCTCGGCGTTGATAACAATGACTTAGTTTTTGCGGTCAAATCAGTCATGAAGGCAATAGAAACCTCGTTATTCAGTGAGAGGGGGAGTTGGATCTTTTCTGAGGACCATATGCTGGCTGACTCCGAATTGGTTTTATCTTGTGAGATGGCAGACGGCTCACTACAGACCGTAGTGTTAGATAGAACCTTTATCGACCGGACGGGTGTGCGTTGGATTATTGATTATAAGACGGGTACTCATTCAGGGGGTGGCCTATCTGAATATTTAGACTCAGAGGAGCAGCGGTACAAATCAAAGCTAAATCACTATGCGAATATCATGCACAATATAAATCCGGGACCAATAAAGCTTGGATTATACTTTCCTCTTTTAGATGCATGGCGACAGTGGGATTATCGAGAGAACGCGTAAACCTATATGATTACTATCGCTCACTTCTATATTGGCGTTGGAGCATTTCTCTTCGTTCTTGGGCATCATAGGTGAGTGTCGTTTGTGGCCGCGCATCTAGTCTTGCCACAGGGATAGGCTCGTCCGTGTCTTCACATATGCCGTAGGTCCCTTCTTCGATCCGACGAAGTGCTGCGCCCACTTTTGCGAGCATTTTACGATCCCTGTCTCGATTTCTGAGCTCTAAAATGTTTTCAGTTTCCCGACTTGCTCGTTCAGCATCATCGCCAATATCGCGAGTTTCACTTTTCAGACCGAGAATAGTTTGCTCTGACTCTCCAATAAGTTCCTCGCGCATTGCAAGAAGCTTATTCCGAAAATAAAGCAACTGGGATGGGTTCATGTGCTCCTCTTCTGCTGTCGGCTTGTAGCCATTAGGGAGTTCTATCTTATCTAAATCTAACCCTTTCCCGCGTGAAACTCCTTTTGAATTTGAAATTTTCTCAGTCTTATTTAGGACCGCTTGCGCTAAGTTTGCTTTAAGAGAGCTAAGTGATTTTTTTCTCTTTGTTTTTTTAGCGACTACTTTTTTCTTTGCGACGGTCTTTTTAGCGACTACTTTTTTCTTTGCGACGGTCTTTTTAGCGACTACTTTTTTCTTTGCGACGGTCTTTTTAGCGACTACTTTTTTCT
>CAJWTO010000041.1 GCA_913047675.1 uncultured Pseudomonadota bacterium | reverse complement strand
ATATTAATTCAGCAGACCGACCTAGTTTGTAGCCCCCTCCGGGTCCACGCGTCCCATCTACTAGTCCTTGCTTTCTTAACTTCGAAAATAATTGTTCCAAGTAAGACTGGGAGATCCCCTGTCGGTCAGCTATTTCCGCCAGTGTTACAGGACTTTTTTCAATATTGAGCGCCAAGTCAAGCATTGCGGTAACAGCATATCTGCCACGGGTTGTAAGTCTCATCCGCTATCCTCTATTCGTTTATTGACCAAATGTTTATAGGTATTTTCTTATAACCAAGTAATTTAGTCAAGAATAGAGCGTTTGTCTAGCTTACTGATCTGGATTCATGTTTGGTAGGTAACTAGTGCGCTAAAAGTGTTGTGAAGCTATTAATTATCGCCATTTTGTTTTTTCAAGGAGGTCATTTCCTTTTCCAACTCTTGAATTCTATTAGTTAATTGTTCCAGTGACTCAGAAATCGGGTCTTCGGCATCAGAAACTACTCCGTACGCTTCAAACTTGTCCCCCGATTTTCTAGAACCTAATGATTTTTCTCCGCGGATTCTTCCTGGAACTCCTACAATGGTCTGACTTTCTCCAACGTCACTGATTACAACTGCATTGGAGCCTATTCTGACATTTGCTTGGATAGTCACAGGACCCAAGACCTTTGCCCCCGCGCCAATAATAATATTATTTTTTAGGGTAGGATGCCTTTTACCCTTTTGCCAGCTCGTCCCCCCCAAGGTTACGCCATGGTAAAGTGTGCAGTTGTCCCCTATTTCTGCGGTCTCACCGATCACTACTCCCATACCGTGGTCTATAAAGAATTTTCGCCCAATTTTTGCTCCTGGGTGTATTTCTATACCACTAATTATTCTGCCTAAATGAGAGATCACCCTGGCTACCCATTTCAGGCCGCGAGTCCAAAACAAGTGACTGATCCTATAAAAAATTAGTGCATGCACTCCAGGATAGCAAGTTAGCACTTCTAACATGTGCCTAGCGGCTGGATCGCGTTCGAACACGCATCGGATATCTTCGCTTAGGTATCTAATCATAATTAAATGATTCCGTATTTAATATCTATTGTGATCTTACCTTATTTCCCAAGCGCAAGTTAGATAAGACGTCTTTTTAACAGTTTGAGGCAAAATATCCAAGTTCTGACTATTAAGTGAGAATACTCTAAAAGTTTCATATATGAACTCATTAAACGCTCAGAAGGTATTTTTATTTTTCGCTAAGTCTTTTGATGGCGCGAGCAGATCAACTATTGAAACCGACCATAATTGACTCGTAAGATAATGATTGTGGGTTAACAGGTAATGTAATTCGAACTAGCGGAGGATTTGATGAGAACAGGAAATGAGATCTTCGAACATCATTTGGAAGTCTTTGGGGCAGGCGATATCGAAGGTATTTTGAAAGATTACGACGATGCTTCGATTATGGTTTATGGCAATAAAACATGGATTGGGCTCGCGGGTGCCAAAGACTTTTTTGCCATGTGGTTGGATGATTTAATCCCATCTGGCAGCGATTTTTGTGTAATTGACCAGGTTGCTGTGGAAAACATGGTTTATATTACCTGGACTGCTAACTCTAGGAATTACGTTTTTGATTACGCTACAAATACTTTTATTTTTAGGAATGATAAGATTTGGAGACAGACCGTCGCCACCCACCACAGGGTGAAGATTTAGATTGCTAGCGATTGCTTCGGCTTGACTAAAGCGCCTCTATTTGTTCCCTCAATTTTACTACCGCATCTTTGGCTTTTTCTAGTCGGAAATTAACCTGTTCGACGACTTCTTTGGGTGCTTTTTCAACGAAACTCCTGTTTTTCAACTTGTTAGCTGTCCTATCGGCTTCGTCGATGGCCTTCGCTAGTTCTTTGGAAAGACGCGCACTCTCAGCAGCCTTGTCTATCAGTCCCTCAAACGGAATGCATATGGTCATATTTTCTGCAAGTGAAGTAGCAACTTCGCTGTTTGGGTAGTTATCAAAACTAGGCTCGCCGGCCCGCGCTAGCTGCATTATGATTTTAGAATGCGTGCAGACTAGTTTTTTGTCTTTTTCTGTTGCGTCTTTGATAAAGATTGGCAGAGTTTTTTTAGGTTCAATATCATATTCGGCGCGTATACGTCGTATTCCAAGAATTATTTCCTTAAGTACCTCGAAGTTGCTTTCTTCAAGTACGATTGACTGGGTATCAGCTTCGACGGGGTAACTCTGTAACATTAACGAACCTTCAGCAGAGTTATTTGGCATTTTTTGCCATATTTCCTCTGTAATGAACGGCATGAACGGATGTAACGCTCGTAAAAAATTGTCGAGTAATGAAATTAATGTGTCGCATACGCCGTCTTTTTCAGCTTGGGAGGCATCAGTCGAATAGAGGGTTACTTTGGCAACTTCAATATACCAGTCGCAGTAGTCATCCCAGACAAACTCATAAAGAGCTTGCGCCGCTCGATCGAAACGATAGTCTTTGAAGCCTTTTCTTACTTTGACGATGGCGTCATTGAAGCGCGCGCAGATCCATTCCTCTGGTAGACCTTTCACAGTCTTATGAAAGGAGCTCTTAGATTGATGCGACTCTATCGCTGCAAAAACAAATCGGGCGGCGTTCCAAATTTTATTACAAAAATTCCTGTAACCATTTATTCGCCCTAAGTCGAATCGAATATCCCTGCCTTGCGTGGCCATAATAGCAAACGTAAAACGCAAGGCGTCAGTTCCATAGCTGGGAATACCCTTCGGAAACTCCCGTCTTGTTTCCTGCTCTATCCTATCGGCATCCTCTGGACGCAAAAGCCCAATTCCTCTTTTTTGGACCAGTGATTCAATACCTATACCGTCTATCAGATCAATAGGGTCGATTATATTCCCTTTAGATTTGGACATTTTATTGCCCTTACTATCGCGGACTAACCCATGTATGTAGACTTCTTTAAACGGTACGTCGCCGGTAAATTTGATGCCCATCATAATCATCCGAGCGACCCAGAAAAAAATTATATCGAACCCGGTGACTAGCGCATTTGTAGGATAAAACGCTTGAAGCTCCTTGGTTTTTTTAGGCCACCCCAGCGTAGAGAATGGCCAAAGCGCGGACGAAAACCAAGTATCTAGCACATCAGGATCCTGTAGAAGCTTGGTGTCGGGGGATATTCCAGCGTTTTCGCGGGCGTCGGCTTCGTTATAACCCACGAAGACATTCCCTTCATCGTCATACCATGCGGGTATTCGATGCCCCCACCATAATTGTCTCGAGATGCACCAGTCCTCGATGTTATTCATCCACTCAAAATAGGTTTTTGACCAGTTCTCGGGAATAAATTTAACACTCCCATTTTTAACTGCCTCGATCGCTGGCACGGCTAGTTCTTCGGCCTTAACAAACCATTGATCGGTAAGATACGGTTCGATGATACTTTGAGTTCGATCGCCTCTGGGCACCATTAAGGTGTGATTCTCAATTTTTTCCATCAGATTGAGTTTGCTTAGCTCTTCAATTACAACATCCCGGGCTTCAAATCTATCTAATTCTTGGAAACGATTGGGCACATTCTTGTTAAGTGAGGCTTCTTCGGAGAAAATATTAATTACTTGTAGATTATGACGTTGACCAACTTGGTAGTCATTAAAATCGTGTGCGGGAGTTATTTTTACGCAACCAGATCCAAACTCTGGGTCCACGTAATCATCAGCAATGATTGGTATCATCCTGTCAGAAAGGGGAAGAGATATTTTCTCACCAATCAAGTGCTTGTATCTTTCATCTTTAGGATGCACCGCTACCGCAGAATCTCCCAGCATGGTTTCTGGCCTCGTGGTCGCAACAATCAAATAGCCTTTACCGTTTTCAAGAGGGTACCGTAAATGCCATAAATGGCCATTTTCTTGTTCGGAGATTACTTCAAGGTCCGAAATCGCAGTTTTCAGAACAGGATCCCAATTTACTAGCCTCTTACCTCTGTAGATTAGCCCCTCTCGGAACAGTCGGACAAAAACTTCCCTAACGCTCGCTGAAAGTTGATCGTCTAAAGTAAATCTTTCGCGACTCCAATCCATTGAAGAGCCCATACGCCTAAGTTGTTGCGAAATTGTGCCCCCAGATTGTTCTTTCCAGTCCCACGCTTCCTGCATGAAGGCATCGCGCCCTATTTCATGCCGAGACTTACCCGACAACTCTAATTGTCGTTCAACAACTATCTGAGTCGCAATTCCAGCATGATCGCAGCCACATTGCCAAAGCACGTTACGATCATTCATTCGATTAAAACGAATCAGACTATCCATTAATGTGTCCTGAAATGCGTGCCCCATATGCAGACTGCCAGTTACATTCGGCGGCGGTAGCATAATACAGTAGGAGTTTTTCTCTAGACCACTCGGTTTAAAGTAGCCTGAATTTTCCCAGGACTTATAAAGTCGTTGTTCAATTTCCTTGGGGTTGTAGCTCTTCTCCATGTGATTTCTGGTGCTTTCTTGAGTATTTAATTAAGAGTTTATTGTAATTAGTTTTTATGAAAAGTGTGCTTTAAGCGCTAACACCTGGATTATATCAAGAGAGGGTGATTTTGTGCGTAAAAATCGGAAAGCCCCTATCCTGATAATATTTGTACCTCGCACGGGCAGACTCGCGGCTGCCCTCATCGTAGCCGGTTGGCTCGATAACCCGCTGAAATTTACTTACGCTTGTAGGCACATCTTCTCCTAGATTGACCAGCAGATCAGACTTGATTGCTTCAGATAATCGATCACCAATAATAACAGGCGCGGCGTGGTTTTCGCCTTGGCACTGATGGGGGACAAAACTTTCTGCTGAAAATCCCCATAAGAGGTCATCCATTTCTTTGACAGACTTTTCGCTGGCGCACCGGATAAATACCTCATGATTTTTTTTCCAGGCTTTTTCAGTGATGCGACACATTAATATATTTTGGGCGAGTTGACTTAAACTATCATGTATATAGAAATCGACTCTAGTCATATTATTTATTTGTTGCTTGCGAGCATATATATTGAGACAGGAGGGCTACTGGTCTACCTGTAGCCCCCTTATTAGCGCCAGAGTTCCAAGCGGTTCCAGCAATATCTAAGTGCGCCCAACGCTGGTTTTCAACAAAGCGAGAAAGGAAGCAAGCCGCAGTTATAGTTCCGGCACTTTTACCACCGACATTGGCCATATCTGCAAATGGGCTTTCAATTTGTTTTTGGTAGTCAGCCCATAACGGCAATCGCCATACACGATCATGAGCCGCCTCACCGGCTTCGGTTAGATCTAAAGATAGTTGGTCATCATTTGATAAGAGTCCTGTTGCGTGGGCGCCTAAGGCTACAACACAGGCCCCGGTTAGTGTAGCTATGTCTATTATTACGTCTGGATTAAATCGCTCAGCGTAAGTTAAAGCATCACATAGAATGAGTCTTCCTTCCGCATCTGTATTAAGGATTTCTATGGTTTGACCAGACATACTTTTCACAATATCGCCAGGTTTACTAGCATTTCCATCCGGTAAGTTTTCGGTCGCTGGGATAAGGGCGATAACGTCCACTGCTGGCCGCATTTTAGCAATAGTGAGCATCGTCCCTAGTACCGATGCTGCGCCACCCATGTCATATTTCATCTCGTCCATTGCAGCGCCCGGCTTTAGTGATATTCCTCCAGAGTCAAATGTAACCCCTTTCCCTACAAGCACTATAGGCTTTTGTCCTTCTACTTGACTTTGGCTATATTTGATTTCGATTAGTTTCGCGGGTTGTCGTGACCCCTGAGACACGGAAAGAAATGATCCCATTCCCATGTTTTCCATATCCGTTTCTTCCATAATCTTACATTGTAAAGCAGGATGTTCTGCTGCTAATTCGACTGCAGTTTCAGCTAGGTGAGTCGGTGTGCAAACATTTCCTGGGCGGTTAGCTAGATCCTTAGCTAGCGAGATACCGGCTATGAGCGCCTTCGCATCAGCTATAGATTTCTTGGTACTAGTTACAATTGTCTTATCAAGAGAAACGAAGGCTAGTTTGGACAACCGTTTTTTCCGCTTATTTTTTGTTTTCAACTCATCAAACGTATAGAGTTCAGCATCTAAAATTCTAGCGTGTTGGTTTATTTTCCAGTCATTATCTCTGTTGAGAACTGTCACTTGATCGAGAGCACTGCTAACCGAAGTCGCAGGGAGTTTACCGAGTTCTTTTGCCACGGTTGCTAACATTTTTCTATACTCTACTTCATCTATCCCCTTATCTGAGCCACTATTAACGAGCATTAACCGGTCAGCTTTTAGGCCTGGAAAATTATTAATAAGGACGTTAGCGCCGATTTTTTTCTTGATGTTATCTAACTCGATAGTTTTGCTAATGACACCCTTTGTTTTTTTGTCGAGGGCCTCTGCTATAGGTCCAATCGATTTACCTTTGAGCACTGGTATTACAAGACAGGATGTCTTGATTTCGTGAAGATTTGCTGTTTGTAACGATATTTCCATTGTGATTCTCATTTAAGCACGTTTCTGATGAACTGCAGTATGTTGTAAAAGCGTCGCACAATTCGCGTCGCACAATTCATCATTAGTGTATCCTTCGTTATAGATTAAGGTAAAGTGCTAAGACTACGTATTCTGTCAAAGTAGGCCACGGAATGAAAATACTCGAAAAATATATCGGGAAATCAGTTATTTTAAGTTCACTAGTGATTTTAGCTTGCCTGATAGGTATTTTTTCTTTTTTCTCACTAATAGAAAATTTATCAGAGCATGATTCCGTGAATGGGATCATAGTATTTTTCGAGACCGCGCTGGAGCTACCAGGGTTAGTATTTTACTTGATGCCGATTGCTGCTCTTGTTGGCGCCTTATTGGCACTAGGTGGTTTAACTGAGAATCATGAGCTTGTCGTCATTAGAATGGCTGGGGGTGCAAAAAGTTATATTTTTAGGACCATGCTTAAAAGTGCTTCTGTGCTTGTTATTATTGCTATAGTTGCCGGAGAGTTTCTGGCCCCCGTGTGCCAAGATATATCCTCTAAAATGACTTCCCGATCTTCCGAGTCCGCAGTACAAAGCGAACGGATTTGGACCAAAGAAGGTCAGACTTTTATCAGCGCTGGTAGTCTAGTCTCTGACTGTCACCTGAATAACATAAAAATTCATAAATTTTCCGATAGAGGAGTTTTAGAGGAGTCAAGATTAGCAAAAAACGGTTACTGTATAGAAAATGGCTGGGAATTAAATGATGTAGAATCTACCTTCTTCAATGGCGGCGTTACTCGAGTGGAACGCGCTGAAGTTTTAATTTGGTTAACTGAGATCGATTCCAGCCTATTTGGCATGCTGGGCTTAGACCCAGAAAAGTTAGGGCTGGCCGATCTTTGGACTTACGTCAATTATGCGCAACAGAATGCTCAAAATTCGCAAAAGTGGGTCCAAGCATTTTGGGCGCGATTAGTACATCCTTTCACGATATATTTTATGGTTTTCCTAGCCTTCCCTGTAGTATTAATGAGCTCTCGAAGTAACCCTTTGGGTCGAGTTATATTTATAGGAGTCTGTGTAGGTCTCGGTTTTTACGTCGTTAATGAGTTGTCGTCGAGTTTCGGCATTGCGTTTAATTTCGATCCTATTGTCGCTTCTTTCAGTCCTAGTATTCTCATACTGGTTATTGGAGCGTGGTTAAATATCCGCGCGCGGTAGGAACTATATTTTGCGGATGTAGGTTTTGGATATAATGTCTTGCCAAGTAAGTTTGTCGGCCCTCCAAAGAGCAGACGCGTATCCGATACCGATGCTCCCTACTGAGATTGCGGCAGCAGCAAATCGAAATAATGAATCAGCTTTTGTAAGCGAGCCTCCGTCGAATTTTTTAATTTCTAATTTCCAAACTTGCATACCGAGTGTTTTACCTTTTTGCCAGCATACGGCGAAATAAAAAAATATAATCGTTAAAATATATATGAGAAACAATACGTTACCGGGTTTAATCGCGTCGCCTGAAAATAATACTGGAATAAAGCATGCAAAAAATACTATTGCGATCACTGCTATCGCGTCATAAACTAGACTGCCTAGGCGCGCACCTAGTGAAGCCGATGATGTTATAGGTTCCGAGTTTTTCACTGATTGCATTTACGATTAATTTAGAGGGCTCGGTGTATTTAAATTTTTTGGCGCTCCCTAGGGGAATCGAACCCCTGTTTTCGCCGTGAGAGGGCGACGTCCTGACCGCTAGACGAAGGGAGCCGGTACTTTTCGAAAGCGTTACCATAACATTATTTTTGGCAGAAAATGGAATTTTTTAAAATTTTAAAAAGCACGAATGAATAGTTCACTGGACGTATCTGATGGCTCGAGGAAGCCTATTATTTACTCCAGAAAAGATCACACTATTTCGCGTAAACAGATTTCTAGTGCTGCTTTGAAGGTCCTTTATGGTCTGAATGATAATGGGTATCGAGCCTGCTTAGTTGGTGGCGGTGTAAGAGATTTGCTACTGGGTCGAGTCCCTAAGGATTTCGATATCGCAACCGACGCTCATCCTGAAAAGATTCGAGAAATCTTCAAAAATAGTAGGCTAATTGGTCGTCGCTTTAGATTAGCGCACGTAAGATTTGGTCGTGAAATCATTGAAGTGGCAACTTTTAGATCTAGTCGCGAGATGTCTAGGTCTGATTCAGATGTCTCGCAAGAGGGACAAATTTTAAGAGACAATGCTTACGGAACTTTGGAGGAGGACGTCTGGAGGAGAGATTTCACAATAAACGCGCTCTATTATGATATCCGCGATTTTTCAGTACTTGATTATGTTGGTGGTGTGTCGGATCTACGACAAGGGGTAATTAAACTGATAGGCAAACCCATTGTTCGTTACCGAGAAGATCCCGTGAGAATGCTTCGTGCGATTCGCTTTGCGGCTAAGTTAGGCTTTACTATTACTAGGTCGACTATGTCTCCTATACCTTCTTTGGTCCACCTGTTTAATGACATATCCCCTGCACGTTTGTTTGATGAGACCATGAAGCTCTTTAATACTGGCCACGCGCTTGCTGTCTACGAGAGATTATTTGAGGTTGGTCTTTTTGCACTTTTATATCCAAGTACGCGCAGAGTTCAGACTTCAGAGCTCGATAGTCATAATAAATTTGTGTTAAAAGCGTTACGTAATACAGATCACAGGATACTAAACGGTAAGAGCGTCAATCCAGCTTTTTTAATTTCAGTATTTCTTTGGTATCCTATGAAAACAGTTTATTCTGCAGAGGTTGGCCGTGGTAATAATCAAAAGGATGCTCTGAGACTTGCCTCTGACAAGATACTTCGTGAGCAGGCAAAAATCCTTTCGATCCCAAGACGTTTTACGCAAGCTGTTCGAGATATTTGGGAGTTGCAAGCTCGGTTTTCGAATCGTAGTCCGAGGAGAGCTTCAAGATTGCTAGAGGCGACTAAATTTCGCGCGGCGTATGATTTTTTATTGCTGCGCTCGGGTGATGATAGAGCCTTATTGGAATTGGTGGATTGGTGGACTCGTTTTCAATCAGCGGATTTCGGGGAGAGAAAGCAGTTATTTCAAGAAGTAAAACATGCAGAGAAACGTCGGAAAAAATAAAGAATGAGGAAATCTATTTTGAGCTCCGGAGTCTGCGTCTTTGTGGGCCTCGGTAGTAATTTAGATAACCCTGTTCGTCAAATTCGTGCGGCATTCTCTAATTTGACCCAAATCAGGAATACTTCTCTGGAGAAATGCTCAAGCCTTTTTTCAGGGCCGGCAATGGGTGGTCAAAAAAATCAGGCGGACTATATCAATGCTGTAGCGATGTTGACTACTACATTACCTCCGCTAGATTTACTTGGAGCTCTGCAGGAGAACGAAACTCTTCAAGGTCGAATTCATGGCGAACGCTGGGGGCCGCGAATTATAGATTTAGACTTACTTATTTATGGTGCGCGAACTATCGATGAAAAAAACCTCTCAGTACCGCATGTCGGGGTTGCTGAGAGAGCCTTTGTTCTCGTTCCGCTTTTTGAGCTCGATCCTGAGCTGGTCGTGCCAAATTTGGGTAAGGTCAGTGAACTTGTGAAATTAGTTGATTGTAGAAAGTTGGTTCGCCTTGAATCTGCGATAATAGGCGAGCACTGTGAGTAGCAGGTATCTTTTAGATTAAGATAACTCAGATATACGGTTATAATAAGAGAATGGAAACAATATTTGACCTCAAAGGTTTACGTGGTGCCGTTTCTGGCTGGAAAAACGAGGGTAACTCTATTGCTTTAGTGCCTACAATGGGCAATTTACATCGTGGACATTTGTCGTTGATAGAAGGTGCAAAAGTTCAGGCAGATCGTACTGCAGTTAGTATTTTTGTTAATCCTATACAGTTTGGTCACGGAGAAGATTACGAGCTTTATCCTAGCACTTTAGAACAGGATCTAGATATTTTACGCGATGCTAACGTGGATCTTGTTTTTGCCCCTAATCTAGGTGAGTTATATCCAGCTGGAATAGAAGCAGACACCAGGATAAGTGTTCCGGATATTTCGGATATCCTCTGCGGTGAGTTTAGGCCCGGACATTTTTCGGGCGTCGCCACGGTTGTAATGAAACTATTTATAAATGTTCAACCTGATTACGCATTTTTTGGCGAAAAGGATTACCAACAAACTTTAGTGATAAAAAGGATGGTTTCGGATCTTCTCTTGCCAGTTGAAGTACTAACTTTACCTATCGTTCGAGAAGAGAACGGTCTTGCAATGAGCTCTAGGAATAGTTACTTAAATGCGTCTCAAAAGCAGCTTTCGTCGGAGATTTATAAAGCTATAGTAAAAGCAGCTACAATGGTGAGAACGGGAGCGGATTCTCTCGACGACATAGAAAAAAATTCAGCGTGCTTACTAGAAGAATTAGGCTTTAAAGTGGAATATTTTTCTATACGTCGCACGCAGGACTTAAAGTTGGTCAATGATTCTATCGATAAAAGTCTTATTATATTAGTTGCAGCCTGGATAGGCGATACAAGATTGATAGATAACTTACAGATAGATATTTAATGTGAATAGTTTATTTTGGTGTCAATACTTGCATACGTTGGCTGTTAATTTTAGGAAATAAGTATGGCTAAGAAGCTATATATAAAGACATTTGGTTGTCAAATGAACGAGTATGACTCTGGGAAGATGGTTGATGTACTGGCTGATTCTTCAGGTTATGAGCTGGTTGACTCCCCTGAGGAAGCTGATTTACTGTTGATGAATACTTGCTCGGTG
This sequence comes from uncultured Pseudomonadota bacterium, assembly GCA_913047675.1. GTDB lineage: Bacteria > Pseudomonadota > Gammaproteobacteria > UBA4457. The sequence goes on along the minus strand of CAJWTO010000041.1, from coordinate 6,277 downwards.
CGTGACAAGGCTCAGGAAAAGTTATTTTCTGAATTAGGAAGATGGCATCCGTTCAAAAAACGTAATCCAGATGTTGTTATCGGAGTGGGTGGGTGTGTTGCAAGTCAAGAGGGTGAACAGATCTGGGATAGAGCTCCTTATGTCGATGTAGTTTTTGGGCCTCAAACACTACATCGTTTACCTAATTTAATTAAAGTTGTACAGGATGAAAAGAAGCCGGTAATTGACATCAGTTTTCCGGAAATAGAAAAATTCGATCATCTTCCACAATCAAAATTAGAGGGACCTAGCGCCTTTGTTTCTATAATGGAGGGTTGTAGCAAATACTGTAGTTTTTGTGTCGTGCCTTATACTCGGGGAGAGGAATTTAGTAGACCATTTGATGACGTGATAGCAGAGATATATAACTTGTCGCGTAATAATGTTCGTGAGGTAGTTTTGTTAGGTCAAAATGTTAACGCTTATCGGGGTGTAACTCACGAGGGTAAAATAGTCGACTTGGCTTCCCTCATTAGGATGGTGGCAGTGATCGATGGAATCGATAGGATACGGTTCACTACATCTCATCCTTTAGAATTTAGCGATAGATTAATAGAAGTTTACGGAGATACCCCAGAATTAGTGAACCAGCTTCATTTGCCGGTTCAAAGCGGGTCTGACCGCATACTTTCTAAAATGAAAAGGGGTTATTTGGCGTTAGAATATAAAGCAATCATTAATAAGCTAAAAAAAATACGTGCTGATATATCGATATCTTCAGATTTCATTGTAGGTTTCCCCGGGGAAACAGATGAAGATTTTAATGCCACGATGCGCCTAATCGATGATGTGAAATTTGATCAGTCATTTAGTTTTATTTATAGCCCACGACCGGGAACACCTGCCGCGAGTCTGGTTGATGGTGTCAGTATGATAGAGAAAAAACACCGATTAGCTATTCTTCAGAGGCGAATTCATGAGCTAACTGAGCAAAGGAGTAAGGCCATGGTGGGTCAGAAGTATAAGATTTTAGTGAGCGGGCACTCAAAAAAAAGTCAATTGGATCTATCTGGTAGAACCGAGAATCAAAGAGTCGTAAATTTTTCAGCGAGTCCAGATTTAATAGGTACTTTTGTTGAAGTGATAATAACCGAGGCTTTGCCCAATTCGCTCAGGGGCGAGTTAGTAGTTTAGGGAGCTAACGAAGCATATGCGAGAGGAGATAAAGTTTGAGCCCCCTAACAATAATAGGTTAGCAAACTTGTGCGGACAATTTGACGAAAATATAAAACTACTGGAGAAGCTGATTGGCGTCGAGGTTAAAAATCGGGGTAATTCCTTTGTTGTTCAAGGCCAAGATCAATTAGTGAAATGCGCCACACAAGTGATAAATAGTTTGTATGCGATCACCGATACTGGACCGGTCTCTACTAATGATGTGCATTTGGAAATCGGGAACGCACGGGCGACGAGTAGGGGATATGGAAGAAAGCAACTTATAAGAGCAGGACGGCTGCACATAAAACCGAGAGGAGAAAATCAGGATCTTTATGTAAAAGCTATAAGGAAGAATGAGATCAGCTTTGGAGTTGGGCCTGCTGGGACCGGTAAAACGTACCTTGCTGTAGCAGCCGCGGTTGAAGCTCTAGAAGATGATAAAGTTAATCGGATTTGTTTAGTAAGGCCTGCGGTAGAAGCTGGTGAAAGTCTTGGATTTTTGCCTGGTGATATGGCTCAGAAGGTTGATCCCTATTTACGGCCTCTGTATGACGCACTTTATGAGATGCTTGGAATAGAGAAGGTAATGAATTTGATAGAGCGTAATATTATTGAGATTGCTCCCTTAGCATTTATGCGAGGGCGCACTTTAAATGATTCGTTTGTAATTCTTGATGAAGCACAAAACACTACGAAAGAACAGATGAAAATGTTTTTAACTAGATTAGGTTTTGGCTCGCGCGCAGTAGTCACTGGTGATATTACCCAAATTGATTTGCCTAGCGGTAAAGTTTCTGGTCTCAAGGACGCTATCAATGTTCTTCGTCAGGTAAACGGAATAAGTTTCACAGTTTTTGAATCTAAAGATGTTGTTAGACATGCGTTAGTGGCGTCTATATTGGACGCATATGCGTCATCAAAGAATATTAATGCTGTGTCATGACTAGATGTTGAGTAGCCTCATTGAACTCTCAAAATAATAAAGTTCATATCGATCTCCAGATTGAAGTGGACACTTTCATCGTCCCTGAAAAGAAATTTTTTCAGACTGTAGCCGAGGAAACTTTGATAGAATTCAAGAGCAACTTTGATTTGTTGATGCGGTTAGTGGAGGCTTCAGAATCGCGACTTCTAAATAATCGTTATCGGCGAAGTGATCGGCCGACTAATGTCTTGTCCTTTAGGTCATCCGGTGTAGAAGAATTCCTGCCTAATTATATTGGCGATATAGTAATGTGTCCCAGTGTTATAAAAGATGAGGCTGGCGAGCAAAAAAAGTCTTTGGATGCGCATTGGGCGCATATGATCGTGCACGGTATTTTGCATTTAGTAGGATTTGATCATGGAACAGAGCATGAAGCTTCAATTATGGAAGAAAGAGAGCGACGGGTGTTATCAGGGCTTCAAATTTCTGATCCTTATCTCTAAGGTGGCGACGAGTAGAATACTAGCTGATCTGTTGAATTGTGCTAGATTACGTTAGGGGGTGTAATTCAACTTGATGAAAAAAATAAATTTGTCCGAAGTTTCACGAAGTCTTAGGTCCATTATGCGACTGGTACCGAGCTATCTCAAGATGGAGAAACCTCCTAAGGAACTCCTCGTTGACAGTCTACGTGAAGCCGAATCGAATAGTATAATTGAGCCTGATACCGTAGCCATGATGGAAGGAGCCTTATTGGTCTCTGATATGCAGGTTAGAGATATTATGATTCCGAGATCTGAAATAGTTTTTATTGAGGAGGATTCTAAACCGAGCAAAATTTTATCGAAAATAATTGAAAGTGGACATTCTAGGTTCCCAGTCTTTGACGAGGAGCACGAACGAATAGTCGGAATATTATTAGCTAAGGATTTGCTATCACTGGCTATAGACAATGCGGATGATTTCTCGATACGCGAAATTATCCGTCCCGCGGCATTTATTCCGGAAAGCAAAAGATTAAATGTTTTGTTGAGGGAATTTCGTTCTGGAAGAAACCATCTTGCGGTGGTCGTAGACGAGTATACTAGCATTTCGGGATTAGTCACTATAGAGGATGTCATTGAGCAGATCGTCGGAGAGATAGATGATGAGCACGATCTTTTAGAGGAGGATAACATTAGAAAGCATCGTGATAATCGTTACAGTGTTAAGGCTCGAACTGGCCTAGACGAGTTCAATGAACATTTTGGAACAGACTGGAAGTCTGACGATTATGAGACTATTGGTGGTTTAGTTATAAGTCAGTTGGGTCACTTGCCAAAACAGGGTGAAGAGCTCGAATATATGGAATACAGTTTCCGTGTCCTTCGGGCAGACAGACGAAGAGTCAGGTTGGTACGAGTTATTCCTGCCGGCGAAACTTTGCCGAATGAAGTGCCGGATACTTTATAAAACGTTTAATCATTATTAGCTAATAACAATATGTTTAGACTACTTTGCTCTTTTCTTCTCGGATCTGCAGCAGTTTTAGGGTTCGCACCTTTTAGCTGTTGGCCTATCGTATTTTTTTCACTAGTAGGATTTCTGCTACTAATATCATCAAGCTTTCATAAAAACGTATTCTTGTTGGGGTTGTTTTATGGGCTAGGATATTTTGGTTTTGGCGTAGGATGGATCCAAGTGAGTGTCCATCAGTTTGGTATTCCGAGTTACTTTTTTTCTTACGGTGTTACTACTCTATTAGTGATATTTTTATCCTCCTATGTCGGCTTCTTTGCAATTTTACTAAGACTACTCTTGAATACTGGTTTTCATTTAGCGATAGCTGGCCCTGTTTTATGGTTAGCCATTGAATATGGTCGGAGCTATTTATTTACTGGATTTCCTTGGTTAATGTTGGGTTATAGTCAGATAGACGGACCTCTTAGCAGCTATATCCCAATAATTGGCAGTATGGGATGCTCATTTTTGGTTGTGTTAGTGAGTTGTTTAATCGTCACATGTATAAGGTCAGGGAGGTTGCCGTCTATTTATCGTTTGGGCGCGTTGGTGGGTATTTTTGTCTTAGGATTAGCGCTGCGTTTTTATGAGACGACAGAGTCTCGCGGTTCTCCTCTCGATGTAACTCTCGTGCAAGGAGCCGTTCCACAAGAAATTAAGTGGCATCCTAATATTAGACAGCCTTCGATTGAGAGGTATAGAAGTATAAGCGCCGACCATTGGGACTCTGATATTATTATCTGGCCTGAAACTGCTATTCCTGCTTTTCGAAACGAGGTTAGAGAAGAATTAAGGGAACTTGGCAGTCTTGCTTCTAAGACTGATACAAACTTTCTTTTAGGAATTCCCAGGATTAGTAACGAAAGCGGGCTAAAATATAACAGTATTGTGTCGATCGGAGATCAAGAACAAGTTTATGATAAGCGCCATTTAGTGCCCTTTGGAGAGTACTTACCTGCGGTATCGTATCTGAGCTGGTTATTTGATTATCTAGATATTCCGATGTCCGAGTTCAGTAGTGGTAGTGCTTCTCAAACTCTACTTGAGTTCCCCAGTTATAAGATTGGTGCGTCAATTTGTTATGAATCAGTTTTTCCTGATCTTATTAATCGGAAGGCCGCCGAGAGTGATTTCTTGGTAAACTTGAGTAACGACGCTTGGTTTGGAGATAGTTTGGGGCCACATCAGCATCTACAAATTGCGAGGACACGCGCACTCGAAAATGGTAGGTATTTGGTTCGAGCTACCAACAATGGATTGACTGCAATAATTAATCACAAAGGCGACGTATTAAAGCAAGCCGCCCAGTTTGTTCCAACTTATCTGCGAGGAGATATACAGCCGAAGACTGGGGCAACGTTCTACACTCGTCTTGGTGATCGTCCACTGATGTATTTAGCAGGATTTTTACTTATGTTTAATTTCTTTTTCAGATCTGATAAACGGTCTTACCGCTCGGGAAGTTATCCATATAACTAATGTCAATCCAGCTAGCGCCCACAAAAGAGCGTAAAACGCGTTGAGATTTAATTCAGGTATGTAAGGGGTGGCATTTACGAGTTTCATTACACTTTCAGATTCTAGGTATTCTCGATTTTGGAATGGCCAAATTTTATAGAGTGATGCGGTTAAAAAGCCGCACATAACAAGTCTAAATGACAGATAATACTGATTAATTATCCACGAGAGTACTCGTGACATTGCTATCATCCCGGTGAGAGCGCCTATAGAAAATGGTATCAGCGAGTGCAAGTCAAAAGTGCTCAGTGCATTTAGTATCGTAGTGTATTTCCCAATTATTAAAAGGACAAGAGATCCCGAAACTCCGGGTAGAACCATTGCACTTGTGGCAAGTACGCCAGCCAGAAAGAGAGTAGTAGTGGTATCAGGAAGATTAGTGGGGGTAACTGTTAAAATAAAGATACCTAAAGATAGACCACCAAAAATTAAGCTCACGCTATAAAGTGCAGAAACATTTGTTGCATCTTTAAACAATATAATTGCCGATCCAAGGACTAAACCTGAAAACAGCGCGTAGATAGCCTCGGGATTCGTTATAAGTAGGCTAGGTAAAGAAATTATTTTTGTAAAAAAAATAATAGCGCATATCACTCCAAAAACTAGAGGTATGAGAAAACTAAAATGTGGCCGACTATAGATTTCTCTGAGATCCAAGCGTAAACACGATTTTAACCAAATCAGATCAAATGATTTAATTGCTTCAATAAATTGTTTATATATGCCAAGTACAAGCGCCATAGTCCCACCAGATACGCCTGGGACTATGTCGGCAGCTCCCATACAAAATCCCTTAAGGCTGGTAATGAGGTATTTACTTAGAAGCTTGATCATGGAATTGTTGGCTGTAGGAGTGAACAAAGTCGACTAGATACTCGACATTTTCTGGGGGCACATTTGGCGTTATCCCATGGCCCAGGTTAAAAATGTGGCCGTTTCCTATTCCATAAGAGTCTAAAATATTTTTCGCCTCTTTTTCGATTATGGGTTTTGTAGTTAACATTATCGCTGGATCTAAGTTTCCTTGGAGAGCAACTTTATGCCCTATTAGTTGTTTAGCGACCTTTATATCAGTCATCCAATCCAACCCAACTCCAGAACTACCTACCCGTGAAATTTTGTCTAACCACATTCCTC
>CAJWTO010000040.1 GCA_913047675.1 uncultured Pseudomonadota bacterium | reverse complement strand
TCTTTTAAAGGGTAATTAGAGGCTTTCCAAGCATTTAACCCACCTTTTAATATTAACGCATCTGCGAAGCCCTGCTTTCTGAGCTCCTTTACAGCGGCATTACTCAAGTTTCCCGCATCACAACACGCAATAACTCGTTTTTTCTTAAGTTTCTTGAGTTGTTCACTTGAATTCGTAATATCCGCCAACGGCAAATTGATGGCATTACCAATATGTCCTTTTTTAAACTGATCAAGAGACCTAACGTCAACAATTAAACAGTCTCCCCTATTAACCGCTATGATCGCGTCACCCGGTGTGAAGCTAGGCACTTGATTGAGGAAACTAGACAAAAGCAAACTGGACATTACACAAAATAAAGTGACTAATATCCAATGATTAACGACAAATTCAGATAGTTGTTCCATAGTGAGCCAAATATATTATTAATCCCATAAGTGTAGGGAAAGTAATGCTGGCGCGCCACAAAATTTTGCTATAATAAAAATATCATGTTCAAAAACTTCAATCGTTAGTCGTATATAAGAATGTCAAAAACGGTACATCCAATACTACTTATAATCCTTGACGGATGGGGCCACAGCGTTCCCGCTGATAATAATGCTATTAGTTGTGCTGCCACCCCAATATGGGATCAACTCTGGAACTCTGAGGTAAACACGCTACTCACCTGTTCTGGAGAAGATGTCGGCCTGCCAGCCGGTCAAATGGGAAATTCCGAAGTTGGTCACATGCACATGGGTGCTGGACGACTACTCGACCAAGATTTATCTCGCATAAATAAGGAAATCCGGAACGGAGTATTTGAGCAAAATAATGTGCTTGCAAGCTCCCTAAGTAATTTAGCTTCTCGAAAGAAAAAACTGCACATTATTGGCTTGCTTTCTCCAGGCGGTGTCCATAGCCATCAGGACCATATCGTCGCACTGATGAAAGCCGCGTCGAAACAAAGCGTCAAAGAAATCATATTACATTTAAGCCTCGATGGTCGAGACACGCCCCCCAAAAGTGCTCAGTCTTATATCAAAGATATAGAAGATCTTCTTTCGAACATACCCGAATCTAGAATAGGATCACTTATTGGTCGGTTTTACTCAATGGACCGAAATGCTAATTGGGATAGAACAGAACAAGCCTACAATTTAATCAATGAGGGTCTAGGAAAATTTAGCGAGCGTTCCGCTACTGATGCGCTCAAGGAGGCTTATCGCCGTGGCGAAAGCGATGAATTCGTTTCACCAACCTTAATTTGTGAAAAAGGGAAATCGCATGTAAAAATAGATGCTGAAGATTTGGTGATTTTTTCTAATTTCAGAGCCGATAGAGCGCGACAACTTACTGAGGCATTCACCCAAAAAGATTTCGAAAGATTCTCACGAAAAAGCCGAATAAATTCTGAAAATTTCGTGACAATGACCGAGTACAAAAAGAATTTTAATCTTCCAGTATTGTATAGACCGGTTGAGATAACTAATTCCCTAGGGAATGTAATTTCCGATCATGGGCTCAAACAACTACGAATAGCAGAAACTGAAAAATATGCCCACGTAACTTTTTTCTTTAACGGGGGGGTAGAAGTGCCTGAAACCGGTGAAGATCGTATTCTAGTGCCATCACCTAACGTAACCACCTACGACGAAAGACCTGAGATGTCGGCGCGTGAAGTGACCAAACAATTACTTGAAGCGATAATTAGTGAAGAATACGACGCTATTATATGTAATTATGCTAATGCTGATATGGTGGGCCATACCGGCAATTTCCCGGCAGCCGTAAAAGCGGTAGAAATACTAGACGAGTGCTTAGGGAAAGTAATTAAAACATGCAAAAATTATAAAGTCGACGTGCTGATCACCGCAGACCATGGTAATGTGGAACAAATGACGAGTGAACCCTCCGATGTTCCACATACGGCACACACAAACAACGTGGTGCCTGCTATCTATGTGGGCAATCGCAAAGCTCGAATGCAAAAAGGAAGCCTAGTTGACATCGCACCTACTCTGCTATCGCTCATGACTATACCTGTTCCAGAAGAAATGACCGGCTCACCATTTATTGAGCTTGAGTAAACACCGAGTTACTTTGTAAAAACCTGATACTATTTTCGTGGCCTTGCCGAAACCTAATTAACGTCTTCCAAACGCTGCAACCGACAGCATCAAAACACCGCAACCGCCAACTAAAATATTGAAAAGAGAAACCGGGCCAGAAATATTCTCAAATCCAACCCCGAAACCATGCAAGATCATAGCAGACAATACAAGACACGCCCCAACAACAGTAAAAGTGAGTTTTTTACGTAACAGTCGAATTTCATCCTTGATCGGCTTTAAACTTGAATCATAAGTATTAATCTGTAAACGACCAGCTCTAGTCTGCTCCAGTAGGTCGAAAATAGCAGTAGGTACTTCTGGCAACTGCGTCACCCAACGCTGAGAATTTTCTTCTACAGAATTTATAATACTCTTGAGTCCTATCCTCTCACGCATAAAGTTTTCCAGCGAGGGCTTGGCGGCATTCCATAGGTCAAGTTCTGGATAAAGTTCACGCCCAATGCCCTCAATGTTAACTAGAGTCTTCTGTAATAAGAGTAATTGCGGCAGAACCTCCATATCAAAACGTTGCGCTGTCTGAAATAGACGTAACAATAGGTCGCCAACTGAGACGTCTTTAAGCGGTCTATCAAATATAGGCTCACATACGGCTCGAATAGCAAATTCAAATTCCTCTACCCTAGTTGAAGAAGGTACCCAACCTGACTCCACGTGTAACTGAGCCACTCGGCGATAATCCTTCGCTAAAAATGCCGAGAAATTTTCGGCGAGATACCTCTGATCAAAATCACTTAGCGAACCCATTATCCCAAAGTCTACCAGTGCGACCTTGCTCTTGCGCGCACCTTTATCAGCTATGACGAACATATTTCCAGGATGTACGTCAGCATGAAAAAAGTTATCGCGAAAAACCTGGCTGAAAAACAATTCGATGCCCTGCTCTGCTAAAATTTTTAAATCTACGCCGGCCCCAACCAGTTTATCCCTATTACTAATATTTAACCCATCTACTCTTTCCATAACTAAAACATCATGACGTGTTAACGGCCAATAAATCTGGGGGACATATAAGATATCTGAGTTCTCATGATTCCGTCTTAGTTGCGAAGCATTTGCGGCTTCTCGCATCATATCAAGTTCATCTAAAATAGTTTTCTCAAACTCACTCACTATCAAGCTTAACTTCAATTGCTTACCTAAACCCCAGTAACGCTCGCCAATTGCAGCAATAGAGTGCATTAACGAAATATCTTGTCGTATTGTCTTCAGTAAGTTTGGTCGAACAATTTTTACGATAACCTGTGTGCCATCCAAAAGCTGTGCGGCATGCACTTGTGCTATTGACGCTGAGGCGAGAGGTTCTCGGTCGAAATTCAGAAATAGATCCTCTAATTTTTTGTCGTGCGCAACTTCTACGATGCGGACAGCTTCGTTACCCGAAAAAGCTGCCACATTATCTTGCAAATTTCGCAATTCCATCGCGATGTCGTCTGGAATTAGATCTCGCCTGGTGGATAATATTTGGCCGAACTTCACAAAAATCGGGCCTAGCTCTTCCAAAACTAAACGAATCCGTTCACCTCGTGGTTTATATGTCCTACCTAACCAATTCCAAGGCAGTAAATATCTGACCAACTTTATAGGCGTCAGATAGGGAATCGATAGAATCAGCTCATCAAATCCGTGGCGAATTAAAATGCGCTGTATTCCGATAATTCGATATATGTGACCTATTTTCATCTAATTCAATCCAACTGCCTAGTGGCGATATTTACGCGAGATTCTAAATTCTCTAACTGATCACTGAGTTTCGAAATATCGCTCGTGAGACACCTAAATTCTACTCTTTTAGCTATCAAAGTGGACTCATAGCGCAAATAATCGATCACATCCTCCTCCATGCTCGCACAATTTTTTGCCATTCGCGAAGAGCCTGAGGCAATAAATAAATATATCTGATGGGCAAGTACAGGGTTCAGAAAACGAGACAGTATACTTTCGAGATCAACTTGCAAGTTTGAGAATAGCGCCTGCATCTTTTGTGCAACACCTAAATCTCCCTCCACACCAACCGTTCCGGATGCAAGGGAAACGCCATCCATGTGCGCCTTCAAAAGTGCAAAAAAATCAGATACCTTTCCAGTAACGGTTACATCCGGTTCTCTCGATTTTATGAACCTCAAAGCTATTTTATTGTTTGTAAAAGTTATTTCTATTAATAACCGAGGCGGATCTACTAAGACATGCAGACAATTGTCATTAAGAGCAGCCATAGCTTCGACAGAACTTTTGTCCATATCAAGGTACTTTTGCAAAAGCTTAGAGATTTGACTGGAAACAGAACTTTCAATTTCTATCATCGAACCGCAGTCTCAGTTAGACCTTCCAACCGACGTGGGCAGCGACCACACCACCCATTAAGTTATAGTGTTCTACGCCACTGAACCCTGCCTTTATTAGCATCAAATCGAGTGCATCTTGGTCAGGATGTACCTCTATTGACTCGCCCAGATACTTGTAACTATCTGAATCGCCAACCACTAGCTTACCCAAGACAGGTAGAACTCGTAGGGTATATAGTCGATGTAATTTGTGCATAATTGGCGACTTCACACGCGAAAAGTCTAATATCACAAGCTTGCTATTTGGAGCCAAAACTCGAAAAATTTCTGCCAATACAGCATCTTTCCTATTCATATTTCGCAATCCAAAGCTAACAATTGAACGGTTGAAAAAATTACTCTGATACGGCAAATTTTCGCCGTCGGACTGAATATAGCTCAAAGCACTATGCAGCCCTTTATCAAGCATTCGATCCCGTCCTTTTGACAACATATCATAGTTAATATCGTTACAATGAACCTCGAGATTTTCTAATCCAACCCGTAACAATCGATAGGAAATATCGGCCGTACCTGCCGCAAGATCTAATACTTTTTGATTTGTGTCGACTTCGAGTATTTCTACTGCGTACGTCTTCCACCACCGATGAAAACCCAGTGACATCAAATCATTCATCAAATCATACCTACCCGATACAGAATTAAATACACCCCGAACGCGCCTAGTCTTCTCGTCAAAAGATACTTGTTCAAACCCGAACGATCCTCTGTCAGTATCTCGAGGTCTTTTAATACTATCTTCGTCTCCGATCATATGATCTTTCTCGCGTGCCCAGCCGCTTCAAGAGCATTTAAATAGTTTGTCCAATATAAATCCATTTTAGACCCTAACTCATAGAGATAATCCCAAGTATATAAGCCCGTATCGTGCCCGTCCGAGAAGATTAGTCTGATCGCATAGTTACCTATTGGCTCAATCTCAGTGATTTCCGCATCTTCCTTCCCGATCTGCAATACCGCCTGACTCGGGTTATGTCCTTTAACATCAGCAGAAGGAGAGAACACCCTCAAAAACTCACAAGATAGTTGGAATTTTTCACTCGTCTCAAAAGTGACAACTAATAGACGCGATTTTTTTCGCAGTTCGATATTTGTAGGGTAATATTTTGACATAATCTAAAGAATGTACTTCGATAGATCAGAGTCACCGACCAAATGTCCGATATGAGTTTGCACGTACTCGACGTCAACCAAAATACTTTGTCCACCCATATCGCTCGCGGTGTAGGATACAGCCTCTAGCAGCTTTTCCATTACTGTATAAAGGCGCCGCGCACCAATATTTTCACTTTTTTCATTTATATCGTGAGCGAAGTAAGCTATTTTCTCTACAGCATCGTCCGAAAAACTCAGGTTAACATTTTCAGTAGCAAGAAGGGCCGTATATTGTCGACATAACGACGCATCCGGCTCAGTCAATATTCTTACGAAGTCACCCACATTTAATGTTTTGAGTTCTACTCTATTAGGGAGCCGTCCCTGTAATTCCGGAATGAGATCGGATGGTTTAGAAAAATGAAAGGCACCCGACGCAATGAAAAGAATATGATCTGTTTTCACCGGCCCGTATTTTGTGGTTACTGTAGAACCTTCAACTAACGGCAACAAGTCACGCTGTACTCCCTCTCTGGAAATATCCGGACCAGAGGCGTCTGAACGCCGAGCCACCTTGTCAATCTCATCTATAAAAACTATCCCATTTTGTTCTAACTTAGTGACTGCCGAGAGCCTAATCTCATCCTCGTTTATCAGTTTACCAGCCTCTTCTTCCACTAGGATCTTTCGGGCTGCGGCTATGGTTACTCGCCTCGCCTGACTTTTCCCCGAGCCGATACTCTGAAACATTCCTTCCAACTGAGATGTCATCTCCTCGAGACCAGGGGGAGTCATGATTTCCATACCGACCTTTGGTATCGCAACTTCTAGCTCTATTTCTCTATCTTCAACCTTTCCCTCTCGGAGCATTTTTCTAAATTTCTGTCTAGTGTCGGAATTAACCGCATCACTATCAATCTTTTCGCCCACTGTTTTAGAGGGTAATAGAGCGTCTAAGATTCTTTCTTCAACAGCATCCAGTGCTTGTGTATGTACGCCCTTAATCGCATCTTTTCGAACTAGATCCACCGCAATTTCCGCCAAATCCCTAATTATTGACTCAACATCTCTACCCACGTACCCAACTTCAGTAAACTTAGTAGCCTCTATTTTAATAAACGGTGCATCTACAAGTTTCGCTAGTCTCCGAGCTATCTCGGTCTTACCAACTCCGGTCGAACCAATCATTAAAATATTTTTCGGGGTGATTTCCTCTCGCAAGCTTTCATCAACTTGCATACGACGCCACCTACTGCGCAAGGCGATAGCAACTGCGCGCTTGGCATCCTCTTGACCAACTATATGCTTATCCAGATGCGTTACGATTTCTTGCGGCGATAGATTCTTTTTTTGATCCAAAATTACTTCCCGATACTTAAACTTTCTAAAACAAGGCGATCATTTGTATACACACAAATCTCACCGGCAATTAATAAGGAACGCCGCACGATAGCTTCCGCTTCGAGACTAGTCTCAGTGAGCAATGCTTGAGCAGACGCGCGGGCATAAGAGCCTCCAGAACCTATTGCTAAAATATCGTTTTCTGGCTCGATTACGTCACCCGTACCACTAACGATCAGAGAGTGCTCAATGTCGGCGACTATTAACATAGCCTCCAGTCGCCTCAACATTCTATCAGTACGCCAATCTTTCGCTAACTCAACAGATGCTCGCATCAAATTCCCACTATGTGCCTCTAATTTAGACTCAAATCGCTCGAATAAAGTAAACGCATCTGCCGTCCCTCCGGCAAAGCCTGCAAGCACCTTACCTTGATATAACCGTCTAACTTTACGCGCATTGCCTTTGAGAACTGTATCACCCATAGACACTTGACCATCACCACCAACCACCACAGATGTCCCTCTGCGGACACTTAAAATAGTAGTCCCATGAAACATAGTCAATTTAACTCCAAGACCAAAAAGAATTATTATACACCAACTAGTGTAAGCCTTTAGTGCTTCTAGCAGTCAGCTACCGCGTCTTTTAGCTCTAGGGTGTGAAGCATCATAAACATTTGCTAGATGTTGAAAATCCAAGTGCGTATATACCTGTGTTGTACTAATATTAGAATGTCCCAATAGCTCCTGAACAGCCCTCAGGTCACCCGACGATTCGAGCATATGACTCGCAAAAGAATGCCTAAGCATATGAGGATGGACACTTTCATCTGAACCAAACTTTTTAGCCCAGCGCCTCAAACGCAGCTGTATGTTACGCGAAGTCATACGATGGCCGTTATGCGTCAAAAAGCATGCCGCCGCTTCATTCCCAGAGGTTTGGAAGGCAGAGCGTACTGAAAACCATACAGTAATCGCACCAAGAGCCACCCTACCGATGGGCACTACTCTCTCTTTATTCCCTTTACCAATGACTCTAACTTCCTGCGCAGCTAACTCAACATTCGCCATATCTACAGAGGCTAGTTCGGAAACCCTCAAACCACTAGAATATAAGAGCTCCCACATAGCCAGGTCACGCTTATCGTAAACCGAGTTCCCGTCACCGCGCAGCAAAAAATTCATTTGATCAACGTCCAGTACCCGAGGAAGTCTCTGGCGGCTTTTCGGAGTATTAATACCTACCACAGGGTTTTCAGCGACGACCCCAGTTTTGACCAAATATCGAAACCACGCTTTCACCGCAGAAACGCGTCTAGCAATAGTTCTACCACTAAGACCTTGTTTATGACAGGAAGCAGCATACTTCTGTATCTGCTTAGAGTTCACTTCATTCAGCCTGAGAATGTTTTCCTCAGTTAGATACCTAACGAACGTCTTTATATCTCTTTGGTACGAGACTATAGTGTTAAAAGACTTACTCGCAATACTATCGATATAATCTTTTATCTCGTGCGAAAAAATGTTGGCTTTTTCAGTCATTTGATTCTGAGGAACTGGTATCGAGCGCCCGATTAATAATTAAAACTATGACTTGCCCTAGATATTCCAAAAAGTCACTTGCCATGTCGGATTCGTACCGTGATGGATCGTCTGAGACCATCACGACTGAACCATACCAACCAGAACCAATCATAGGTAAAATCACGGCAGAGTTATCACCCTGCCGAGAACCAAACAAAGTCTCTCTTTGCTCGTTACTAATAGGTCCCAGAACCGGCTTCTGTCCTTCTCCAAACAGGCCTACAGCTGTCAGGTCATCTATCTTCACTCGCTCCAAAATATCCATATTTGCACCGTCCTTAAACACAAATACACCAGCCTCAGCCGCGGCGAAATCCTCAACAACAAACTGTTCAAATGTCACTAAACAGTCTCGTACCTTTGAGGTTTTTAGCAGCCTTAATATTATAGCTCTCACCTTTTCGCTAAGTTTCTGATTTACTTCGACTCGCTCAATCAAACTAGTTAGTTGGTTTTCTAAGGTGGTATTCTTTTTACGCAGAGCTGACACCTGACGTTCCACTAACGAGACGACTGAGCCGTTTTTTTGGGGGATGACTATTGATTCTAAAACATCCAGATTGCGCTCAAAAAATAGCGGCGTAGTATTAAGATATTCCAAAACACTCTCTTCACTAATGCCTTGCTGCACTTGACGATCGTCGATTTTCATACTGCCATGACACCTTGAAAGACGAATTGAGCTGGACCAGTCATATAAATCTCGCTCGCTATGTCGCCATTCCATTCGATATTTAAATAGCCGCCCGGTAGCTTCACGTCAATTTTCCCGGGCGACAAGTCGCCCCACAGAATGCCTACCGCCGCCGCAGCGCAAGCGCCGGTTCCACAAGCCGGTGTCTCCCCCACCCCTCTCTCATAAACTCGCAGATGTATACTGTTATCAGAAACAATTTCCATAAATCCGACATTAACGCCATTAGAAAAAATACCGGATGCCTGCATAGCAGCGCCGAGTTCTGAGACACTGACTTCGTTTATCGAGTCTATTTTAATAACCGCATGCGGGTTCCCCATTGAAACTGCGCCAAACGCAAGCTGTTTCCCGCCTAATTCCTGGCTATAGTGCTTATCCTGTCGAGTCACCTCAAGTGCGATACTGGTTGGGGAAAAGTCTGGCGGCAGCATCTTCACAGTGACCTGACCATTTTCACTGATAGTCGCATCAATCAGTTCATCATCAATCTCGACGACAGCACTAGCATCGATCTCACCTTGCAGTTTCAAATACTGAACGACACACCGCAAACCATTACCGCACTGTTCAGCACGAGAGCCGTCACTATTAAAAATTTCATAGCTTGCGATCGCTTGTTGAGTTTTTGGCTGCCCTAAAAGTAATATTTGATCGCAACCAACACCTAATCTCCTGTTAGCCATGAGACTCATATCAAACTTGTCGGTGCAATATGATTCTTCTCGACAATCAATCAAGATAAAATCATTACCTAATCCATGCATCTTTGTGAAAGGTATCCGCATACTACTTTCCTTAAACCGGAGCGTGTGACTCCTTAGCCAAGTGGATAGTTGAGGTGGGGTAAGCACATTCAGCACCCTGCATCTCAATAATTTTCAGTATCTTTACCATCACGTCTTGCTTTATCTCGTGAAATAAAATCCAGTCAGTTGTTTTTGTGAAGGTATAAACAAAAAAATCCAAAGATGATTTTCCAAAACTATTAAAGTTAACAATTAGTGTTTTACTCGAGTCAATATCAGGATGCTCTAACAGCATCTTCTTTACCTCAAATACAACAGGTTCCATTAGCGATGCATCCTCGTACCGTATTCCTATCGTTTCAAAAATTCGCCTATTAGTCATGCGCGATGGATTTTCAACGGCTATTTGATTAAATAAGGAGTTCGGAATATACAAAGGTCTTTTGTCAAAAGTTCTTATAAGCGTCAACCGCCAACCTATTACTTCCACCGTACCCTCAATCTCCCTATCAGGGGATCGTATCCAGTCCCCAACGCTAAACGGTCGATCTAAGTAAACCATGAGACCACCAAAAAAGTTTGCTAAAAGATCTTTCGCTGCGAATCCAACAGCTATGCCACCCACGCCCCCAAAAGCCAGAACCCCAGATATACTGAACCCTAGCGTCTGTAGCACTACTAACGTGCTAACGATAAATACTGATAATCGAAGGAGCTTCGCGACAGCGTCAGCGGTTGTCCTATCAATTTCCTTGCTAGCAGTTTCGCGAGAGACAACATACGACTCTTCAGCCTTGCGAATAAAACGAACCATAAACCACGCGAATGCAATAATGACACCGACATCTCTTACTGAATCAATAACTCCAAAAACTGTCTCCGATTCTGCAGATCGAAAAACGGTAAGCCCAAAGGAGACGCCTAAAAGCCAAATAACTGCCCTAACAGGCGATCTCATTGCTTCTCCGAGGGCATCGTCCCAATAATTTTGAGTCTTCGCTAACTGAGCATTAATTTTCCGTAAAATTCGACTCTGGGCGAAATCTGCGATGACTGTCAGCATCAAGATTATCGCCAGCTGGAGAATCCAGGATTCAGTACTTAGAAAACTATACATCGTGCTCATAGAAAAATTGGACATAGCAATAACACCCTATTTTGATCCTAATTCCACACCAAGAACCGTGTTAATCTAGGATAGTAACATCTAACTAAGTATTAACGCATGCTTAAACAAACTGAATGTCTCTCAACCGGCGCTCTTAGAGATAAAATCGGCAATGTGCTTAGCTGCGATTTTCCATAATGGCGTTGAACGCAGAACGTCGTGAGGTATCTCACAACTAGGCCCGCGCATCGCTTCGAGCGACTTCATGCAATTAGGACTTTGCAACTTTGAGTATTTATCAAGTATTTCAAAAATACCAGCCTTGTTATTGCAAACTATCAAAGCGTCACATCCTGCGAACAAGGCGAGATTCGCACGAGTGAAGTAAGAGCTAGAAACAGCCGCACCCTCCATACTTAGATCGTCGCTAAAAATAAGACCATTAAACCCACCTTTCTCTCTAAGTATTTTTTGAAGCCAGTAATTTGAGAACCCAGCAACAGAAGTGTCATCAACACGTGGGAATATAATGTGGGCCGCCATAAAGCCAGAGATCCTCAATGAAGCCATAAACTTAAATGGTATTAGATCTGTCTGATCAATGACGTCGAACGTTCTATTATCAACTGGTACCTCGATATGGGAGTCAGTCATAACACCGCCGTGTCCCGGAAAATGCTTACCTACCGCATGCATACCACAACCATGCATAGCAGACACGTAGATTGAAGCAAGGGCACAAATTACGTCAGGATCAGAATGAAAAGATCTATCCCCGATTATTTTACTTTCGCAATTAAATGTATCTAGAACAGGCGCAAAGCTGACGTCCACGCCGACAGCCTTCATCTCTGTCGCCATGATCCAGCCACATTCTCTAACAATACCAGCAGCTTTCTGGGGGCTACCTTCATAGTAGGAACCGAGGGAACCCAGAGCCGGCAGCTCAGTAAAACCTTGTCGGAAGCGCTGTACTCGGCCACCTTCTTGATCGACAAAAATCAAAAGACTTGGATAGCGAAGACTTTTGATCTGCTTGATTAGCGTGACTAACTGATCAATACATGAGTAGTTTTTCGAAAATAAAATGACACCGCCCACAAATGGGTGTTTCAAATAATCAGACTCTTCCTCGGTTAGCTGGACAGAGTCTATATCAACTATCATGGGTCCTAGCTGCAAGTCTAATAATCCTTATCGCCTAGTAGACATCATCGTCTATCCAAATTGAATACTACACAGATTTTGAGTCCAAATGATCGCGCAATCCATCGCCCAATAAGTTAAGGGTAATGACCAGACTCATGAGCGCTAAACCGGTAACAATAATATAATGTGGAGCTATCAGTAAATAAAGCGCGCCGTCTCTTATCATGCCACCAAGAGACGGCATTGGCTCAACAATCCCTAAGCCTAAAAATGATAATCCTGCCTCTGACAGAATAACTGCAGCAAACGAAAATGTAACCTCTACAATCAACGGACCAGCTAATAGTGGCAATACGTGTTTAGAAATAACTTTCGGCATACTCGTACCTAGCGCCTTTGCCGCCATCAAATGATCTAAACTCTTCACTCTAAGCGTTTGTGCGCGAGCCAGCCTAGCAAATCCTACCCATCCTACCGCACATAGTGCGATCATTATATTTTGTACACCACCACCCAGAATACCCGTGAGAGCTATCGCAAGAAGAATTCCGGGAAATGCCAAAAACATATCAATAATTTTCACGAAAAGTAAATCTATTCCTCCGCCACACCAAGCTGCAAAGATTCCAAACATCGTTCCAAAAACACTGGTAAAGGACACTAC
The DNA here is from genome assembly GCA_913047675.1 of uncultured Pseudomonadota bacterium. Lineage (GTDB taxonomy): Bacteria > Pseudomonadota > Gammaproteobacteria > UBA4457. Next base: position 4,905 of record CAJWTO010000040.1, on the reverse strand, counting down.
CACGAATGCAACAAATAAAGACAATTTCACTCCCGAAATTAGTCTCGCAAAAATATCACGACCCAAGTCATCCGTACCTAATGCGTAATCCTGACTAGGTTTCTCTAAGATATTTTCTAGATTTATCAAAGTGATTCTCTCAAGATCGGACGGGAAAATAATCAAAAGCAAAATCCATAAAGCACTAAACGTGGCAATAGTTAGCGATGATATGTTCATAAAGTCCTACTTATCCGAGGGTCAAGAAAGTGATAAAGTGCATCGGTAAGAGCATTAATGCCAACATAGGTAAAACTAACTACCAGAACGCAAGCTTGCAACATTTGGTAATCCCGCCGATCAATAGAATCTACTAAGAGCGAACCCAAACCAGGCCAGCTAAAAATTGCTTCCGTAATTACTGCCCCTCCTAAAAGTACGCCAATTTGGAGTCCGAGAGTCGTTAAGATTGGTAAGAACGCATTCCGCAGCATGTGGTGAAAAACTACACGAAATTCGGAGATTCCTTTCGCTCTCGCTGTTGTTATAAATGCCTCGTTCAATACATCGAGGACAGAGGCCCTACTCATTCTCGTTAAAATTGCCGCAAAAGATAAGCCTAAGGTAAGAGAGGGCAACATTAACGACATAAGTCCTTCGTTGCTACCAATCGGCAGTAATTGGAATTGGACCGAAAAGCATAAAATCAGTAACGGACCTAGCACAAAATTAGGGACCGATACACCTAGTAAAGCGAGTAGAGTCGCGAATCCATCCCAACTCTGACGATACCTTAGTGCCGCGACTATACCGAGTGGGATCCCTACCGCTATTGCCACTAGGAAAGACGTACTAGCTAGCAAAAGGGTAGATAAAAACCTCTCAAAAATGATCGGTGCGACTGGTAGATGATAGTAAAATGACTCACCAAACTCAAAACTGATGACGTTTGCTACATAATTAAACCACTGCTCATAAATCGGCAAATGTAAGCCGAGTTCTTGCCTCAGTTTATCTATCTCTTTTAGTCCCGCATTTTCACCTAAGATTGTCAGGACAGGATCACCCGGAACTAAATGTATTAAAAAAAAGACGGCTGTTACTACGGATAGTAGAACTAAAATAGTCGTCAGAAATAAGCGAGCTAAAAAAATTATTTTGGTTTCCATTGCCTAGTGACTTCGTTTCTACGATTGCATTAAATTACAGTACATTTACGTCGAGATAGTAATGAGTGTGTCTAGTGAAATAAAATCATACAGTTCCACAATGTCTTGATTTGCCATTCTAATACAACCGTGCGAGCCTACCCTACCCAACCGAGCCTCGTCGGGGGTTCCGTGAATGTAGATACAGCGGCTCTGTGTATCACAGTCTCCGCCTAGATTCTTACCCGCCTCCAGCCCCTTCAGCCAAATCACGCGAGTTAATATCCAATCTCGTTCGGGGTATTTTTTCGCCAGACCCTTATCATAGATTTCGCCAGTTACTTTTCTACCAACAAGTACAGTGTTTAGAGCAAGACCCTTTCCTATCATTTCCGCAACAGCATGCCGGCCTCTCGGAGTACATTCACTTCCCATAAATTCACCAGGTCCATTGATAGCGGTCGATACACGATATGACCGATGGGTGTGACCCATGAACAAATCTAAGGACTGCCGAGCAATATCAATTTCGATGAATGTTTTATTACTCATATTTTCTCCACCTCTAATAAGCCATCATAACTGCCGGTGCGATCTACCTTGTAGCCGGTAATACTATTACTCCATATAGCCAGCTGGTCCTCAAACCATAAAGGGAAATAAGGAAGCTCTTTCAATAGGTGTAGCTCAAGATTTTCATAGATACTTTTACGACCCAATACACTAGCCTCTCTTTCACCCGCCTCAATATAGTTATCTGCAATAGTGCTTTGATATCGTCCTCTATTTTTTCCCGCTGGAGGCGTAGCTTCACTGTGAAAAATTTGACGGAATATGTCTGGAGAATTTAATCCAACCCAAGAGAGACTGTAGGTCTGAAAGTCACCTTTTGTAATATCGCGCATTAACGTTGCAAAATCGAGTCTTTCGATTTCTAATTCTATGCCTACATCTGCTAATTGACTCTGTATGACTGCAGCGATTCGTTGCCGGAATTTGTTAGTCGAAGTCTTGTAACTCAGCGAAATGGATCCATATTTCTCCTCTAATTGACGCACTAAAATTCGTGCACTATCGGGATCAAACTCGGTCTTCGGCAAAGAATTACTACCTGCCCAATGCTCCGGAGGAAATATCGCAGATGCTAACCTAGCGGTGTCGTGAAATAGGAATTTCAATATCTCCTCGCGATTAACAGCCAATGAAACCGCACGCCGAAGTTTGATCTCAGCTGTAACTCCCTCCGAGAGGTTGAAACCTAGGTATGAAAAAGTGGTACCTCTCGCTCGCATACCACTCAGGTTTCTTTGTGACAATAAATAGTCATAGGTACTAGGAGAAATGTCTCCTTGTAAGATGTCTATTTCTCCCGCTATCAAACGAAGCGCGCGCGCATTCGTATCAGACACAGCTAAAAACTCGAAAATCACCCCATCCTTTCGCCTTCGAATTGAAGTCACCCCGTTACTGTTACTGACGACCTCAAAGTGACCAGAAGACTTTTGTGACTGGGCGGGTAACATCCTATGGATATCTTCCTCACTTAATATACCAATCGTGAGCGTCGCTGGAAAAAAAGCGTCAGCCTGCCTCAAGCGAAAATCTACAGTATTTAGATCAATCGCGCTTAGTGATAATACATTTTGTAACGTCCCCAAATGAGGAGATAACGTTTCTGGCTTTAATAAAGAGCGGTAAGTAGAAACTACATCTTGCGCTCTCAACCTAGATCCGTCACTAAATTTCGGCTCTCCTATTAAATAGAAACGATAATGTACGGGCGATATAACTTCCCATGCAGCCAGATCCGGCACGGGTCGCATTTCGTCATCAAACCCGACTAGTGAGCGATGCAAGAGTTGCTGCAATCTTACTGAAACGGCGTCAGAACCAAATCGGGGGTCCAGGCTGCTAGGAGCTGTTGGGATACCAACTCGTATCTTACTGGAATCGTCATAATTACAGCCGGTCGCACCACCTAAAAGAAAAATTAGAGCAAAAACATACCGTGTGGTGATCGAATTTTTACAAGTCATAGCCCGCAGGACACCTGTCACATATAATCCGACTCTCATGCTCTGATGCGACCTATCTCAACAAAAAGCTTGGCTGTTTAATGCAATTTTTTTAGTCACGCTGACAGACCCTCATCACCTCTATGTCTGTACTCAGTTCAGTACGCCAAATTTTTCGATTCATATGACCAAGAAAAGATGTCCAGATCAAAAATGGTAACCCAGCTGAACTGCGTGGAAATTAAGTCCGGGGTTTTCATCCCCGAGACCTGCATTAGATAAGTGCTGAAATCGATATAATAACTCGTATCGCCCCGTCTCACCAAAGCGCACACCTATTCCCAGATGAGTCCCGAAAGAAAATGGAATATCGATATCCTTATCGCCGATACCAGTCTCAGTATGTGCATGAACTCCTGTACCAAATTCAAAAAATGGCGCAAATGTACCGGAATTGACTGATCTCTGGTAACGCAATACAGGTGTCAGACCAAAATCTACCAAACTATCTTCGCCTTCCGTACCTAACTCTCCATCCCAGTAGGCCACCCCAAACTCGAAATAGGTACTTAAATACCAATTATTCGCCTCTAGCCATCTCTTCTCAGGAGCGTAACGGAAAGCCCCACCATACCTTTCAGCTTCCTCATCTCCCTCTATCGATCCTAGTTCCAAGAACAATGAATCAAGAGCATATACTTTGCTACAAAAGCATAGAATAAGAAGTAGAGTACAAAGAGTATCCACTCTGGAGAATCGCGGTGATAGCATTATTCGCTCCTTGTATATAAGTTATAGACTAAGGTTAGCTACTTAAGCTCAAAGGCACAACCTTATATTCTATTGCACGACGAGTACTTTACTAAAAACCAGCGCATCCTCACGCCCAGTCATCGTAGGGTAATAGTTTACTCGAGTAGCCACCTGCTTAAAGCCAAAAGATTCATATAGTTTCAATGCACTCAGATTAGTTGGTCTGACTTCCAAGAAAATTGACTCTGCCCCAGCCAGCTCCGCATTTTGCAGTAGATAGGATACCAACATGGTACCTATACCCTTTGACCGAAACGCTGGATCCACACAAATATTTAAAATATGGGCTTCTCCAGCGCCGCAGGACATAATCGCATAGCCTAAAAGAGTATTGTCGTACTCTATAACACGACAAATATAATTGGATCGCAAACAATCCGCCAAAACGCGTCGCGACCACGGGAAGCCATAAGAACTCTCTTCAATTACTGATACCGCAAAAAGATCTGAGACAAGCATCTCACGTACGCTGCAATTCAGTCTCCCAGCCGCCACACTCATCACGACGCCTTATGCAAAAACGCTTCAAGTTCAACTAGCTGTTTCCAAAAGCGCCGTTTCTCTCTAAAGTCCCTCAGTAAAATACTCGGAGCACTGAACTCGACGACCGGAATATCTAAGTCATCCAACACACAGGTCTCACCGACATCAAATTTCTTACGATTATTGGTGGATAGATGACTAGCTATAGTGTCTTCAGAAATAAGTACTGCTTCTGGTTGAATACTTTTTACGAGGCCTACCAAGTCACTACTGCAACTTTCATTAGAAGCTAACGCGCGATTAGAAGATAGTACAAATTGTTCAGACTGTATTTCAAAATTAATCGCCCTCATCGCATCTTCTAAAATACTGTGAAACTTCGTTTGAGCAACCGTATCACTCTTAATTTGAATCACACAAAGCTTTACACCGCTCACATTCCTGCTACTACAAGATAGAATATGCAG
>CAJWTO010000039.1 GCA_913047675.1 uncultured Pseudomonadota bacterium | reverse complement strand
CGGTGCCCGCGACTCTAAGATGATCTCCCAAGGGACAAATAGCTGAGTGATAGTGTTCATCTATTACCGGAATTCTCGGAGATATCGCGTCACTAGGCTTTGGTATCGTAATCGAATAGCCTTTGACCGGCTGAACCGGAAGTTTCAAACCAACAGTTTTTAGTAGGTCTGGACTATAGCTTCCTGTGGCCACAACGCATGCGTCTCCATAATATCGTCCATCGTCTGTTTCTAACGAACGGAATACTTTTTGTTCAATATTCACCTCGTTTATACGACAGTTATAAATAAAATGAACTCCTCTCGAGGCACAGTGAGCAGACAACTCTTTGCAGAAAAGATACGCATTTCCAGACATGTCATTAGGAAAATAAATTCCCCCTTCGATTCGCTCCTTCACATCCTCGAGAGCCGGTTCTAGCTGCACCACTTCATCGCCATCTAAGACTTCATAAGGAATATTATCAACATTACCTCGAGATGCTATTTTGGAAGCGTTTCGAACTTCGTCTTTCGTCTCGTAGATTTTTAGGATCCCTTTACGACTGACTTCAAAATTAAGATTTAACGAACCTAGGTGCTCGTTCATAACTGATAACGAATAATCTGCTAAACGAGTGTTCTTACCAAGATTTTTCAAAAACAATTCAGGTGACGAGTTCTGAAAAAAAGCGAGGGCCCAAGGCAGCATTCTAAACAGCGCATTAGGTCTAATTAATAAAGGTGAATCTTCCCTCCCAATCATCCGTAATGCCTTGAGGATTACGCCAGGTTCATTCCATGGACTTGCTTGACTAGCATGCAACATTCCACCGTTTGCAAAGCTAGTATCAGCTCCCACCTCACCACCTTCCTCTATTACGGTAACATCTGCACCATGCTCATTGAGGAACCACGCGGTCGTTAAGCCAAGAAGTCCTCCACCAGCCACCAGAACCTTCATTGAATACACAACCTTTCGAGTAACACCGAATCACGACAGCAGACTAACATTTCTTCATAAAAAAAGCCGGCTATAACGCCGGCTTTTTTATAATAGTGGCGCAACTCTAAGCGACTGTATCTTTGATCGCCTTCATGGCGGTAGCTCTAACCGACAAACTTGCGGGCCTTGCCGCAACTTGTATTTCCTCTCCTGTAAAAGGGTTACGTCCCTTCCCTGCTTTGCGTGCTGGTCGCTTAACGCGCTTTAACTTCACTCCAATTTCTGGAACAGTGAACTCTCCAGATCCATTTTTTGACAAGTGTCTTGCAGCCAAACCCTTTGTAGCCTCTAATACTTCTTTCACTTGCTTTCTACTCATACCAGTTTCCTCAGCAACCGCCGCTATGATTTGAGTCTTGGTTTGCTTTACTTTAATCGCTGTAGTCTTCGCCATGCTAATGTCTCCATAAAATACGTTGCAATATACAAAAGTTTGTCTAATAAAATTCTAACTCTTTATAACTGTCAAAATAAAAATCACAGTCACAATATTTCTAATTCAATTTCTTATCACTTCATCCGTTCACTTTCTTCGGAGTCTTCCAAAAAAGTTTGCGCCATCAGTAATACATCTACTATAACTAGCGGACAGAAAATTGGAAGAGTATTTGGCAGAAAAAGTATGATTTTTTGAATATCCAGTAGATTTCTTTCGTTTACTACCTATTTACACTCAAGTACGCAAATTTTGATGGCAGAGTTTGCTAAAACTGAGACCCTTCTAATAGACTAGTAGCCTCTAACCACTCTTGTTCCGCACATCTTAATTTATCAGCTTGTATCTTCTGTTCACCTAAGAGCTCTTTAAGTTCACCCTGTCGTCCTTCTGTATAAATATTACTGTCCGCTAACTTCTTATTAGTGTCAGCTACGAGTTTACTTAAAATATTCACGTGTTCTTCTAAGCAGCCGACACGTTTAACGAGCTCACTCTTTTTTACTCTCGATTTTGCCTGTCTTTTACGTCTGTCTTTTTTGGACTCATGTCTCAAAATTCCTTCCTTCAACAACGCAGTCTTTTGAGAGCGAGTATCTGTTAGCCATTTAGTGTAGTCATTTAGATTTCCATCAAATTCCTCTACCCTTCCATTTGCTATCAACTTAAATTTATCACTCACCGACTCAAGTAGATATCTATCGTGCGATACTACTACTAACGCTCCTTCGTAACCCTGAAGCGCGACTCCCAACGCATGCCGCATTTGTAAGTCTAAGTGGTTAGTAGGCTCATCTAACAGTAATAGGTTTGGTTTTTGGCGAACAATAGCCGCTAAAACTAACCGTGCTTTTTCTCCACCAGATAATGGTCCGATAGCGCGCAGCGCGTAGTCATTAGAGAAACCAAACCCACCTAAGTAACTCCGTAAGTCTCTCTCAGGTGCCGATCGATCTAATCGAGTTAAAAACTCTAAAGGGGTTTCATCGCTTCTTAATTGTTCCACCTGATGCTGAGCAAAGTATCCGACTGTTAAACTATTAGCGCGCTCAATCGTTCCGCTGATGGTCGTTATTTCATTTGCCAAAGCTTTGATGAAGGTTGATTTTCCCGCCCCATTTGCGCCCAACAATCCAATTCTGTCGCCAGGAGAAACGGTTAATGTTAATTCCCTCAACACACGAATCTTGTCGTAGCCTAAATCACAATCATTCATAGTTAAGAGTTGGGCTGGCATTTTTTCAGGCTTAAAGAAACTAAAAGAAAACGGAGAGTCAATGTGTGCCGAACTTACCTTCTTCATTCGTGACAATGCCTTTAGTCTACTCTGCGCCTGCTTAGCCTTACTTGCTTTGGCTTTAAATCTATCAACAAAAGCTTGTATGTGAAGTATGTCTTTTTGCTGCTTGAGATAGGCAGCGTTTTGGGTAGACAATCGCGCAGCTCTTTGTCCCTCAAAGTCAGCATAATTACCTGTATAAATATCGATTTTTTTATTCTCAATATTAATTATGTTAGTAGTAACAGTATTCAAAAAATCTCTATCGTGCGAAATAACTATCAGCATACCTTGGTATTTCACTAACCAATTTTCTAACCACACAATGGCGTCCAGATCCAGATGGTTAGTTGGTTCATCAAGCATTAGGATATCTGAGGGAGTCATAAGAGCGCGGGCTAAATTTAAACGCATGCGCCACCCACCTGAGAAAGTATTAAACAACTGAGTTTGCTCTTCAATCGAAAAGCCTAGGCCGGCTAGCAATTTCGCCGCTCGAGTCTCCGCGGTATATCCACCGGCCTGCTCAATGTTATCGTATGCTGTTGCTAAAGCCTCATCTTGATTTTTTACCTCTGCCGCAATCAATTCCTGTTTTGCCATCACAAGGTCTGTATCCCCTGCCATAACATAATTAATTGCTGATAACTCTGTGTCTAAAATTTCTTGAGACACAGATGACAATTTTGCAGCTGAGGGCAATATAATATCACCACTGTCTAACGGTAATGTGGAATCAAGCAATTTGAATAAACTTGTCTTACCGACGCCATTGGCACCTGTCACACCAACACGATGACCGGGATGAATTGAAAAGCTAGCATCCTCAAATAGGAGTTCGCCGCCTCGTCGTAAGGATACGTTGGTTACCTTAATCATAGACTTCACATCTCATGGCTTGACGCATCAAAGTAGAAATATACTCAAAGATGTCAATCAGTCTCGCTAATCTCACGATACATTGTAACAACGCCACCTATCATACTCACGATCTCTGCATCCAGTTTTTTTGCAATCTCTTCAACTTTAGCCCGCCGCTCCTCACGCTCGAAACCCCTGACACGAATCTTAATTAACTCGTGAGCGATTAATGCCACCTCTATTTCACTCATGACCGCAGCAGTGACACCATGCTGTCCGATCATCACAATTGGTTTCAGCGAGTGCGCCAATTTACGCAAGTTTTTACGATCTCTATTATTTAATTCTTGATTCATATTTTTTCTAATGTGCTAATTTTATTTAATAATACTCTATTTTTTACCCAAAACTATCCATCAAAACAGTCATGATCAATAAAAATATTGATTAATCTTACTAGCTTTGGTACCTCGCACTATTAAGATATAATGAAAAAAATATCAACGCGGCTAGACTGGTAAGACTATTTAAAAAGTAAGCCCTCAGGGACGTAGTGAAACAAAATGAGCGATCAAAGAAGTATTCGTATAATAGAAGCGAAAAGCGGCGGAGCATACTGTGATGGGGGCGGTGGCGCTTTAGGCCACCCACGCATCTACCTTTCTTTAGAAGGAAAAACCTGGGTGGACTGTTACTACTGTGGGCAACGTTTTGCCACCGCGGAATATAATCAAAAAAATTACTAAACCCAAAAGAACAATAGGTATGAAAGTCACGAAATGGTCGCCTGCGACTTTAATGATAGGCATTATTAAACTTTACAGGAAATATCTTTCGCCTGTATTACCTAGAAGTTGCCGCTTTGCTCCGTCCTGCTCTGAATATGCAATTGAATCCATTCAGGTGTACGGCTTTCTTTCTGGCTCGCTACGCTCACTCAAGCGTATTTCCCGATGCCATCCGTGGGGGGGATCTGGCTACGATCCAGTGAAAAAAAAGCAGGCTAATAAAATTGCCTAAGTATTCGTAGTCCCAAATTCTTCTAGGTCGCGATCAATCCCTTTCGTTTTCAACCAATCTCGCAGTGCTTTACCTGTGCCGGCCGACCAGGGCTGAACTTCCGTAATAGGAACCCACTTCTGATCAGCTATCTCATGCCGATCCAGGTTAACTTCATGACTTTCAACCGTTACGTGATAAGCAATGATCAGTTGGTTACTTCGATAAAATTCGTACATTCCGACGTAAGATTGTAGCGTCGCTTGTAACCCGATTTCTTCTTCGACTTCTCTAAGCACCGCTTCTGCCGGCATTTCACCGGATTCTAGAAATCCTGTAACTAAACCAAACCAATTATCGGGCCAACCAACATTCTGTATAAGAGCAATATCACCATCATGCTCAACTATAGCCGCTACAACTGGGATCGGATTATTCCAATGCACAAAACCACACTTCATGTCCGGACAGGCTGAACGCTCTCGTCCTCCAAGGGGCAGCTTAATTAACTGTTGACCACAAAACGAGCAATATTTCACACTTTATACTCCAAATTATTCAGAACTACCAAACATCTACGTAGCGTCTCAATTTTTTACCAGCCCTTTGAGCTGTTTTTAATCCACGACTCAGCCATGTCCGAGTCTCGGCAGGATCAATCACAGCGTCAATCTCAAATACTGACGCAACTGATACCGCCTTACCCTTCGAATATAACTCACTAACCAACTTATCAAACAGTGCCTGCCTGGCATTAGTATCAAGAGTCGCATCTAGCTCTTTCTTAAAACCTAATTCGACCGCACCTTCAAGTCCCATAGGACCTAACTCAGCAGTTGGCCAGGCGATCGTAAAAAAGGGCTCATGAGTGCTTCCTCCCATCATAGCCTGCCCCCCTAACCCATATCCCTTTCGCGTGATAATGGAAAATAATGGAACACTCAAGTTGGCGCTAGCCACTATTAGTCGCGATCCCCGTCTTACCGCTGCTGTTTTTTCGCTATCTGGGCCCACCATAAACCCAGGAGTATCGCAAAGCGAAAGAACTGGGATCCCGTAAACATCGCACAATTGCAGAAATCGTCCACCTTTCTCACCCGCATCTCCATCTATCGCCCCTCCTAGGTGACTTGGATCATTTGCAATCACGCCCATTGCTTCGCCCTCGAGCCTAATAAAACCTGTAATCAAGCCTATACCATAGTACCTCCTAAGCTCAACGAAGGAGTCTTTGTCGGCTAGAGAATTTATTATTAGACGCATGTCATAAATGCGCAGTCTATTTTCAGGAATAATGTGCCTTAATACTCGCTGGTCCTCACAAGACCAGTCGCTCACTTTTCCTTGGAAAAAACTTAAAACTTGCTTAGCGACCTCGGTAGCGTCGTATTCATTATCTGCCACGAGATCGACGACGCCATTGGTTTCGTGCACTTCGATTGGACCTATCTCTTCGGGCGTAAAATGACCTAACCCGCCGCCCTCGATCATCGCGGGTCCAGCAAGACCGATATTAGAATTCTTAGTCGCAATCGTAATGTCAGCACAGCCAAATATTACCGCATTCCCCGCAAAACACCGTCCTGAATTAATCGCAATCCGTGGAGCGATACCGCTTAATTTAGGCCACGTAGCAAAGGTTTTCAGATCTAGCCAGCTCATAATAAGGTCATCAGTATCAACGTCTCCAGGCCGTCCTCCCCCTCCTTCTGTGAAAAAAACCACCGGAGTCTCCCACTCTTGAACCAGCTCAAAAATACGATCCTTCTTCTTATGATTATTATGTCCCTGTGTTCCCGCAAGAACAGTAAAGTCATAAGCTAGAACGGCACATCTAGACTTATCATCTTCGAATTGCGTTCCATTTACATTACCAAAACCCGCTATCATTCCATCTGCTGGGGTTTTTAAGCGGAGATCTTGAATAGAGCGTCGTTTCCTCTGAGCCGCAATTGTCAGTGCGCCATACTCTATAAAAGTATCCGGGTCACACAGATGTTCAACATTCTCCCGAGCAGTCCTAGACTTACGCCCAACTCTTTTTTGTACCGCATCCGCTCTATTCTCATCTAATCCTAATGACTGTAACTGCATTAGTTCTGATAGATCTTCTCTTTCAGAATCTAAGTCATATTCGATAATTGGCTTATAGTCTTCGGTTACGCTATCGCGGGGTTGAATATAAAAAAGATGATCACCTTGATCTGAGATCTCAGAAGCCTCAACTAATACCGCTTCGATAACACCAGCCATTGGGCAAACTATATCATGATGCATTTTCATCGCTTCAAGAAAGCCTAGGTGCTGACCAGCACCCACCTCGTCTCCTACACCTACCAAAATACTAACAACACTCCCGCGCATAGGCGCCACAATAGCCTTGAGACCGTCGGGAATATTTTTACTTGGACGCCCTAGGGTACTGTCCTGATGGATAGCTTCTTTTTTTACGAAAAGTTGAGACTCTTGTAACAAACTTTCGCGCTGATCATCTAAAAATGTAGTCCTGTAATTAGCTGTTAAAAGCTCTTTCCTACGCACTAACGCATTGAGGAAAGGTAAATTACTGCTCATGCCATCTAAAACAAACTCTGAAACAGCACATTCCGCTCTATAAAATAACTTACGAACGTCATCCGAGTTAACATGTATTATCAATTTCGCTATTAGCGGATCAAAAAGAGGATTCATTTGGTATCCAGAAAAGGCACAGCTATCAATTCGGATGCCGGGCCCTGCTGGCGGCTCGTAACTTTTTAGCGTGCCAGCCGCAGAAATAAGATCGCCGTTAGCGGTCAACTCCTCTGCATTGATTCTCATCTGGAGTGCAGTTCCACGTAACTCTGGTGGATTTTCTAAGCCGAGCTGTTTAAGCGTCTTACCTAGCGCAATATCAAACTGCAAACTCACTAAGTCGATACCTAATACCTCCTCGGTTATCGTATGTTCGACTTGTAATCTTGCATTCGCTTCAATAAAAAAGAATTTGTGATCATCTACGTCAACTAAAAATTCTACCGTCCCCAGTCCCTTGTAGTTAATAGCGGAGGCTAAAACAGTGGCAGCATCTAAAATTTTCCGGCGTAACTTGTCAGGTAAACCAGGCGCGGGCGTGATTTCAATTATTTTCTGATGACGCCTTTGTAACGAACAATCTCTTTCCCAGAGATGACATACGTGTTGTCCATCACCGACAATCTGAACTTCAATATGTCGCACATCCGATAGATAATTTTCTGCATATAACCTGCTATCGCCGAATGCCAGCTTCGCCTCGGCACTGGCTTGCTCAAACAGCAAGTCGCCGTCTTGTTTTGATTGGACAATCCTAAGCCCACGACCTCCTCCACCAGAGACCGCTTTTAATATTACAGGGCGATCAGAAACTCCATTTTCACAGAACGCCAGCAAATCAGAACTATTTGCTAGAACTCCAGAAGATAACAATGTGGGCACTCCCTGTTTTCTGGCAAACGAACAAGCTTTTTCCTTGTCACCTAATAAGGCGAGTTGCTCTTGCGTAGGCCCTATAAATAGTAAACTAGACCTCTCCACTAAATCCAAAAATGATGCTTGCTCGGACAGAAAGCCATACCCAGGGTGGATAGCGAAACAATCGCTATCAACAGCAGCTTGAACAATTTGCTCTGCATTAAGGTACGCAGATGGGCCGTTTCCTTCTAACAATATTGCTTCATCTGCGCGCGACACATGAAGACTTTTAGCGTCATCCTGGGAATAAATTGCGACAGCTGCAAAGCCGCACTCCTTCGCTGCCCGAATGATCCGTAAGGCTATCTCTCCCCTATTAGCGACGAGAACACGCTTCACATCAGCCATTCCAATACAACCCCTATGTAATTGATCTGAATCTAAATCTCAATAATTGAGAAAAGTAGTGCCACCCCACTTAGATTACTCATACTGAAATGGCGCGCCCGGAGAGATTCGAACTCCCGACCACCTGGTTCGAAGCCAGGTACTCTATCCAGCTGAGCTACGGGCGCATGCATTACACTGATACTTGAGATTCTATAATAACCGAAGATCGGGGGAATTAAGCAATACCTATATATTTGTGAGTCTGAACTGAAAGTCTCCAGCGCGGGTGCTTCAAGCAATACTCAATCGATTTTCTTAAATTTTTGTTGAAATTTTTATCATCCTTAGGTTGCAAAAAAAAATGATGGAAGTCGAGAGCCTCAAATAGCTCAGGCTTAATATTCTGCTGCGGATAAACTAGTTTCAGCTCGTCTCCCGCAAAGACTTCTAATTTTTGACTAGTTTTGGGCGAAACTGTTATCCAATCCAACTCGGCTTTAATGGGGAGGGTGCCGTTTGTCTCTATTGCACATTTAAAACCAGAGTTCCTCAAGGATCTAGTGAGCTCGCTGGTAAGCTGAAGGGCGGGCTCTCCGCCAGTAAAGACTACCAGACGGTCAGAATTCGATTCTATATTTTTCGCCCACTCTAGCTCTATAGCGCCTACAAGAGATTCAACATCAGGATATTTAGCCCCTCCAGGACCATCTGTCCCAACAAAATCGGTATCACAAAAATTGCACGCAGCGGTGCTACGATCTATTTCCTTGCCACTCCATAGATTACAACCCGCAAACCTACAAAAAACTGCCGCCCGTCCTTGCTGTGCGCCCTCTCCTTGAAGAGTGAGATAGATCTCTTTTACTGAGTAACTCAAATGGCGACTCCCGTCTTGTATTGACCATACCCTACTTTACGAAGTTCACAAGCAGGACACTTGTTACAGCCATATCCCCACTCGTAACGACTCTCACGAACACCTCGATAACAGCTATGAGTCTCCTCTACAATAGCATCTATCAATTCCGATCCACCAAGGTTTTCTGCGACCAACCATGATTGAGCTTTATTTAGAAACATCAAGGGCGTATGTATTTTGAACTTCATATCCATACCGAGACCGATAGACGTCTCGAGACTATCGATAAACTCTTCGCGACAATCTGGATAACCTGAGTAGTCCGTCTCGCACATCCCTCCAACTAAATTCAAAATCCCAGATCTATAAGCTAGAGACGCCGCTGCCGACAGAAAGAAAATATTACGTCCGGGAACGAAAGTATTAGGTAATCCCGAATTAGTCATTTCTATTTCCATCTCAGATGTCAAAGCTGAATTGGAGATGGCAGGAATAAAATCCAAATTTATTAGGTGCCGCTCAGATAGCTTTTTCGACCATTGCGGGACTATTTTTTTAATTTTTTCTATGATCCTTTCACAGCAGTCTAATTCAACTTGATGTCTTTGCCCGTAGCTAAAACTTATAGTACTGACCAAGTCAAAATTTGCCAAAGCCCAGGCTAGACAAATAGTCGAGTCTTGGCCTCCCGAAAAAAGCACCAGTGCAGAGCGGTGCCCCGTTGGCTTCAAGTGCCCACCCATAACAACCTAATGCAAAAATACAATATATTATGCAAATATATATCCTCAAGATGATCGGATTTTATCAGCCAAAGCGACTCAGCTTACATACTATACCAACCATGGTAAAAAATAATGGCGCGCCCGGAAGGATTCGAACCTCCGACCCCCTGGTTCGTAGCCAGGTACTCTATCCAGCTGAGCTACGGGCGCTAAGTGGGAGCGCGATTATTAAATGACAAATGCCTACTGTCAAATAATGATGACAAATAAATATTTTTCACCGTGCTAATAAATACAAAAAAAGCTGCAATGTCTATGTGATCGATAGTTGCTTATATTAAATAATTTTTTGCTATATGGTGATTTAAGATTAGACTACAACTTCAAAGTAAATTTCTACGAAACAAGGAGTCGGCGGTGATTACATCAATGGACATCAATTGCGATATGGGCGAGAGCTTTGGAAATTGGGCTATGGGTAATGACGAAGGTATGATGACTCTGATTACTACGGCGAATGTCGCCTGTGGCTTTCATGCAGGCGATCCACTCACAATGCTCGATACGATCAAAATGGCAAAGGAAAATAATGTAGTCGTAGGTTCGCATCCGGGTCTACCGGATTTACTTGGATTCGGACGAAGAACGATGAACATCACCCCAGAAGACGCGTTTGCATATACTGTTTATCAAACTGGGGCGCTACAAGCCGCCCTGAAAACAGCGGGAATGAAACTGCATCATGTGAAACCTCACGGTGCCCTCTATTCCGTACTCCGTACAGATGAGGCACTAGCCACAGCGGTCGCCGATGCGATAAGCCTCTTAACCGACAATCCAATGCTATATTGGCCCGCCCCTACTGATGCGGCGATGCCAGTAGCGGCAAGAAAAAAAGGTATTCGAGTAGTTGGAGAAATATATCCAGATCTCCAATATGCAGCCGATGGCACGCTTGTGATACAACGCGAAAAACATGAAACGGACGTTGGTTTTGCCGTCTCCCAAGTGAAACGATATGTTGAAACTGGGAAAGTAGAGGCGATTGACGGCAGTCTGGTGACCCTAGATGCAGAGGCATTATGTATTCACGGTGATGGACCGAATGCTACAGACGTAGGCGCTGCGATCCGATTGACCCTGGGGGAAATCGGTTGCGAGATCGCCCCAGTAACTGAATAAAATAATTTCTAAGAGGATTAAAATAATGGATTTTGGCTTAATCTTTTCTCTTCAAGTTCCGCCAGGCAGCGGGATTCCATGGCAAGAACCCTACCAAGATATGCTGACCTGCCTGCCGAGAGCGGAAGAACTAGGGTACACCTCAAGTTTCCAAGTATCTCATCATGCCCAAAAAGATGGTCTGTGTCCTGGCCCCCTTGTCGCCTGCGCCGGCGCTGCTGCTGTTACGAATACGATGCGAATCGGAACCGGTGTTCTCCTCGTACCTCTGTACGCTCCACTCAAGTTGGCAGAAGACGTTGTAGTATTAGATAACTTATCGAATGGCCGATTTATATTCGGGGTTGCCCCGGGCTACGTCGCATCCGAATTCGAGGCACACGGTATTCCCCGAGAAGAACGGATTGGTAGATTTGAAGAGGCGCTTGATCTCATGACTCTTGCTTGGACTGAAGAAACCTTTTCTTTTAATGGGAAATATTTCAACGTACCGGAGACTAGGCTTACCCCGAGGCCCGTGCAGAATCCACACCCTCCAATTTGGTATGGAGTGTCCGCTCCAGGATCTTTGAGACGAGCTGCACGCAGAAATGCGATCCAGATAATGTCTCCCAGACACGGGCCGGAAGAGCTAATCGAGCACTTTGCTCCTTACGAAGCTGAAGCCAACAGGATCGGATGGGAAATCCCCGAAAGACCGGTAATGCGATCTGTATTTATAGCTGAGACAAAACAAAAAGCTGAAGCTATTGCGGCTCCGGCTTTAAACTACCTGTTTACTGAACTATATGGAGCAGCCTCGGCAGCCGGAGACAGAGTATTAAAGTCAGCGGACGGCAGTGTTATTACCGCTAAGGATCAAGTCGGCTTCGACACGTTTAAGAACCGTTATATAATTGGGGATCCAGATTTCGCAATTGAACAGTTATCTCTATATGAAAAGGCAGTAAATCCATCGGAGGTTTCTTGTTGGATGCATCTACCGGGAATCAAAGGCAGTGACGCGATGTCCTCAGTAGAGCTTTTCGCCAAGGAGGTAATGCCTCATTTTAAAAAAAATGAGGCCTAGAACTGGCCTCTTTAATAAACGATAACCCCACGAGCATTTTTACCACTTTCGAGATCGGCGAACGCCTCCGGAGCTTCGTCGATACTGTAGGTCCGGGTCACAAGGCTATCGAGATCGAGCTTTTTCTGTCGATATAAATCAAGATACATAGGAAAATCAACTTTGAAATTGGCGCTTCCGTACATGCATCCTTTTATGGTTTTGCTGGAAAATGGCACGATCATGGCGTTAATTGAAAACCTATCGTCAGCTCGCCCAACTCCAACTAATACCGTAGTACCGCCAAAGCGCGTTGCTTTAAAACAAGCTTCCACTAACTTCCCACTACCAACTACTTCAAAGCAATAATCCGCTCCAATGCCACCCGTAATATCTTGTACTTGCTTCACGGAGTCAGCTTTCGGATTAATCACATCGGTAGCGCCAAAAGATCGGGCGAGCTCCATCCTTTCGGCAGAGAGATCGACAGCTATGATACGAGCAGCACCCGCAATTCTTGCACCTTGTATTACATTCAAACCAACGCCACCACAACCAAAAACAGCCACCGTAGAACCTGGCTTCACTTCTGCAGTTTTTATAGCCGCGCCGACTCCAGTCGTTACACCGCAGCCAACAAGCGCAGCCGCCTTAAAATCATGCTCTTTATCGACTGACACCACGCAAGCCTCTGGAACCACACAGTACTCGGCCATATTTCCAAGCATCGACATAACCGCTATTTCTTGGCCATCCATTTTTACACGACTGGTACCATCAAGAAGGCCACCGTGCGGCTTACTCATCTGACACAAATGCGGCTCAGCTCTTTGGCAGTTATAACAGTCCCCACAATTCGGAACAAAAGACAATACAACGTGATCTCCCTCCTTCACATTTGATACACCCTCTCCAACCTGCTCTATAATCCCGGCACCTTCATGTCCGAGAACAGATGGCAACTTCCACCGAATTGTGCCATTGATAATTGATAAATCAGAATGACATATTCCAGTGGCCTTCATTTTTACTAGGACCTCACCAACTTTGGGTGCGTCCAAGTCAACGTTAACCACCGAAAAATCATCAATATCGTGCGCCACAACTGCTTTCATATCTATACCCCTTTACGTTCTAACCGGTAATGCTGATAGACATATACTACCACGTCGAAGGACCAATGATCGGCTATTTATCACCTAAACCCATCTAAATTTAGTCGGCCTGTTCACGAAACTGCCTCAGCCAATTGTCCGCCCACCAATTCGCATTAGCCTCGGTGTTCTTTTCCTTCACCTGTTGAGAGCCACTCAAAAAATGGAAACATTCATGGGCTAAAGTATGTACCGCACATTCTTCGAGATCATTGAATCTAAAAATTTGCTCGCCTGACAACCACCCTTGCTTACTTTTATCGGAGGGTATCCGACCCCAATGGGTATAACTGAATGGGGGACACATCTCAATGTTAACGCTCGCACGGATCCTGAACCCATGTGGCTTCATACGACTACCCGACTTTGGTTTGAAAGGAAAATGACAAGCGCCATGTAATAAATGATTCTGCTCCAAAGGCAACAGTTTGAGCCAATCGAGCTCGGATGTGCAGTACGCCTCGAGTTGGCCTAAAAAAAACGATATCACTCGTGGCATACCAACCTTATCTATGATTTTGTAAGACGCATTGTTTACCATTATTTATAAAAATTTGAGAATACTATTGGAGCCAAATTGTAACACTGAAAAAACAATTAGTGACGGGTTAGGGTTGGCATTTATCTGAGCTCCATGTAGCGCATCAGATCGGGATCTGATACCGTGGTAACAACTGTAAATTAATTTTTTTCGTATTTTTTGGCCTACCTCGCGTGTAAAGCGCTTCAAATCTTGGTCTAACTCAGTAGAGAGACTTTAATTTTAGGGAATATACCTCATGAAAAGAAGAGACTTTAATAAATATTTAGCAATGTTCGCCGTTCCCGGGACAGCCGGACTGTCCTCAAATGCTATGGCCGGAACTAAATGGAATCTCACCGCGGACATAACTGAGGCCTGCAGTTGCTCGATACCTTGCCCCTGTAACTTTGGCTTTCCTACAGACCAAAAATGCGAAGGATCGCGGCTAATTCAAATTCTGTCGGGAGAATTTAATCAGATTGACCTAACTGGTATTACATTTCTTGCCACATTTGAGATGAGGAAATGGGCTCATATTTATGTAGATGACAAATTGAACGAACAACAAAACAAAGGCTTTGATCTGATCTTTCCGGTGGCATTCGCTGGGTTCAAAAAACTATCAAGAAAGATCGAACGAGTGCCTATGTCTTACGAGAAAACTTCTGAGACAATCAAATATTCAGTGCCCGATTCGACAGTAGAGATTAAAAAACTGCGAGGATTAAAGGGTGCGGAAATAAATATTACCGGATTACCGTCGACAAACTATCGAAATTATATTCAATATCAATCTGTAATCCATACCCATAAAAGTTCATCCTCGAGTTGGAGCCATAAAGAAACTAATGGATTTACATCGCGCATGATAGTCAGCGGTACTGCTTAGGCATCCCTATTCAATTATTTAGAAGGAAGAAATTGTGTCAAAAATCGCTCGCTTTAGCCGTATAGGCGGTCCAGATGTTATAGAACTCAATGAAGAAGAGTTAGCCTCGCCTAAAAATAACGAGGTGCTCGTAGATGTTAAAGCAGCTGGGCTCAACCGCGCAGAGTATTTATATATGCAAGGACTTTATCTTGTTGAACCAAAATTGCCTTCTCGTGTAGGTGTCGAAGGTTCAGGCGTGATAGAGGCGGTAGGACCGAATGTAACTAACTTCAAAGTCGGACAAGAAGTTTCCATTACCCCAAACATGTCTCCCGCTGAGTATGGAGTTATTGGAGAAAAAGCTATTATCCCTGTTCAAGCATTAGCACCTAAATCTCCAGATATAAGTTTTGAGGAAGCCGCCGCGATTTGGATGGCCTTCCCCACGGCCTATGGTGGCTTAGTTGAAGTTGGTGGTTTAAAGCAGGACGAAGCGCAATACGTGGTGATCTCCGCGGCAAGCTCTAGCGTCGGGCTTCCCGCAATCCAAATAGCCAAGAACCACGGCGCGAAAGTAATAGCAACCTCTAGAGACTTTTCTAAAAGAGACTCGTTATTGGATGCCGGTGCAGATCATGTAATCGCTACCGGTGAAGAAGATTTTGCTGCTCGAGTCATGGAAATCACTGAAGGTAGTGGTTTCGACATCGCCTTTGATCCTATTGGCGGACCCTTTCTTGAAACTCTTGCCGATGGTGCGGCTGTCGAAGCTACAATCGTTGTTTACGGCGCGCTCGCCATGTCCGACACACCGTTTCCCTTATTCCCTGCTATTGGTAAAGGGCTGCGCGTATGTGGCTTCCACCTGGTATATAACTTGTTTGATCACGCTGATCGGACAGAACGCGCCATGGCGCATTTAGGAGAAAATCTGGCCAGCGGCAAATACAAGCCAGTCATCGATAGAGTTTTCCCATTAAGTGAAGTTGCACAAGCCTACGAGCACATGGCCGGTGGTGAACAAATAGGGAAGATAATCGTAAGTGGCAGTTAAAAAAGCTTTTGGCTAAACGCCACCCAGTTTTGATGCAAGCACTATCTTAAACTTCCCGATATCAGCTTCACATGCCTGTAACTCATCAGGAGTGACTATTACAGAGTAGGAGCCCTTAACTTTTTGAGCTATGCAAGGAATCCTGCTGCTAGTGACTTTTGCGAGCTCGTTAGATTGCTCGTTACGATGCACAAATTTAAATTCCAATCCACTTTGATTGGCAAAGTTAAGCCAGTCCTTCTTCCCTTTCAATGACCAACCATGAGTCAAATCACATAAAGAACAATGGGCTAAACCGCTTGCTTTGCCTAGAATATATTTAAGCTCACCCCACGCACCACCATCAGCATCATATACGCCGTATAGAATTTTAGTTGGAGATTCAGGCACTCCCAAAGTCACCTATCGCAAAATTGCCATAGGTCTCACGGGAGCATCAGAAAGATCTAATTGATTCACATGATCCCTGAACCCCGAATAAAACGTGTCACTTCTAACCGCCCACCAATTTTCGAACAAATCAGTTTGGACTACTGCTTTGATGAAATGCTCGTAACCAGACCATATTTCTTGGCTAACATGCCCCGTCTCTTGCTGCCTATACAAAACCTCGAAAGCTCTAAATATTCCAGTGAGTATCATAAACATACGTGCCTTTTCAGCAGATTTAAGAGCGGAAAAATCTTCAGTTGCTTGTAAATAAAGTAGACTCAGCTCTTCGGACGAACCAATAGACATCATCGTCTGATTTATTAATTTAGCACTTTCTTGCTCTATAGTTGCGCGAACCGCGTTCGAATTTTGCTTAATTTGTGCGGCGAGATATATCAGCGAAGCGACCACCGCGATAGCACCAATCGTTTCAGATATCGACCCAAGTGCCGACCAATTAAAAATCGCAGACCAATTCATACGTGCTCCTTATCAACACCCATATTATATTTTCTATTCTAAATATCTTTCGATAATCGACTTTTTGTCAAATACTCAGATCGAGTAAATTATAGTCCTTCAACTTTGTCAGGGTGTTTTCATCCCATCGATGATCATCGGCGCAACTAGCTAAAGGTTGATAACAAAAACTTTCCTCGTGAGGAAACCTTTGCTTTCGAGCATTAATCGCCAAAGAAATCACTTGCGAGCGTTTCAAAATCCTAGCTTCATCATAAATAGCCTCGGCATTATGGACCCCACCTGCCTTAACCCCTAATACCGACTTTCTTCTATGAAAACCAAAATTCACGGTTACTCGCTCATCTTTACTGGTATTCGCGAATGATCCATGAACTAACTGTCTATTGGAGATCACTACATCACCGGGCCCACAAACCATGGGGACAGCATCTGGTAGGTACTCCGTACCAGCCAAATTAACCATTTCTTTAATATCCATTTTACCCAACCGATGAGTTCCAGGCACGACCCATACACCATTTCGCGCAGTACTCCCATATAGTTGTGCCATAAAATTAAATCCATGAGTCCCTTCGTCGAAGTCCTCACTATCCCAATGGGTCAGACCATCTTGATGCCAGGCAACCGATGCCCCAATTCCAGGCTTCTTGATAAATAAGGCTTCATTAAACGGTGTAAAATCACTACCGTTGATAGCCTCTGCCACTCTTAAAAGTTCCGGATGCCCATATGTGCGTAAACACGCATTCGAAAATTGTAAAGAGCCTAGTATGAGAAATATCGCGTCGTCGGTAACCCCTTTCTCGGCCTTAGGCTCCGGCATTTTCACAGGATGCCGGCCTCCGGCTGCGTCGGTCGCTCCAAAGGGATCAGAGAGCGGCGGCGCCCAGAAAAAAGTCGGAGCTTCGCACCCAAAGCCTAAAGGTGTATTACCGCTTAGATCACTCTCTGCATTTTTTTGGACAGGAGCTCTATTTAAGATATGTTCCACATCAGCTTTTATATCAGCTAACTCGTCACTAGCCAACACAGACTCAAATATATAGAAACCGTATTCAGAATATGCGTCCGAGATATCTCTACTTAATGTACCATCGCGCTCGAACCTGATCGGACCCCGATTCTTTAGGGCTTTAGCACGAGCGTGACCATCATCAAAATATTTATCCATCATCTCCCTCCCCTCCCCACTATCCGATATTCATTAACTTACCCTTCTTGATCAAATTAACGAAAAATTTAATCTCGCCCACTCAAAATACTTATTATCTCATTACAAGCAATCC